>CANKNP010000059.1 GCA_947483545.1 Deltaproteobacteria bacterium | reverse complement strand
TCGGTCGACTCGGCGAGCGCTGCGCGGGTCGCCTGGGCTGGGCTGCCGCACGACGTGGTGGTGACGGAGACAGCGCTGCCCGATGCCGAGGGTGCGGACGTGCTGCGCCAGGTGGGCGAGGGCTGTGGGCGCCTCGCCATCGCGGCCTCGTTGAGCGTGCCGGAGACCATCCTTACGATGCAGGCCGGGGCGGAGGCGGTGCTGCTCAAGCCCCTGCGCCTCCGGGAGTTGTACGATGCGATCCGCGGCGCCGCTCAGCGAGCCAGGGGCCGGGAGCGGGAGCGGCTCGCCCGCGACCTGTTCCTCGGCGCTTCACGATGCGGAACGATGGCGGAAGCGAGCGCGCTTCGCGCGATCCTGGACGCCGAAGCGGATCTGCTCGCGGGTGATCCCGCCCTCCGCACCGCCTGTACCCGCGTGGTCCATATGGCCGAGCAGCAGTGCCGCTGACCCTGGACGGGCTGCCTGCCGAGTCGGTCTGGACCCTCCCCGTGGCCGATACGCGCGCCCCGCTCTCCACCGTGCTGCTCCGTTCGAACGGCGAAGGGCTCGCCATCGACGCCGCGTTGGCTGCGGACTTTCCAGTTCTAAGCCTACAAACAGGCGGTTGGGAGCTCCAGGCAGGGCTGCTCGCCGGCGCGTTCATGCAGTTTGGGGCAGGGGGCGAGCTGACCTTCGATCTGCAGACCTTTGACGGGCAATTCGGCCTGCCCGTGGACGCGCGCTCGGGGCCGTGGTCTGCGCGCGTGCAGTGGGTGCACGTCTCGGCGCACTACGGCGACGGTATCCGAAAGTCGGGCGCTGCCCCCGAGAACCTGAACGCGTACAGCCGAGAGTACGTGAGCCTGCTTGGGAGCCGGGATCTTGTGATCCCTCGCGTGGTCTCGGCGCGCGCGTACCTGGGCGCCCACGCGTTGATCCACAGCTTGCCCGAAGCACCGCCCCTCGCGGTCCAGGTGGGCGGCGAGGTGTTCGGGCCGTGGCAGATCGCTCCGTACCTTGCGGTCGATCTGCACCTCGCGCAGGAGCACACCTGGGCGCCCGCGATGTCCGGTCAGCTCGGCCTCGCCGCGTCGGCCGGACCGCGCCGGTTCCGCCTGGGCCTCGCCGCTCGCACCGGCCCCGATGACACCGGCAAGACCGCGGGGACCCCCGAGCGATGGATCGGCGTGTTGTTCGGCTTCGACCACACGGGTCGGGTTCGAACCGTAGACGATCCGGGCTGAGATCGGCTAAACGCGCGCATGCACACCGCTCTCTGGTTCCTTCCCGCCTCGTCCCTCCTGCTGGGCTGCCCCGCCCCGAAGGACGTCACCGACGACGTCCCCGGCGACTCCGACTCGCCTGTGGACGACACGGCCGACACGGACGACTCCGACCCCGAGGACGGCGCACCCTCGGCCCCGGTCGTGAGCATCCTGCCGGCCGCACCGTCCGGAACCGCCGACCTCGTCGTGCAGATCGACAGCCCGGCCGTCGATCCCGAGGGCAAGTCGGTCACCTACCGCTACGCCTGGGCTGTGGATGGCGCCAGCCGCGCGGATCTCGTGACCTCCACGGTCCCGGCGACCGAGTTGGCCCAGGACAGCGTTTGGTCCGTCGAGGTGTTCCCGGCGGACGCGAGCCAAGAGGGGGATGCCGGCACGGCGAGCGTGACCGTGCACAACGACGCGCCGACGATGGCGGCCCACTTGGAGCCCGAGGTCCCGATCCCCGGCGACGTGATCTATTTCATCGTCGATGAAGCGGCCGCGGACCCCAACGGAGACGCTGTGACCACCACGATCAAGTGGTACAAGAACGACGCCTACCGGCTCGACTGGGACGGGCTGACCGAGATCAGCGCGCTTCAGGTCCGCGGCGGCGACCGGTTCCGCGTCGAGTACTGGGTGGACGACACGCTCCTGACCAGCGAGGTCATGACCGATGAGGTGACCGTCACGAACACCCCGCCGGTCATCGACTCCGCGACGCTCACCACCTCGACGCCGAAGGACGACGACGACATCAGCGCCCTCGTGCAGGCCGACGACGAGGACGACAACGACCTCACGTACACCTACGTCTGGTACCGGAACGGGGTCGCAGCCACCGACGTTGGCGACAGCAGCACCGTGCTGGCGTCGGCCACCGAGGTCGATGACACCTGGTACTGCGAGGTGACCGTGAGCGATGGCACCGACACCGCGGTCGCCGTCACGGCCACGGCCACGGTCATCCCCTGGGAGGGAGAGTACGAGATCTACACCTTCACGGCGACCATCCCTGCCGACGCCTCCACGTCTACGGGCACCTGGGCCATCGACTACCTCTCCCACGGGACCCGCTCGGGGGAGAACGACTGCGAGCTGCTTTGGACGTTTGCGGGGACGGAAGACTCGACCGTGTGCCCGACCTGCGAGTTCCGGTTCGACACTGTCCTGACGTACGACGCCGCCTCGAGCACGGTCGTCACCGGGTGTGACGCTGCTGGAGTCGATGGGACCGGGAGCTGGCAGTACTTCGAGGAGGGCACGAGCTTCAGCGCAACGCTGACCGGCCCCGAATTCGGGGGCTCGACCACCACCCGAATGGCCTTCGCGGGCAGCGGCGGGGAGACGCAGACCTACGGCAGCACCGTCCGAATCAAGTACTACTCGGTCACCTCCAGCGAGGACAGCGCAGGAAACACCGAGCTTTTGGCGTATTGGCGGTATGGGCAGGTCGAATACTAGATGACCTCGGCAGAAGTGGAACGCCGATCCCGCGCCCGTCGGTGCGTTGCCGGCCGTGGAGCGCCGAGCGGGGACCGACGACCTCGCGCCGCGCAGCGGTGTCGAAGCTGGGCACCGTCACTGCTCCGGCCGAGGATTGCAACCACGGAGTGCACAGAGTTCACGGAGGGAAGAGGGAGGGGAGATCGGGCGGCCGGATGGGGGTCGTGGAACGGCAGGATGCGCCTGCTCCTCCCCGCTCCGTGTGCTCTGCGTCCTCTGTGGTGGCCTTCTTGGGAGGGCGACGTGCGCCGCCGCGGGGCCGATTGGGCGCTCCGCCGCGGCTTCGACACTATCGCAAGACTGCTGCCGAGGTCATATAGGCTCGCCCCGGCGTCGCGTTGACCCCGGGCGGCCACGGGGGGCCGCCCCTACGTGGGGGACGAGGCCTCGATGTCCGGAAATTAGTTCCGGGACTTCCCCCGAAGCGCCGTCCAGTCCAGCCCGACGCGGAAGAACGTCGACGCCCGGGAGATCCCAGCTTGTCGCCGGATCCAAGGTGCGTAGCCGACCGCGAGATCCGTGTAGAAGTGCTTGTAGGTGAGGGAACCGCTCGCTTCCAGGCCGGCCGCACCGTGGGTCGGCCCGTCCATCGCGGTGCTGCCCCCATACGGCGTGGAGAAAGCAGCCAGGACAGCGGACAGTGTCCCCCGGGCGAGCACCTTCGGCACAACCGTTCCGACCATCCCCACGGAGCCTGCTGCGATCCCGACGCGTCCCACCGCGTAGTCCTCCACCCACCACTCGGCCCAAGCGGCGCCGGGTAACGGCACCACGTACGGCGTCAGCCCCCCGACCCGCGAAAGGGTCACGGCGTCCTGGTTGTCCGCGACCGCGCCCCAGCCCTCGACGATTGGCCCCACACGCCAATCCGCGCGCCAGTGCACGTCGCCCTCGAGGTGCGGCTGCAGGGGAGCCGTCGCCATCGCGGCGACGTGCGCGCCCGCCCGCAGGGAGGCCTGCAGCTGGGTCGTCCAGAGCCCACCCGTGGCATCCGCCCGTAGCACGGGCCCGATGGAGCCCACGCCATATGCAACGTATTCCCGAGCTTCGCCTTGGAGGCCGACCCAAAGGCCAATCGGTCCCCACCGCTGTGCGCCGCCTTCGACGCCCAGGTAGCCGACCGGCATCGAACGACCGGGGTCCGGCGCCCCGTCGGTCCACGGGGAGATCATCATGCCGCCCGCAAACCCACAGGCCCGAGCGAAAAGCCAAGCCTTTCCATGCTCGCCCGCTGGCTCGAACGCCAGCTCCAGCGTGTCCGTGTAAAGATCCGCGCGCAGATTGCCGCTGCGAACCCCGATAGTCACGTCCCCGTGGGAGTCTGCATCGATCTGGCCGCCGGCCCAGGCGTGAAGCTCCACGGGTTCGGACATGCCCCGGCCGTAATCCAGCGGGGCGTGAGGGGCGTGCCCGGGCGTGCCCCCCCACAACGCAGGGCGGGGGGGGGGGCCGCGGCGGCGCGCAGCGGCGGTACCACGGCGGTCTGGACGGCGTGCCCCGGGGACCACGCCGCCCAACTTCCTGAAAATCCCGCCTACGCCTTCTCTGCGTGGAACGCGATCGCCGCACCCTGGGGATCCAAGCAGGCGACGATCCAGCTCCCGCCGGGGACCTCCATCGGCCCGTTGATGATCGTGCCGCCGGACGCCTTGATCTGCTCAGTCACGGCGTTGATGCTCGGCACGCTGATGTAGCAGAGCCAGCTCGGATGGCCGCCTGGGGGCGTGTTCATCATGCCGCCGTAGGTGTCGCAGCCCTGGCCGTACATCTGGTAGGTGCCCATCGGGCCCATGTCCATCGCGTCGGTCTTCACCCAGCCGAACAGCTCGCTGTAGAACGCGAAGCCCGCGGCGCCGTCGGCCACCATGAGCTCGTGCCAGGAGAAGCTGCCAGGGCCTTTCGCCTGGTCGTCGCTGGGGTTCGCAGAGCGCCAGGCCGCGAAGACCGCCCCTTGGGGATCCTTGACGACGCAGAACCGGCCGATGTTCGGGATGTCCATCGCGGGCACGAGCACCGTGGCGCCCATGGCGACCGCGCGGGCCACGGTGGCATCGACGGCTTCGCACGAGATGTACGGGAGCCAGTAGTTGGGCGCGCCCATCTTCTGGTCGTGGCCCATGACTCCGCCGATGTGGCGCTCGCCGACGGTCCACATCGTGTAGGGCATGTGCCCCTGGTTCCAGTCTTGGGTGCCCCAGCCCGTGAGCGGGGTGTAGAACGCCTTGGCGGCGGCGGGGTCAGTGGTCATGAGATCGTACCAGACAAAGCGACCAGTTGTGGCCATGGGGTGCTCCCTGTAGCGGGCTGGTGCTAACCCGGGTCGAGCCCCGACGCAGGAGTACCTGCGCCGGGGGCCCGCGCGACGTTGAATTCTGCGGCTCCGGGAGCAGCCGCGGCGCCCGCTGCGAGTCTCGCGGGCGGCGCTCCCGGGGTATGCCCTTCGGACTCCTAGACCCGAGCGCACGGAATCCGGCAGAGCGAGCCGCCATCTCTCTGCTGTCAGCGTCGGCCGCGCAAAAAGTCCCGAGCGACCTCGGTGTGGATCGGGAACGCGAGATCGCCCTCCCCATCCCACACCCCCAGCGCGAGCGTCTCCCCGTTGGGCAGCAACGAGGGCATCTCGGGAAGTGGAGGGCAGGCGCCGAACATCAGGATGCGTGTACCATCGGGGGTGCTCCGCGCTGCGAAAAGCGTGACGCGCCCCGGGTCGATCTCGACGCCGGTCTCCTCGCGGACCTCTCGGGCGCAGCCGGCCGCCCAGGGCTCGCCAAAGTCTACGAAGCCGCCGGGGAGCGCAAACTGTCCGCGTTTGGGCTCGATCGCGCGCTGAACGGTCAGCAGTCCCCGAGGCACAGGGACCAGCGCTACCGCGACGGGGATGGGGTTCCGGTAGACCACCTGGCCGCAGCCGGCGCAAGCGCGCGGGTAGACGCCAAGGGGCAGATCGAAGGCGAGGGCACAGGAGGAGCAGAAGGTGTCGCGCATCTGGTCCGTCTAATGCCCAAACCGCGTAGTGGCTTACGCACCCAGGCGCTCGGATCGCGGCACTGACTACGCGGTCAGAATCACAAGCGCTTGAATTCACAACGGTGAACCCCGCCGCTCTTGACGGCACGCCCCTTGCTGATGGAGGAGCGAACCTTGAGGATTCCCATGCACGCAGCCGCCCTCGCCCATCGCGCCGAAGCCGAGCTCTTGAGCAACCGCAACCGCTCTGTCGCCCGCAGCTTTTACCGCCAGCTGCGCACGGAGGGGTTCACCCACCAGCAGATCATCGAGCTGTCCACGACGTTGCTCGATTTTGTGACGGAGGACCTTCGGGAGCAGGTCGAAGCCACCGCGAAGTAGGCCCCGCGCGCATCGCGGAGGCAGCAGGTTAGCGTCTGTCGCCGCGCCAGATCTGGCGTATACTTGCTGAAGCCCTCCCTTGGAGCCCCCATGCGCCTCTCCCTCTTGTTTGTCCCAGGTCTTTTTGCCCTGGCCGCGTGCTCCGAGAACACGCTCGTCTCGAAGGATGGCAAGATCGATGACGTGGAGGACGACGCGGCGCCCGACATCACCGTGTCCCCCGAGTCCCACGCCTTCTCGGCCCTCGAGGTCGATGGATTCAGCTCGGAGACGACCGAGTTCGTGATCACCAACGAGGGGGATGCCGCGCTCCAGTTGACGAGCGTCGAGCTGGACGATGTCTCCGCGCCGTTCACGCTCTCTGGGCTGGGCACCGTGCTTGTTGAGCCGGGCGGCACGACCGCGTTTACCGTCACCTTCCAGCCGGTCACGGCCGAGCCGGTGGAGGCGACGGTCTACGTCGAGAGCAACGATCCCGACGAGCCGAGCGTGCCGCTCACGCTCACCGGCTCCGGCATCAGCCCGCAGATCGAGCTGGCGCCGGTCAACTACGACTTTGGAACGCCGAGCATCGGCTGCCCGCAGAGCACGCTGCTGGCCATCCGCAACATCGGGAATGCCGACCTGGTCGTCACCGAGCTGCAGTACGTGACCGCGGCAGCGACCGAGATCACCGTGGACGCGAACGAGTCGGCGAACGGCCCGCTCCCCTGGACCATCCTCGCGGGCACCGAGTTGGCCGTGAACCTCAACTACACGCCCCTGGACGAATACGAGGACGACGGCTACCTCACGGTGCTTTCGAACGACCCGAACCAGCCCGAGGCGCAGGCGCACCAGTCGGGCGGGGGCGTGATGTCCGGGGACAACGAAGACGTGTTTGAGCAGCCGCTGCGCGGCGAGACCGACATCCTCTGGGCGCTCGACTGGTCCGGCTCGATGTCGGACGACATCGCCCAGGTGCAGACCAACTTCGACATCTACATCGCGACACTCGCGGGGTTGGACGCCGACTACCATGTGGCGGCGGTCACAAATGACGACGGCTGCATCCTGGGCGACATCGACTACATCGACGCGACCCTCACCTCGGATGAGCAGCAGGCCGCGTGGGACATCATGCAAGCGGGCCCCGGAGGATCCTACACGGAGATGGGCTTCACGCTGTTTGAAGCTGCGCTCTCCGAGAACAACATCGGGAGTGGTGGCTGCAACGAGGAGTTTTACCGACAGGACGCCAAGCTGAACATGATCGACGTGACGGACGAGGTCGAGCAGTCCGCGAACCCCTGGGACTACTACGTGGCGCTGTTCCAAGGCTACAAGGCGGATCCCGATGACGCCGTGTTTCACGGCATCGCAGGCGATTACCCCACCGGCTGTGGCTCGGCGGAGCCGGGTCGCAACCTCTACGAGGCGGTCGTCGCGACCGGCGGTACCTACCTCTCCATCTGCGCGACCGACTGGGGCGCGAGCATGACCGAGATCGCCGAGAGCGCCGCTGCCGATCTGAGCAGCTTTGCCCTCACGCAGACCCCGGTCGAGGCGACCCTGGAGGTGTCCGTGGACGGCGTCCGGACCACCGCGGGCTGGACCTACAACGCGACCGAGAACATCGTCGAGTTCGATGACGACCACGTCCCCGGCGGCGGCACGACGGTCAACATCTACTACCTGGTCGCTGGCGACTGCTCAGGCTGAGCCCCGCGGGGATCGTGTTGCTGGCGGGGTGTACGTCCCCGCGTGAGTGGCCGGCTGGCGCTGCGCTGGTGGCGAACATCACGGATGCGTCCTGGTCGTGGGGCACGGCCGAGGGGCTTGAGCCCTTTGTGGAGGCGAAGGCCCTGGACCCGACCTGTGCGGGTTGCATCGCCTTTCAGGGTCGCGTCCGGACCGCTGACGATGGCGCGGACGAGGTGGTCTTGACCTGGTCCGAGCACGATGGGGGCGAGGACGATCTGCGGTCGCGGGTGGGTGGCGTAGACCGACAGACTGGCGAGCTGCGCTGGACCATGGACGCGCTCGACCTGACCGGGGTCTCGGGGGCGTGTGATCCCGAGCCAACCGATCCCTGCGAACCTGCCTATCCAAGCGGCGCCGAGCGGGACGTCTGTCAGATGAAGATGGTGCATGACGTCGCGGTCGTGGAGGAGACCGATGAAGGCCTGCGGATGTGGCTCGCCGATGCCTCGAACGGTCGGGTGCTCGAGGTCTGGCTGCCGGAGGGCGAGACGTGCGGGGAGGTGCGTACGGTGCTCGATCAGAGCGCGCCCGACTGGGATGTCTACAACTCGCCAAACCGAGTACACGGGTTCGAGGACGCCGGTGGCGAGCATCTTTGGGTGAGCGCGAAGGGGGGGCTACCCTCGACGGAGGCAGGCTTGGCGCAAGGTGCGGACCTGTCGAGCGGAAAGCTGCTGGGGTGGACGAAGCGAAGCGAGGGGTGGCGCCAGGACTGGGAGTTTCCCCCGGAGAGCACGACGGCGCCGAGCTTTTTGAACACGCCGCACGGGCTTGCCCCGCCGGGAGCGCCCGCGAACATGCTGGTCTACGCACACACACTCTCGGACAGCTGGGACTGGGGCGAGGGCACGGGCGGGAGCATCGGCGTCGCGACGCTCGCGGAGGGCGTCCCGACGTATGCGTACGATGCGCAACTGGACAGCCGGTACCTGCACTTCCCGCGGGCGGTCTCCCCCCTCGGCGATGGCACCTGGCTGGTGCTCGACTCGGGCTGTTTCGACAGCGCTGGGTGTGAGTTCCCAAGTCAGGCGTGGCGTGTGTCACTGCCAGAGATCACATCCTCAGGGCTATCGGGGGCCTGGGATCGCGATGGCAGCACGATCTCCTGGGCGGAGGCCACGGTGATCGACGGCCCGCTTTGGACGACAGACGACACGTTGTATGCTGTGGATTGGGTTCCGGGCTGAGGGGGCGGGTTTTGGGCGCGGCGGAAGCCCCTTCCCTCCCCCTCCGGGGGAGGTGCCCGAAGGGCGGAGGGGCCAGGCCGGGCGCTGCGCAAACAGCAACGTCCTAAGTCACTGGAAGGACTTGACCCGGAGCCGGGCTGGCCCCCAACCGCACCGTTCCAGGTGGAAGGCGGCGGGCCCGGCGTCTTCGCCGGACCGTCGCATTCCGCCGGTAGGAACGGTGCAAAGAGACCGCCGAGCCGCACGCGAGGTTCGCCGAGCGTGCGGATCGGCGGGCGTTCGGCGAACGCTGGACAGGTCGCAGCCCCCCCAGGCGCACGCCCCCCGGCCTCACAGATCCGCTGGGGGCTGGTCTGTGATCGGCGACTCGCTGACCAACCGGAAGCTCACAAAACTGTACCGGAACTCCCCGTGCAGTCCAGAGCGGCAGGCGCTCCGCAGATCGTCTGGATCATCGCCCCACGTTCCCCCCCGGATCACGTTCTGCCCTTCCTCCAGCAACGAGGACGTCCACTCCCGCATGCCCCCGCCCATGTCGAAGCAGCCGTAGACCGAGCGATCGACTGGGTAGGCGCCCACTGGCGCTGGGCTCGGTGCGCCCGGGCGGGACTGACGCATGTGCGCGAAGGTCGGGTCGAAGCCGTCCCCCCAAGGGAACGAGCGACCGTCTGCCCCGCGCGCGGCCTTCTCCCATTCCTCCTCGGTCGGCAGCCGGACCGCCCGGCGCTCTCGGGCCCCGCGCCACATCGCGTAGGCCTCTGCATCCGCGCTGTTGACCGCCATGATCGGCCAGTCTGGCGCCCAGCCGGCGGGCAGGTCCCATCCCGCGGCGGTGCGCGTCCAGTACGCCCGGAACCCGCCGAACAGGCCACCTTCTCCGGGCACATGAAGCGCCGCAGTCTCGGGCGCGAGGGCGTTGAGGAAACCCTGCCACTGGTCGGTGCGCACGCAGGTCGCGAGCACGAAGCGGTCGCCGAGCCAGGGGGTGCAGGGGTCCAACGGTTGGCGGGCGTGGGGATCGCCGCCGAGCCGAAAGGGGCCGCCGGGCACGAAGACCCAGTCGGGGCCAATCTCGGCGTCGGTGTGAACGCGGACGGTGTTTCGGTGGTGCTCCAGGCGAGAGAGCAGCACCGGGTAGTTGGTGGTTCGGCGGCCGGGGGCGCTGATCTCGACGAGCCAGGAGCCAGGAGTCAGGGGGACCGCCTCCAGCGGCATCGGATGTTCGCTGACGAGCTCCGGCATCAGCCGCCGGCCACGCTCGACGAACCGGGAGATTCGCGCGGTGGCTCCAGACGTGTGCGTGCTGAGCGAAAGGTGCGAGGGGGCCTGGAGGATGCGGGCGTGACGGCCGTCGTCGTACTCCAGCACGCGGCGCCGAAAGTCTCCGATCATGCCGCGATCTCGGCCGGCTTCGGCCTCCTCCATCCGAATCCACCACAGCTCCGCGAGGCGCGCACGGGCCTCGGCGCCTGCTTCGGCTTCCAGCGCGATGGCGGCGACGGCCCCCTCAGCGGCCAGGACCCAGGCGCTGTCCCGCTCCGCGATCAGCGCCCCGACCCGGGCCTCAGCCTCCCACAACGGTCGCTTCTGGGCGATCGGAGAGTGTCCCGGCACCTTTGCCCGTTGCACGGCGGCGACCCGACGCTCCTCCGCCAGCCGGCGCGCCAGCTCCCGGAAACGCGTCAACGCATCGTGGCTGCGGAACATGTGGCGCGCAGCCTCCCCTTCTCGGCGCGTCCGGTCCGCCCGCCGGGCCAGCGCCGACTCGATGCTCCGCGACGCGTCGGCCGCGATCGGGCGCGCCGCGGGGTCTTTCGCGAGGGTCGCGGCACAAAGTCCGGCGACATCGCGATCCGGCAGCGCCACGACGTCCGCCAGCTCCGTAATCGCCGGCGGCTCCGTCGCCCGCCACCGTGCGACGAAGTCCGCCAGGATCTCCCCGTGCCGCCGCGGGCGCATCGGGCGCAGGGTGCACAGCTCCCAGCCCAACGCGCCGAGAGACCACATGTCGCCTTCCGGCGACGGCGCCGTGCCGACCAGGCGTTCGGGCGCCGCATAGGCAGGGTTCGCCGCGGATCCTGCCCCCCCCCAATCGAGCACGTAAGGGACGCCTTCATCCGTCACGGCGATGTTTCCTGGGTGAAGGTCCCCGTGCAATACCCCCCGCGCGTGGGCGGGCGCGACCGCAGAGATCACGCGGGCCAAACACCGAAGCCGCTGATCCATGGGCCAGGCGGTCGCGGGCGTCGCGCGCCAGTCCACGAGCAAGGCCTCCAGCGTCGCGGCCGGGGCGAGTCGGAACTCCACGCATACATGCTCGGTCGTCGTCACGACGCGATGCACGGGCAGGATCGCCGGGTGCTCCAAGGATGCGGTCACCGCGGCTTCCGCCAGCAGCTCTGGCCGGGCGTCTCCGACGGCGACCTTGACCGCGACCTCCCGCGCCAGGGTGGCGTCCCAGGCGCGGTAGACCGAGCCTCGGCCGCCCCGCCCGAGGACGCCGCGCACCTCCAATCCCAGCGCGGGAGGCAGGTCGGCCGTCCCCAGGTCGACCGCCGCCACGTGGCCCGCGCCGGGGACGAGCTGGTTGAGGAGATCCTCGAGGTTGGTCAACGGTCGTCGCCCCACCGGGCGAGCAGCTTGTGCAGCCATTGGCGGCTCACGCCCAGGGACTCCGCCGCTTTCGAGCGGTTGCCGTTCGTGGCGGTGAGGGCGGCGTGGACCCGATCGCGTTGGAATGCGTCGGTGGCCTCCTCCAGCGTGCCGGTCATGTCGCTTTGCGTTGACAGCGGGGTTCCCAACAGGTGCGCGCTCCGGATCTGCCCCTCCCCCTCGGAGAGGCAACGCGCCAGCGCGCTCCGCACCGCGTTCTCGAGCTCGCGGACGTTGCCCGGCCAGGGACGGCTCGCGAGCGCAGAGCGTGCGCCCGCGCTGATCGTGACCGGGGTGACGCCAGGCAGCTGGGCGCAGGCCTTCGCCAGCAGGTGTTCGACCAGGGCGTCCAGATCTTCGCGACGCTGGTTCAACGGCGGCACGTGGATCACGCAGGCCGCGAGGCGATGAAAGAGGTCGGCTCGAAATCCCGGGCCCGCTTCTCCCAGCGCGCGGTGCGTGGCGGCGACGATCCGTACATCCGCGCGGCTCTCCCGCTCTCCGCCCACCCGCTCGAACGTGCCTTCTTGCAACAGTCGCAGCAACTTCGGCTGGACCCTCGCAGAGAGCTCGCCCACCTCGTCCAGGAAAAGTGTCCCACCCGCCGCGCGCTCCACCACCCCCTCCCGGCGACGATCCGCCCCGGTGAAGGCACCGCGCTCGTGCCCGAAGAGCGTTCCTTCGGCCAGTTCGTCGGGGATCGACGCGCAGTTCACCGCCACAAACGGTCCTTTGGCCCTCGGACTGAGCGCGTGGATCGCTCTGGCCACCGACTCCTTGCCGGTCCCAGTCTCGCCCAGCACCAGGGCTGGCCAGGGCATCGGCGCGAACGCGCGGACGGAGCGGCAGAGCGCGGTCATGGCCGGCGAACTGCCGACCAGCCCGGGCAACGGCTGAGCTGGCTTGGGCGCCCGCGTGGGCGCGCGGCCGACAAAAGGCGCGGCCAACGCGCATAGCGCCGAGAGCGCCAGCCGCTCCTTCGGACCGAATCGCCCCGCCTCGGCCGGGTCGGCGATGTAGAGCGCGCCGTGCGGTCCGATGGGCAGGCAGCCCACCGACTTGATCTCGTGCAACACGACGCTTTTGGCGCTCGCGAAGCGCTCATCCGCGCCGGCCTCGTCCGACCAGGCGGGGCGGCCCTCGCGCGCGACCCAGCCCACGACGGTGCGGGAGACCTCGCTTGGGGCCGGCACCGCGCCGGCGCCTTCCGCCGTGGCCATCGCATGGAAGCTCGCTGCGCCCTTGGAAATGTCGCCAATCCACGACACGGCCCACCCGACCGGCGCGCCTGTTCTGCGACGCGCGACCTCCACGAGCAGGCCCAACACCTCCGCGTCTCCGACGCACGCGATGAGATCGCCGAGGTGACCCTGCGCCCAGGCGACCGCCTCCAGGGCTTCGGTCACGCGGGCAAGGTCGGGGCTCGGGGGCACGCGGCATGCTCCCCCGAGTCCGCGCCTGTGTCAACGGGGGTTGCCATCTCGATCAAAAGTTCACGCCGGCGTTCACGGCCATGTAGGGGGCCAGCACCAACGGGACGAAGCCGAACTCGGGGCCGATGTAGATCTGGTTGTCCTCGCCAGAGGCGACGAGGTAGTGCGCGCCGAAGCCGGTGGCGAACTGGGGCATGATCTGGTTGGTGCCATCCCGGGGGCTCTTGCCGATCGCCACACCCAGGCTGACCGTCGGGTAGAACTCGAACTGCTGCCCGGCGGCGAAGTTGTAGGTGAAGTCCACCACCGGCCCGATCGCCAGCTCGGGCGTGTCCTCGCCGTAGACCTCGGGGGGGAAGGGCAGGATGACGACGCGCATGCCGAGCTGGATGCCGCTGTCCCAGCGGGCGCCGAGCGAGACCGCGGGGGAGTAGGCGGTACGCACATAGTCGGGGGCGAACGCCGCGCCGAATTTCGCGCCGAGCGTCAAGTGGGATTCGGCGTGCGCGGGGGTGGCGAGGGCGAGGAGGGCGATGAGCATGGGAGACTCCGGGGTGCGCCGCTGGATTGCGGTGATTGGGCTCAATGCACGGGGCGTGCCAATGGGGGAAGCTGCGTTTTTGGAGAACATGTCGCCGGTGGTGGTCGGTGTTGGGGCATCGGTGTCGCGGATCGTTGTCATTCGTGACGAATCGGGGGGCCTCCCGTTCGTTCGATCCGTGACGGATCGGAGGGCCTCCCGTTCGTTCGATCCGTGACGGATCGGAGGGCCTCCGTTCTGAGCGGCGGCGGGCAGGGCGGTCCTGGTCCCATGCGGCCTGGGCGAGGGGCTTCGGCGACGGCGCGAGCGCGGTAAGCTCCCAAATGCTCCCCCTCGCCCTCGACATCTGGATCACGGGAGGCATGGTCTGGGACGCCACTGTCGCGGCCCCCTGGCTCGCCGATCTCCACATCCGGGACGGCGTGATCGTCGAGGTTGGCGCGTTGCAGCCACCGGACGGCGCCCACATCGTCGACGCCACAGGAGCCACCATCCTCCCCGGCCTTGTGGACAGCCACGTCCACATCTCCATGGACCCTGGCGCCGCTTTTCGCACCACGACACCCGAACAACACAGCGATGCGCTCGACGCCCACCTCCGGGCCTACCTCGCCTGCGGGGTGACCACGATCCTGGACCCGGCCATCGCCCCCGACGAGCTGACCCTCGTGCGCTCTCGCCTCGCTGCGGGGGTTCCGGCCCCCAACTTCTACACCCTCGGGACGCCCCTCTCCCCCACCGATGGCTACGTCTCTGCCGTCATCCCGGGGTTTCCCTCTGTTTCGACCGTCGCGGATGTCGGTCCCGCGCTGGACCGTGTGGTCGCGCAAGGGGCCGTGGGCGTGAA
The DNA here is from genome assembly GCA_947483545.1 of Deltaproteobacteria bacterium. Next base: position 3,866 of record CANKNP010000059.1, on the reverse strand, counting down.
GACCACCGTGGAACCAGGGTTTGCCGCGCCCATCTGGGAGGTCTACAGCCCTGAGGTGCGCGAGGCGATCTGTGTCGGTGCGGCAGCCCGTGGCCTGACCGTGTACACCCATGCGATGTCGGCGAAGCACCAGGCGCTCGCCATCGACGCGCTTGACGCCCAGGTTCTTGTCCACCCGCTCGCCCGGCCAAACGCTGCCTTCGTCGCAAAGGCCGCCGCCGCTGGGGTCTTTGAGATCAGCACGCTCGCGATCCTCGATAGTTTTCGCACCGGCTGGGAGCCGGAGCGGCTCGACGACCCGCTGATCCAGCGCGTCGTGCCGACCGAGGAGATCGAGACTGCGCGCACGCACACCGACGAATTTCAACGTCAGTTCATCCAAACCAACTTTCCGCGCTTTCCGATCCGCGGCTTTGTCCGCTGGTTTGTATTCCGCGAGTCCACAATGGCGGCGCGGTTGGGCCGCGAAATGGCCGCGCTACGGGATCTTGCCGCCGCTGGGGTTGGGATCGTGATGGGCAGCGACTCGGGGAATTGGCCCGTGATCCTGTCCGAGTTTCACGGCCCGACGAGCATTCGGGAAATGGAGCTCTTGGCCCTCGCCGGCTTTTCACCTGCCGAGGCGTTGACCGCGGCGACCCTCACGCCCGCCCGCATGTTGAAGCTCGACGCGACGCAAGGCACCGTTGAAGCTGGCAAGCGCGCGGATCTGGTTATCGTCGAAGGCGACCCGCTCCAGGATTTGGGCGCCCTCCGCCACGTGCGCTACACCGTGCGCGCCGGGGGGGTGAAGACGCCGGAGGGGTGGTTGCGGTAGGGACTACTCCCCCACCTCGACCCCTCGCTCCAACAGCCACTTGCGCATCTCGTCCTTGTCGAGCGCCTTTTCGAGCGCGGCGCTGGGCTCGATCACCCCACCGACGACGAGGGACCGCAAGCTCTCGTCCATCGACAGCATCCCCTGGGAGCGCCCCTGGGTGATGAGCCCCGGGATGAGGTGCGTCTTGCCCTCGCGCACGAGCGACGAGAGCGCGCTCGTGCCAAACAGCACCTCCAGCGCCGCGGCCCGTCCGCCGCCAATCCGCCGGAGCAATTGCTGCGCGAGGATGCCCTTGAGCACGCCGGCCAACACGCCGCGGACCCCATCCTGCTGCTCCACAGGGAACACGTTGATGATTCGGTCGATGGTCTTGGCCGCCGAGTTGGTGTGCAGCGTACCAAAGACCAGGAGCCCGGTCTCAGCGGCTTTCAACGCCATCTCGATGGTCTCGAGATCCCGCATCTCTCCGACGAGCACGCAGTCCGGATCTTCGCGGACGGCCGCCCGCAACGCGGAGGAAAAACTCTTGCTGTGGGGTCCGACCTCGCGCTGACTGACCAGGGACTTGCGGTTGGGGTGCACGAACTCGATCGGATCCTCGATCGTGATGAAGTGCATCGCGCGGGTCATGTTCATCTCGTGGATGATCGCCGAGAGCGTGGTGGACTTGCCTGAGCCGGTGGGGCCGGTGACCAATACAAGACCCCCCTGGAGCTGTGTCAGCTTTCGCACCGACGCTGGCAGGCCGAGCTGGTCGATGGTCATCAACTTGGTCGGGATGATGCGGAAGACCCCGCCCATGCCGCGGTGCTGGCGGTACAGGTTGACGCGAAAACGCGCGACGCCGGGGACCTCGTAGGCGAAGTCCGTGTCGCCCTCCTTCATGTACTGCGCCCAGAGGTGGGGCGGGGTGATGGGCTGGAGCAGGCCGGTCAGGTCGTTGTCGTCGAGGATGCGGTAGCGGATCGGATCCATGCGCCCCGAGAGCCGAAAAATGGGGGGCCGGCCTACGGACAAGTGCAGGTCGGAGGCGCCCCGATCGTTCATCAGCTTCAGGAAGCGGTCGATGCGGTTTCCGGTGATTTCAGCCATGGTTCAGGGTCCCTTGGTGGGGGGCTTGGGCGGGGCGGAGAGCGGCGGCCGCGTGGACATCGGGTTCGCGCTGCCTGCGGGCCGAGCACCGACGGCGGCCCCGGGCTTCACGGCCTCGGTCGTCTTGCTGTCCGCTTCGGCCGCGCCCTGGCTCTCGCGCAGGAACAGCGGATCGCAATACGACTCGAAGTCTGCGGGCTTCTCTGCCCGTCTCCAGGCGGTCTCGCCCGTGATGAGGCCCGCTTGCACCAATTCGAGGAGCGCCTGGTCCACGGTCTGCATCCCGGTGGACCGCCCGATTTGCATCATGCTCCGGATCTGATGCAGCTTGTTCTCCCGAATCAGCGTCGCGATCGGCATGGTGCCCTTCAAAACTTCGAAGATCGCGACGCGCCCGCGCCCGTCGAGCCTCGGGAGCAAGGACTGACACACGACGTATTTCATCGACTCCGACAACCCCATGCGGACCTGCCCCTGCTCCTCGGGCGGAAAACTCTTGATCAATCGATCCACCGTGGCGTAGGCCGACGTGGTGTGGAGCGTGCCGATCACCAGGTGGCCCGTCTCCGCTGCGGTCAACGCCAATCGGATGGTCTCCGAGTCGCGCATCTCGCCGACGATGATCACGTCTGGATCCTCGCGAAGGGCGGCCCGCAGCGCACGGGAGAACGACACCGTGTGGGTGCCCACCTCGCGCTGATTGACGAGCGAGCCCTTGACCGGATGCACAAACTCGATGGGATCTTCGAGCGTGATCACGTGGTCGGCCTTCGTCTCGTTGATCAAATTGACGAGCGCGGCCAAGGTCGTGGATTTTCCGCACCCGGCGGGCCCGGAGATGAGGATGATCCCTTGGTGGAAATCCAATAGTTCGCAGAGCCTGCCGGGGATGCGGAGCGAGGCAAACGTCGGAGGTAAGTTGGGGATGACGCGGAACGCCGCGCACCAGCCGAGCCGCTGATGGAACGCGTTGACGCGGTACCGGCCGACCTCGGGGATCGCGTAGCAGAAGTCGATCTCGCCATGCTCCCGCAGGATGGCGGCCTGTCGGTCGGTGAGCAGCGAAAAGACGGCCTGCTCGGTGCTCGCGGCGGAGAGCGGGGAGGTGTTGCCCATCCGCTCCAGCTTGCCATTGCTCCGCACGAACGGAGGCTCCCCCACGGTGATGTGCAGGTCGGAGCAGTCCTGTTCCCGAATCGATGCCAGCAGACGGTCGATCGGGCGCGTCATGGAGGCGGACGAGGCGGCCGCGGTGCCGCGCTCGGCGTCGTCCACGGTCACTTGCAAGCGCCCCTGCATGTCGCGGAGCACCTCGCTCGCGCGGGTCCGGACCTCCGAGGTGGCGTCCTTCTCCTTCAGGGTGGCCAGCAGCGGGAGGAGCCGGGCGTCCGTAAAGCGCGAGAAGGCGCGGACGAGCTCCAGGCGGATCTCGGGGCGCGGGTCGCTGAGCAGCGCGACGAGGGGCTTGAGCGCGAGAGACGAGCCGATCTGCGCGAGCGCGTCGATGGCGGCCCACCGGCTGTCCGGATCGTTCAGCGCCTCGACCAGGGCGTCCACGGCGCGCTCATCCTTGAGGCGGCCGAGAGAGTCGCACGCGGTGATGCGCAGCCACCAGTCGGTGTCGTTGAGCATCGCGCACAGCGGCGGAACGAGGCGGGGATCCTGAAAATTCTCGGCCAACACCAGCGCGGCGGTCCGAATCTCTGGATCCGGGTGGGACAGCAGCGCGCACGCAGGCCTGAAAACGATCTCGCCGAAGCTGCGGAGGCTCTCCAAAATTCGCGTCCGCAGCCACCCGACGAGGTTCCTACAGAACGCCAGGATCTCGACGAGGACCTCCTCATGGGGCCCTGTCGCCAGCACGATCTCGACACAGGCGTGGCGTGTGATCTCCTCGCCGGCCGCGAGCAGCTCGATCATCTTGCGGCGAAGCTCGACGGGGCTCGATTTTGCG
>CANKNP010000058.1 GCA_947483545.1 Deltaproteobacteria bacterium | reverse complement strand
GATCCGGGCGCGAGGTTCGCCGAGCGCACGGATCGACGGCGGTCCTGACCCGTGCGCCTGACCACCGGCTGGCTCCTGACCTCGACGGCGCCGGGCGAGCCCCCGGCAGCGGACGCGATCTGGCACCCGGCGACGGTGCCCGGAACCGTCGCGCAGGCCATCGACGCGCCGCTCGATGGCACGGATCTCGAGGCGTTCGACTGGTGGTATCGCTGCCACCTCGCCGTCGAGCCGGCCCTGTACGGCAGGCGCCTGCGCCTCGGCTTTCAAGGCCTCGCGACGCTCTGCGAGGTGTGGCTGGACGGCGTGTCGCTCCTCACATCGGCAAACATGTTCGTGCCGCGGGCGGTCGAGATCACGCTCGGAGAGGGGGGCGGCGAGCTGCGCATCGTGTTCCGATCCCTTCGGCCGGAGCTGGCGAAGAAGCGCCCGCGGCCCCGCTGGAAGACCGCGCTGGTAGACCACCAGAACCTGCGATGGGTGCGCACCTCGCTGGTCGGACGCATCCCGGGGTGGACGCCCCGGCTCCCGGCGATCGGCCCGTGGCGGGAGATCACGTTGGAGGGGACTCCAGCGGTGGAGGTACGGGATCTCCGGCTTCACGCCAGGGTGAAAGGCGCGGATGGCCACCTCCGCGTGGAGGCGAAAGTCCACAGAGCCCCAGATCCAGCAATTCATCGCCCCGATGATCTGCTGGATCTGCATATCGATGGGCGGGCGATCCCCCTGGTCCTCGGCCCGGATTCGGAGATGTCCGCGGACGTTGTGATCCCCGGGGTGAAGCCCTGGTGGCCGCACACCCACGGCGATCCGAACCGCGTCCCGTGGGCGTTGACCCTCACCGTAGACGGCGAAACCACGCAGGTTGCAGCTGGAAAGATCGGGTTTCGCACCGTGACGTTCGAGGAGGGCCAGCTACGCGTGAACGACCGCCCGGTGTTCTGCCGCGGCGCCGTCTGGACGGTGCAGGACGTCCGGACCCTGGACGGCACCCCCGAGGCCCTGCGCCAGACCCTGACCCTCGCCCGCGCCGGCGGTCTGAACATGCTGCGCATCGGCGGGACGATGACGTATGGCACGGATTTGTTTTACGATCTGTGTACGGAGCTGGGCATCCTCGTCTGGCAGGATCTCCTGCTCGCGAACATGGACTACCCGTTTGTTGACCCGGCGTTCGCCGAGAACATCGACGTGGAGGTCCAGTCCATGCTCTCGACCACCCACCGGCATGCGTGCCTCGCCGTGTACTGCGGCGGCAGCGAGATCCAGCAGCAGGCCGCGATGATCGGCCTCCCCGCGTCGGAGTGGTCCGGCCCGTTCTTCGACGTTCGGCTCCCCGAATTGCTCGCCGAGGGCCACCCGGGCGTGCCGTACGTGCCGTCCACGCCCTGTGGGGGCGACCTGCCGTTCCACACGTCCACGGGCATCGCGCACTACTACGGGGTGGGGGCGTACTGGCGGCCGCTGGCCGATGTGCGCCTTGCAGGCGTCAAGTTCACGAGTGAGTGCCTCGGCTTTGCCAACGTGCCGGAGCCTTCGGGCATGCCGACCCTGCCCTCGGGTGCGTTGGCCCCGCCGCATCACCCGGTCTGGAAAGCGGGCGTTCCTCGGGACAATGGCGCGGGCTGGGACTTCGAGGACATCCGGGACCACTACCTGCGAGAGCTGTTCGGCCTCGACCCCATCACGCTTCGAAGCGTCGATCTGGAGCGCTACCACGCGATCTCCCGTGTTGTGACGGGCGAGTTGATGTTCCGCACCTTCGCTATGTGGCGCCGGCCCGGGAGCGGGTGCGGCGGCGCGCTGGTGTGGTTCTTCAAGGACCTTCGACCGGGCGCGGGGTGGGGGATCCTCGACAGCACAGGGAGGCCCAAAGCGGCGTGGTGGTACCTGCGTCGGGCGTGGGCGAGGCAAGCGATCTTCCTGACGGACGAGGGGCTGAACGGGCTGAACGTGCACGTGGTGAACGAAGGGCGCGAAGATCTCGACGCCACCGTGGAGATCGAGCTCCTGAACGGGGCGCGGCGACGGGTGGAGCACACGACGACAACGGTGAACGTCCGGGCGCTGTCGGCCTGGACCGGCTCAGTCGATGCGCTGCTCGGCCACTTCACGGATGTGAACCACGCCTACCGGTTCGGGCCGCCCCGCCATGACGTGGCGATCGCGCGGCTGGTGAAGGGCGACGAGGTCCTCCACCAGGATGTGATGTTCCCCGGGGGCCACACCCTCGGCACACAGGACATCGACCAGCTGGAGGGCACCGTCGCCCGGGTGGAGGGTGCCGTGGAGGTGACCCTGCAGAGTCGTTGCCTCTGTCAGGCGTTGAGCTTCGCGGCGCCGGGGTTTCAACCCTCGGACAACCATCTGCACCTCGCCCCAGGCCGACCGCTCACCGTGCGGTTCGTGCCCGAGGGCGAAGATCGCCCGTTCAAGGTACATATATCGGCGTTGAACCTGGACGGGATGCTGACGCTGCGGGGGTGAGGGGGCGATCGCGCGTGGATGTATCAGCGCGGGGCGATGTATCAACGACGTCTCAGGCGCAGCGAATGGTTCCGCCACCGATGATACATGTATCGGGCAGGGTGCATGTATCAACGTCCGGGCTCTGTGTCCTATGTCAAACGGTCACCGCCGGGTCGGCCCACCAAGCGCGACGCTTCCGATCTTTTACTCCCCTCAGTCCGGCGTGGACCGCGACGGGAGCGGTCGAACACAAGCCCGTAGCTGGCGCTCATGGCCACGCCAATCGGCTTCGGCGCGCCCAGGGTCACCGTCACCTCGAACGAGCTGAAGATCTGCTGCCAATAGTCGTACTCGAGGCTCAATTTGCCGTCTCTCCGGTGTCTGCAGTATCCGGATAGCTGGCTTCACACGCTTCGTATCCGTCGTCGTAGCCGCCTTGGGCTCCCGACTCCAGGCCGCGGGTGTACGCCTCGTCATAGGCAGCTTGCCAACACTCCGCGCGGGCGATGCCAGTCCCCTCTGCGCATTGTGCCTCTTTGCCGGTCTGCGCCGGCTTTGCGCAACCCAGGGCCAACACAACGATCGCCCACTCAAGGCGTCGCATGTTGCGCCTCACAATAGGAAAATCCAAGGTCGTAGCCCTCCTGGTAATGGACGTCGTAGCCGGCGTCATAGCCCGCGTCGTGCCCGGCCTCCCAACACTCCGCGGTGGTGACGGACGGGTCGTCTTGGGTACACAGCAACGCGTAGTCGGGGCGGGGGCTGCAGGCAGTCAGGCAGAGGAGGGCGGCGAAACGCATAGGCTGGGTGTAACCGGGGGGAAGGCGGCCTCTGCTCCATCTCGCGGGCGCCGGACCGGGCCGGGGGACGGCCGTGGGAATCCGGGCGCCGGGGCGGGCCGCCGTGCTCGCCGCAGGAGTGAGCGGATCTGACAACCTCACTTCTGGTCTCCATCGGACTTCACCCTGTTCGCCGCGACCCGTTGGACGCGGACCCACCGATTGTGGAGTTTGAGCGGTGATCGAGTGACCCAACCGCGGCTCCTGTTGAATATCTGCGGGGAGCCCTCATCCGGCGCCGAATACGACGCCACCTTCTCCCGGAGGGCCCGGAGGGAGAGGGTGAAGACCGGAAACCGAGACGCCCGCCCCTCACTTCTCCTTGATCTTGTACTCGAAGCTCGCCCACAACTCCTCGTCCAAGGCCAGCATCTTCTCAAAGTAGAGCGTCTGACCGGCCAGCGGGAGCTGCACGTCCACGGGCTCGACGCCCTGGCCCATCACGCCCTCCATGCCTTCGGCGGCCTGCTGGATCGCGCGGCGATCCTGCTCGGTGACGGTGGCGTTCGGTGGGAGTTGGGGCGAGGTGGAGTACCACTCGACGTGGCGGATGGAACCCTCAAAACTATTCTTCTTGATTTTGGCGTCCGCCGGAAAATAAACCGTCCATTGGAGTTGGCTGGTTGGGGCGTTCACAGTCGGCAGGGTGATTCGCTCGGTGCCGGACGTTCCCAACGCAGCGCCGCCCTCGACGTACACAAGATCCACGAGGAACGCGGACAGCGCGCCGGACGAGGCGTCGGAGCGGACGAGGGGCACGAGCACGCCGCCGTCGCCCTTCGCGACCTTCACGCCGCGGCCGGCGACGGTGGCGCTCCAGACCTCGGCGGTCTCGGGCAATTTCACGCGGAGGAATTGGTTTCGATTGTTTCGCACCGCATATTGCAGGTGGGTCATTCGGCGACCGTCGGCGGTCACGAGCGAGTCGATGATGGCGCTGTCTACGAGGGTCACGAGCATGTCCACGTCCGCGTGGGTCTTGACCTCCAGCGGGATGACCGCGGCTGGATCCCGGGACTTGTAGCCAAGAAGCACGGGGTAGTCGGTCTGACCGACCAGCGCGGCGGGCAACTCCCGCACGTCTACAGGCACGGCCCCGGTGGCTTGACCCGCGACAACTTCCACGGCGCTGCGGGCGTCGACGCCGATCCAAGTGACGGACCGCGCGACGTCCAAAGCGGTGACGAGTGGCACTTGCGTGGCACCGGCCAAAGCGCGCTCGTAGTCCACGGTCAGGCGGTAGGCGCCGAGGGCCTCGTAGGTCAGCGACACGTCGATGATGCCGTCCGCGCCGAGCTTCCAGTCCTTCAGCCCGGGGCCTTGGACATCGAGCACCGTTACGTCTGTCGGCACCTTCACGCGCACCTTGTCCACGCCCTTGTGCAGGATCGTGTAGTTCACGTTCGCGCGCCCCTGCAGGAAGCCCTCGCTTACGCCCACGAGCACCTGGCTCTCGGCGTAGATGCGGGTTTGTTGTTTCACGGCGTCCTCGACGACCTCTTTCTGCCAACTGATGGCGAGGGATCCCATCGAAGGTACGACGGCGTCGACGCGGTGGGTATTGCCGGTGGTGGTCTTGACCACGCCACGCCCGCCGGCGACGGAGAGATCCACGGCAGAGCTGGACTCCACGCTGAACGACACCTCGGTGGCACCGCTCGGGACCAGTGGCAGCGCAAACCCGGTCTCGCCGTCCGCAGTCATGAGCGACATCGCGAGGTCAATCTCGGCGGTGAACAGCCCCTTCTGGTTGGTGACCAGCGTGTAGTAGCCGCCGTACAGGTAGATGGCGCCGTCCTGGCCGTTGACCTTCGCGGACTTGAGCGCCGCGTTGGTGGAGAGCAGCGGGATGCTGGCCCAGGCGTTGTCTTTCAACATGCGGCCGCGGATGGTCACGTGCATGAGGGCATAGGCGTCGTCGCCGGTGCCGACGACCTTGCCGGTGTACGTCGCCTTGTCGAGGGTGTAGTCGAGGGGTGCGATGACCGGGGGATCCTTGGGCGCCTGGCCGCGATCGTAGAGGGTTTTGAAGTCGTTCCAGGGGAGCGTGACCTCGCCGCGGGGCTCGACAGCGAAGGCGGGCTGGACGAGGGCCAGCGCGAGCGGGAGGACGAAGAAGGTGCGAAGGAAGCGGGGCATCGGGGCTACTCCTTGAAATTGTCAGACGAAGGATCGGGAGAGACGGTGTAGGTGAAGGTCGGGATCTGGCCAGCGTCGAGGAGCGCGGCGGAGTGGGTCAGCAGCGCGCCGTCGAGGGGGAGGGCGGGGGTGAGCGGGGAGGCTTCGACGACGAGGGCGTTGCGCCGCTCACGGGTGTCGGGCCCGTTGGAGCCGTTGGCCTTGGTGCGGCTGACCTGCTGGCGTTGGGCGAGCTTGGCTTTGGCTTTGTCGGCGATGCGGGCTTGCTTGCTTTCGTAGTCGGCGCGTTTGGATTCGGAGTCAGCACGGGCAGACTCGGCGAGCGAACGTTCGGGCCTGTCGCTGTGTGCCTCGTCGATACTGTCCTGATAGTCGGCGGCGAGTTGGGGCCACCGCGCCTGAAGGTGCTCCCAAACGGCGATCGCTTCGGGGCCCTCGGCCCGTTGCATGAGCCTGGAGGCGAGATCCTCCAAGACCTCGCGCTCCCAAGCCGGGTGGCCGACGGCGGCGAGGTGCGCCATCGCGAGATCGACGGGGCGGGTAGAAGTCTCGAATGCACGGTCTGCATAGATGATGGCGAGCATGCGCATTGCGGCAGCGCGCTCGTCCGAGGCTGGGAGATTCAGGACCAGCGTAAGCCAACGCAGGCTCGGTTCATAGCGATCAAGCTTGTACTCCACCCAGCCGAGCTTGTACGCCGCCCTTCCGTAGTTGTGTCCAGATGGCCCATCGGCGATCACCGCCATGTAGTAGGGAATGGCGGTCTGAAGCTGCTTTGCGTGCTGGACCTCACCGAACCAATGCTCCCCAAGCGCGAAGTTTGCATCGTTCGCGAACGTCGTGCCGGAAAACTGGGCGGCGAGCGCTTCGTATGCCGTCCGCGCGCCCTCCGGGTCGTAGGCGATGCTGTCACCCCTGCCGAGGCACCGGGCGAGCTGAAGATAGGCATCCGCGAGGTGGTCGAACTCTGGGGAGAGTGCCACGATCTCGCTGTACATTTGTGCGGCGAGTGTGTAGTCGCGGAGTGGCTGGTCCGCGGGAGGCTCCGCGCCCCCGTTCAGCGATGCGAGGATGCTTGCGTGGTAGGCCGCGAGGGCCGTCGTGAAGTCTTCGTTCGCCTGCGCCACATAAAGCCCCGCCAACCGAAACTTGCTGCTCGCCGAATAGCGGCTGGTCGGCTGACCATCCAGAAACGAGCGGAGACTCTGGATCTCCAGGACGCGAGCGGCGACATCGCCCGCTGTGGCGTTGGGCGCCGCCGGCAGGATCGATGTCTCCGGCTTTTGGACCTGGGCGCGGACCTCGCCTGAGAAGGTGAAGGTCTTCGCGGGGGCCGGGGGCCGGGGTGGGGGCGGGCTCCAGGACGGCTCGTTCTGGAGGTAGCCGCGGGTCTCATTCAGGGGCGTGCCGCCTACGACCCCCGCCGCCTGCCCCACCGCATCCTGGTAACTCCGCCCCGTCGGGATCTTCTCCAGAAACTCCCCGCTCTCCACCGTCCCGCTGGACACCGTGCTCTCCAAGAGGATCTCCTTGCCCTCGTCAGCAACGGCATCCTTCCCGCTCATCGGCACGTCGGGGGGCTCCGCGTCCACCTCCTCCGAGTCGTACGAGGTCACCGGTTCGTTCGCAGGGCGGGCACGCGAAGCTGGGGCCGGTGGCGGCATCGGGCTCGCCGGTTGGACCATCGGCCGCGCCGTCGCGGTCACCACCGGTGCTTGCACCGGCATCGGCGGCTCCGGGGGCGGGGGCGGCGGTGCGGAGGCAGGCATCGGCCCCGCGGGCACCGTCGATGCCGACGTGGGTTGGTCCCGACCAAACGCGATCGCCGGCTCCGACTCGTCGTCGTCCGCCTCCATCGCCGCGGGCTTCCGCTTGGTCGCACCACGCTGCGGCGGAGCGCTCTCTCGGTACGCTCCCTGCGCCTCCGGTGCGCCCGCCTCCTCCTTCGGCATCTCCGGCTCCGGCTCGGCCCCCGCCCAACCATCGTCGTTGGACTTTTGCCCCTCCTGCCGACGATCCTCCGCGACCTTGGAGGGCTCCTCGTCCATGTAGCCGAGAGCCGACAGCGACCCGCGCTCGTTCTCCTCGACGGTCTGGTCGGCTGGCATCGCCCGAACCTCCTCGCCCCGCGTCTTCAACCCAGTCGCATCCTCCCCGCCCACATCCCCACGCCCATCCGAATCCCCGTCCATCACGACGCCGTCGTCATTCTCGTCAAGCTCGTCCCCCGCGAAGGCCCGCGACGAGCTGCTCCCCGACCCGCTCCCATAGCCCCCGCCGCCGACCCCCGAGCCCTTGGTCCCAATGCCGCCGAGGCTCGAGCTTGTCGGGGCGCTGGACTTCTTCGCCAACTTCGCCTTCGAGTCGTTCAACTGCTCGGTGTAGAGCAGCATCTTGTCCGATTGTTCGTTCGACTCCTTCTGCTCGGTGACCGAGATCTCCTGTGCGAGGCGGGTGACCTCCTCCAGTGCGCTCGCGGCGGCTTCATCGTCGCCCATCAGGATGGCCTTACGCGCCTCCTCTTCGAGCTTCGACTGGGTGATCTGGGCATCGGTGGTCTTCGCGTTCGCGAGATCCCGCACCCGACGGGAGAGCACGTCGTCTTCGCCCTTGTCGGCGTCTGGCTTGTCGGCCGTCGGCAACAGCACGTCGAGGTTCGACTGCAGCCGCCCGACGTTGTCCATCGTCGCGGCGTCGGCCTCGACGGCCTGCTCGGCGTAGCCCCGGGAGGCGTTGAGCCAGCGCGCAGCGTCTACAAAATCGTTCTTCTTGTACGACTCGATGGCGTTGGTCCAGGCCTCTCGCGCCTGCTCGTTGGCGGCGTCGAGAATCGCGCCCGAACCCGAGCCCGAACCCGAGCTCCGTGGCTGGTCTTTCTTGTCCACCCGCCACCCGCGCGGTAGGTGAACCTCCCAGCTTGTCGCCTGAATCGGCGCGTTCACCGCGGGGAGTTGTAGGATCCGCTCCTCGTGACGACCGCCCCAGGGGTCCGCCTCGCCGATCCACGAGACCTCGACGGGGAACGCGAGCAGGCCTTGGACCGTCTCGATGGATTTTTCGAGCGGGACGTAGAACGTGTCGCCTTCGCGCAGGATCAACGCTGGTCGGCCGGACACCCGCGCCGTCAGCGGACGCACACCGGGCGGCGGGGTGACCTCAAGGTATTGGCTGCGCTCGTTGCGCACGAGCCAGGTCGCCCGGGCCAGGATGTGACCGTCCTCGCTCTGGGTAACCACGTATTCGGCGGATTGTACAATGGTATCCGGACCCATCACGGTCTCGAAGGAGCCGGCGGAGAGCGTCGGAGCGCTCGACCAGTAGGCGACGGGCGTGGACTCGGACAAGCCGCGCGCCCAGGTCGGGAGCTGGCGCGCGGAGATGCCCTTCCCACCCGACGGAACCACATCGCCTTCGTCGGGTTTCCCGAGGGTGTACCATGACTCCGTGCGGGTCACGTTGAGCGGGCTCGGCGCCGGGAACACGCCCTGGACAACCGGCCGGCGCGCGGTGATCTCGACGCTGAGCATGCCCTCGACGGGATTCGCAGGCGTGAGCACGAGCGTAGACCCCGAGATCGTGTGCGCCGCGGGGCCCTCGACCTCGACCTCCTCCAACCCCGAGACGTCCACTTCAAAGCGCTCGGCCGCGCCACGGGTGACGATGAAGCGGATGCGACTGCGAAGGTTCAACGCACCATCTTGAACCCAGGCGGCGGTGGAGGTCTCGGCCCGGACGATGGCGGACGCGCTCGCAACGGCGGCCTCCTGGTGCGGTCGCCAGGAGAGGTCGAGCACCCCTGACGCGGGGAGCAGCCGGTCGGTGCCGGAGGCGGGCAACGAGCCTGCAGCGGTGAAGTCCTGGCCGGCGTTCTCGACGTGCAGGACGGTCTCGGGTGCTGCGGGGAGCTGAAGCCGCGCGCTGGCCGGCCCGGAGGCGGGCAGAACCCCGGAGAGCGTGATGGTGACGCGATCCTCGGCGGGATCGAGCGTGACGTAGGACCCGCGGGAGGAGCGGCTCAACGGGCCGGTCGTCGAGCGGGGGACGATGCCGTCTGCGAAGGAGAGCGTGAGCCAGGTCGTGCCGATACGACGGAAGGTGTAGTCGAGCTGGATCGTGGGATCGTCGCCGGCCTGGACGGGGAGCTGGACCGTGACCTCCGCGCGCTCCACCACCCAGGCCACCGGCGGCTTTGGCGGGGTCTCGGCCAGCGCCAGCACGGGCAACAGCAGGCCGGAGAGGGTGAGGAGGCGGAGGCGGGTGAACATACGCGGGGACAACGTCACACGTTTGGGGGGCTTACACCTCCCGCGCCGAGCGCCCGGAGCGCCGCGCGGGCGAAGGCGTGGCGTGTACCCGTGTGCCGCGAACCCGGATCAAGGTGTGGGCGGGGCCGACATGATACATGATACATGATACATGATACATGACCTTGCCCACCGACTTGAGCTCAGGTCGCGCCGGCTTCAGTTGATACGTGATACATTTCCCGATACATGGGTATCGGAGACGACGGACGCCACGCTTGAAGCCCCAGCGGGTGCCCCAAAGACCACCGCAACACACGGCTCCACGATCACCCGCAACGCCGCGCGGTGCACGGCGGCGCGCTCGGCGGGAGAAGGCACACCGTGGGCTGCGTAGGACACGCCTTCCGGAATGACGCGCTCGCCTGCCGCCTTCATCGCCGCGAAAGTCCAGGCTTTCGCCTCGACCCTGAGCTCAGGCGCCAGCGAGAGCGCCCACGCCAACGCCCGCCAGGCCAGCGCGGCGTGGCGCGTCTCGTCCGCGGCGACGCGCACCAGCACAGCACGAACCGCCGGGTCGTGGCAGCCCTCGGCCGCCGCGGCAGCCTCCGCCGCGCCGATGGCCTCTCCGATACACGCCTCGTCGATCAGCGCGCGCACGACGGACCGGACGGTCTTTTCGGACCTCGACAAGCTCGCGCTGCGGTATACCGACGCCATGTGTCGCACCCCGGCCAATGTGCCGGACGACTTGGTTGCAGCGCTGAAGGCAGCCTTGTCGCACGCACAGTTGGTCGAACTGACGGCGACGATCGCCTGGGAGAACTACCGCTCCCGGTTCAACCGAGGGTTCGACATCGGCAGCGACGGCTTCAGCGACGGTGCGGTGTGTGCCATGCCGGTGCGCGCTCCGGTGGTCAATCCCTGAGCCGGTGCTCACCCTCTCTCGCCACGCGCGGGGACACTCTCGTGAGACGAAAGGCGGGCCGCTCACGCTCTCGTGAGGGCAGGGCGCCGGGGCGATGTAACAAAACTGAGGGGCTCAGAATTGCTACCCCACCACCGCCCCCAAAATCCCCTCCCCGCACGCCCAGAGGGGCCGATCCAGCCTGAGCAGGACGCCGGCGCCGGCACGCCCCCGCTCAGCCGCAGCGACCCCCGCCCGGGCGTGCAGATCGACGGTGCCGTGCACATGGTCGGGGGTTCCCTGGACCCGCACGTACGCCCCCCCGGCCGCAGCGAAGGCCTCAAGACCCGCGAGGGCCTCGCGGCCCGCCCAGGGAGCATCGTCGAAGATCTCGGCGGTGGTCAGCTCATGCGCGGGGGTGTTGGGGGGGACGAGGGAGTAGCGGTCCACGGGGCCTTCGACGTCCACGAGGCGCTGGACACCCGCGAGGCCGGTGGCCACGGCGGGGATCAGGCCCCCGGACCAGGTCAACACCCGGAGCGGAACGCCCAGCGCAAGGGCGTGGGCCCGGGCGGTGGAGAGCACGGCCCGGGTGTCGTGGACGTGGATGGGGTTGCCCGGGGTGCGGGGCACACCCGGTGTGCGGTCAAAGACCACGAGGGTCCACCCTAGCCTGGCGAGGGCGCGCTCGCCGAGGCCCAGAAAGCGGAGCCGCTGCGTACAGCCCCCGACCCCGCCGTGCACCGCGAGCACAACGCCCCGGGGGCGTTCCACGTGAAACCAAAGGGAGCGGACCGTCTTCCGCGCCTCCGGTGCGCCCGCCGTCATCTGCGCCTCCGGTGCGCCCGCCGTGTCGCCCACTACGACCTCGATGGGATCGCCCCCATGGCCCAAGCGAAGGGCGAGGCTCCAAAGAAGCGGGAGCGCCCGCGCGGTGGGGGAACCCCGCGGGGATGGGCCCCGCTTGTTGAATTCCCCGGGATCGAGAGCGCCATCGACCAGCTCGGCCGAGCGGCAGAGCTGGGGCCCTCGAAGCTCGAGGAATCGGGAGAAAGCGTCGAGGGCGGCCGAGGTGGGCGTGAGCGAACCGAGCGGGCAGACGTTGTGCTCGTGGAACGTCGCGCCGAAGAACTGTGTGATTTCAAGGGGTGGTTCGGCCTCCCGGCGCGCGATCAACCCGTCGAGGGCGCGCCAGTCCAGGGTGCCGCGGGCGTGGTGGACCTGACCGCCCCGGCGCTGCAGGACGCCCCAGGAGAATGGGTCAGCGGTGACGTCGAGGGAGGTCAGGAAGCGGCCGCCAGGGAGGGCGAGACGCCAGGCCACGCGGCCTTGCCAACCAAAGACCCGGTGGACGCGGCGGTCGGTGAGGACGCGCAGGCCGAGGTCGTACGCGGTCGCCAAGGCGCGATGGACGCGGGCCCGCGGGCTCGGCCACCGCCACCGGGGCGCACCGGCGATGCCCTCGATCTGTACCAGCCCGGGAGCGCCCACGGAGGCGGCGTTCACGACCCCCGTTGCCGAGAGCGCGGCGACAGCCTGAGGGAGGCGACGTCCGTGGGAATGCCAGCCGATCTCGTGGCCGCGGACCTGCAAGGCTCTCAAAAACCCGGAGCGATCCCCGCGGGCAAACCCCTCGCGGATCCGAAAGCAAAGCACGGCCCCGGCGGACTCCGCGCGGCGGGCGAGGGCATCCAACAAGGCAGCGGCGTCCGGCCAGGCGGCGGGGCGCTCCGTCAGCACATCGTCATCGACGTGCACCTCGATGTAGACCGAGGTTTTCAGAACGGGATGTCTTCCTCACTCGGGGGCGGCACATCGTCCTCTCGGCCACCACCATCGTCCCGGCCGCCGCCCGCTGGGGGCCGGCCCCCACCGCCGCCGCCGCCGCCGCCGTAGTTCCCCCGAGCGCCGCCGCCCCCTCCGTAGCTGCTACCGCCCCCACCGCCACCGCCACCGCCCCCGCCGCCGTAGTTCCCGCCACCCCCGCCGCTGGCACCTCCACCACCGTAGTTGCCGCCACCCCCGCCTCCGCCACCGCCACGCCCGCCGCCGTAGCCTCCGCCTTCGTCACCACCACCACCGCCGCCCCCCGCGCCGCCGGCACCGCCCAGGAATCGGACCTGCTCAGCGACCACCTCGGTGCTGTAGCGATCCTTGCCCTCCTTGTCCTGCCACTTGCGGGTTTGAAGGCGGCCTTCGATGTAGAGCTGCTTGCCCTTCTTGCAGTACTGGTGCACCGTCTCGGCCTGTCGGCCCCACACGACAACGCTGTGCCATTCGGTGCGATCGACCCAGTTGCCATCGCGATCCTTGTACTTGTCCGTGGTGGCCACCCGCAGGCTGGCGACGGATTGTCCGCCCTGCGTGGACCGCAGCTCCGGATCCTGGCCGAGGTTGCCGATGAGGATGACCTTGTTGATCATGACGCTGACTCCGAGATGCGAGAAGGTAGCACCCCGGCGCGTGCGGCGCGCGGCGACCAACGGCCAATTATTGGCCTTGACGGAGGCTCGCCCACAGGGCAACCGTGTTTTCTGGGCTGGCCCCCCGATCCGCGCGCTCGGCAAACCTCGCGCGCGGATCGGCGGTCGCTTTGCACCGTTCCTACCGGTGGAATGCGACGGTCCGTCGAAGACGCCGGGCCCGCCGCCTTCCACCTGGAACGGTGCGGTTCGGGGCCAGCCCGGCTCCGTGTCACGTTTTTCCAGCGACTTGTGGTCGTCCTGTTTGCGCAGCGCCCGGGCTGGCCCCCCGTCACCCCGCGTTCCCGACGCTGCGGCGATACGTCGTCGCGGAGACCGAGAATCGCCGTGCCTTCCCTGCTCCTCCTTGAAGCCGACCGCCTCACCGCAGCCATCCTGTCGGACGGGTTGTCCGCGCTCGGCTGGGACGTCCGGGTGGAGCCCGACGGCCTGGAGGCGCTGCGGTTGATCCTGGCCGACCCGCCGGATGCGTTGCTGGCCGATCTCGTGCTGCCGGGCATGGACGGCCTGTCCGTCTGTGCGCAGGTGCGCCTTCAACTGCACGGGGCGAACCTGCCTGTGGTCGTGACCTCAGCGCGGGAGGACGTCCGAGCCCAGGCGACGGCCGCGGGCGCCGATAGTTTCTTGACCAAGCCGGCGTCCGCGGAGCAGGCCCACGCCATGCTGACCCGCCTGCTCAAGCGCCGACCTGCTCCCGCAGCGGCGTTCTCCATCCCGCCGCTCCGGACCGGCGCCACCAACGAATCGGGCACGATCCACGCGGGCTGGCTGCCGGAGCTGCTCCGCCGCCTCTGGCGCGAGCGCTTCACGGGGGCGTTGGACATTACCGCGGTGGGCGGGCTCGCCGTGCGCGTGTACCTGCAGCAGGGCTACCCCGGCGCCGCGCGTTCGAGTGACCGGAGCACCGACTTCGGCGTGGTCCTGGCGGGGCTGGGGCTCGCTGCTGCGGAGCAGGTGAACGCGGCGGTGGCGTCCGGCGAAGGGGAGCGCCCCCGAACCGTGGGCGAAGTGCTCGTCCATGGCGGGGTGCTGGACCGGCTCGCGGTGGAGCGGACGCTGCGTGAGCAGGTGCTGCTCCGGGTGCTGGGCGCCGGGAAGGCGCTGGCGGGTTCGTGGCGGACCACCCGCGCGGAGTCCCTGGGGTTCGCGGGGTTCGAGGTGCATCCGGTCGCGATCGAATGGCGCCTCGGCGGCGTCTCCGTCGCGCTCCCCGGCACCGGGTTCCGGGCCGCACGCGTGACCGCGCCGACGTTTACGCCGGAGCTCTGGGAGAGCTTGGATCCGCAACGGACCTTGCGCCGGGTCCGCGCGATGCTGAGCAACGGGGCACAGATGTCCGAACTGCTCGCGGAAGGCGCCGCCGCCGAGCGGCTCCTCGGGCTCCTGTACACGTACGGCCTCCTGCGCCTCGCCGTGGACCAGGCCGCGCTGACCGACGAGGATCCGCGCCAGGACGCGCTGGCCGCGATCGCCGCGGAGCACCGGCTCCTCGCGGACGCGAGCCACTACGCGGTGCTGGGCCTCGGGCCCACGGCGCTGGAGGAGGACGTCGCCGCAGCGGAGAGCCGGGCGCTGGGCCTCATCGCGACCGCCGCCCGGACGAACCTGGATGCGGCGAGCCGCGATCGGCTGCGCGACATCCAGATGCGGGTCAAAGAGGCCGGCCGCGTGCTTGGGGACTCCGCCCGGCGGGCCGTCTACGACGCGCGGCTCGACGGCGTTCACCTCCGGTCCCAGGCGCGCACCTACTCGCCGGACACGACGGAGACCACGAGCCCGGAGGAGCTCGCCGAGTACGGCCGGCACCTGCTCAGCTCCGGGAGGGCGCTCGTCGCCTTGCCGGTGTTGAACGCCGCCCTGATGGCGGCGCCCGACGACGATCCCGAGGTGATGGCGCTCCTCGGACACGCGCGCGGGCTCGTCTGCCCAGAGGACCCGCTCGCCGGTGAGGACATGCTCCGCCAGGCGCTGCGGGTGGACGGCCTGTGCGAGCTCGCCCTCCTCATGCTCGCGGAGCACCTCGCGCGGCGGCCGGACGGGCGCGAGGAGTCCCAGCAGCTGTACCGGACGGCGTTCCAGGCCAACCCGGATTGCGCGCTCGCGGGTGCTGCGCTTCGGGCGTTGGCCGCAGCGAGTAAGCCAGATACATGACACGGCCCTTGGAGCAGGAACAGTGACCACCGCAGGCCTCACGTTCATCGAGACCCTTCGTCGTTGGCTCGCTGCTGGGACGAGCGGGGGCATCGAGTGGCAGGACGGCAAGCGTCGTCGCGTTGTGTTCGTACAAGGGGATCAGCTCCTGCTCGTGCAGTCCAACCTGCGGAGCGAGGGCGCTGAGCGGCTCCAGGAGCAGGGACCGGTGGAGGACATCGTCGCGGCCGTGCGCAAGGCCCGGCTCGGCGCGATCCTCCGGGAACGCGAGGGGGCCATCGTGGTACACCCGGGCATCGAACCCCCGTCGCGAGAGCCCGTGGCGCTGGCCCTGGCACTTTGGGAGGTGGTGGACGCACTGCCCGCGTTGGAGGCGGACTCCTGGCCGAAGGCCGTGCCGACTGCCTTTCCCCGGCTGGCGGCCCTACCTTGGGACGCATCGTTGGTGAACTACCTCGCGGAGCTGGACGGCTCTCGCCCCACGGAGGATGTGCAGGACTTCGGGCCCGGTACCGGCGAGGAGCTGGGGCGCGCCCTGGCGCTGGCCCGCGTGATGGGCGCCATCGAGGTGGGTAAGGATCCCAGCATTCAGTTCCAGGTGGTCTCCCAGGGCATCCGCGAGAATCGCCCGTCGGGGCTTTTTGAGGGGTCTGCGCCGCTGGCCGAGATCCCGGAGGAGCCGGCGCCCCCGGTCCCGACCGCAGCGCCCGTCGCAGCACCCGTGGAGGATCTGGCCGCACGCATCAACGCGGCGACGAGCCACTTCGAGGTGCTCGCGGTGCAATGGCAGGATCCCCCGGAGGTCATGCGCAAGTCCTACATGGCGCTCGCGGCGGCGCTCCACCCCGACCGATGGGCGACCTCTCCGCCTGAGGTGCAGCAGGAGATGGAGCGGCTCTTCGACAAGGGCCGCGAAGCCTGGGCGACGTTGAACGACCCGAAGAGGCGCGATGCGTACACCCGGAAGGTGATCTTCGGGGAGCTGACGGAGGAGGAGAAGGCAGAGCAGCAGCTCCAGCTGATCCTGGAGGGGGAGCGGCACCTGACCAACGGGCAGCGGGACATCGCCGCACAGCGGTACGTCCAGGCCCACGAGACCCTGAAGAAGGCGCTGGCCGCGGACCCGCAGCACCCCCAAATCCGGGCGTATGCGGCGTATTGTCTGGTCCGTCTGAACCAGGGGAAG
This sequence comes from Deltaproteobacteria bacterium, assembly GCA_947483545.1. The sequence goes on along the minus strand of CANKNP010000058.1, from coordinate 2,363 downwards.
CCGGTCACGCCGCCCGTGGAGGAGGCCACCGCCGAGGTGGAGGCCATCGCGTCGGAGATCGCGGGCGCGGACTGGGCGAAGCTCCTGCTGGGGCGTACGCGCCTGGCGCGGGGGGATGAGGCGGGGGCACAGCGCGCGTTCATCGGGGCGCTGAAGCTGAACCCGAGCAACCCGGACGCGCTGGCGGAGCTGAAGAAGCTGAAGGGGGCGCAGAAGGCGGAGCCGGAGAAGAAGGGGTTTTTCTCGCGGTTTTTCAAGAAGTAGGGGGGGGCGCCCGCCGAACGACCCGCCCGGCCCGAAAAGAAGCGGGAGCGCCCGCGCGGGGCGGGAGACCCGCGCCGATGGCCCCCAAAATAGCCCTCGCCCCCCCCGATTTGCAGAACCTCCCCGCGCGGCAATATAGGCCCCCCGTTCAGCGCCGAAGCCCCGGAGGCCCCGTGCTCACCTTGCTTGTCCTCGCCATCTCCCCCGCCGCAGCCGTCTCGCCCACCGGCGGCATCTACGGGGGGTTCTACGCGATGGGGCCCAGCTCCCCAATGAAGACCGCGCCCACTGCCGTCGGCCGGCTCGGCTTGCAGATCGTCCCGGCGTTCGACGTAGAAGTGGACTTTGGCTGGGCCCAGTCGCTCACCGTCGCGCACTCCTACACGTACAACCTGCTCGACCCGCGCCTGAACCTGCTGTTCCATGCCACACCGCAGAGCCGGCTCGACCTCTTCGTCGTCGCGGGGGCGGGCATCGAGTACATCTCCGTTGATCGGCCCTCCGCTGCGGGCGCGTCGAAGGACGGCGAGACCTTGCTGTACCTGAACCCCCAGACCAACGCGCTGCTCAACGCGGGCCTTGGCGCCACGTTGCAGATCGTCGGGCCGCTGCATCTGCGCACCGACGTGCGTTGGATGGGGGTGCTGTTCGGCAACTCCAGCGAGGAGCAGAGCAGCGTCTACGGCGACAACGTCGAGTGGACCGTCGGCTTCGACCTGCGCCCCGAAGAACACCCCGACGTGGACCGCGACGGCATCCTGAACAAGGTGGACGAGTGTAAGGAGGATCCCGAAGACGACGACGACTACCAGGACGATGACGGCTGCCCCGAGGCCGACAACGACAAGGACGGCATCAAGGACGTGAAGGATGAATGCCCGAACAAGGCCGAGGACAAGGACGGCTTCGAGGATCCCGATGGCTGCCCGGACCCCGACAACGACGACGACAAGGTGCTCGACACCTACGATGCGTGCGTGAATGAGCCGGAGGACGACGACAGCTTCGAGGACGACGACGGGTGCCCGGACGTGGACAACGACCACGACGGCTTCCAGGACGACGACGATCGCTGCCCGAACGATCCTGAGACGATCAACAACTACCAGGACCTCGACGGCTGCCCCGACACGATCCCGCGCGAAGTCGCACAGTTCACGGGCGTGATCCAGGGCATCACCTTCGACAACAACAAAGACACGATCCGCAAAGCGTCCACGACGATCCTCACGGCCGCGCTCCTGGTGCTCCAGCAGTTCCCCGACATGAAGATCGAGATCCAGGGTCACACCGACTCCAAGGCCGATGACGCCTACAATCTCGACCTCTCCCAGCGTCGTGCGAGCGCGGTCATGAGCTGGTTCCTGGTGAACGGGATCAGCGCCTCGCGCGTCCGTGCGATCGGGTACGGGGAGACCGTTCCGGTGGCGGACAACGAGACGGAGACCGGCCGAGCGATGAACCGGCGCGTGGAGTTCAAGCTGGTCCAGTAGACGGAAGGGGACTTTTCGCCTACCATCGCCCCATGAGCGATGGACTCCTGCTACGACTCTACGGCCCCGGCTGGTCGGGTGTCCGTACAGCCTCGGGCCGATACGTCGTCGAGGGTGCGAAGGACGTGTCCCCGTGGGCCACGATCGTGACGGGCGCGCAGCATCGGGTGATGCCCCGTGACCAGGTGGAGCCGACCACCTGGGATTACGCGGTCATGGCGCTCGGGAAGGAGCCGAACGCCTGGGCCGCGGGAGGCGAGGGGCGCTTGACCATCCTGGCGCCACACGCAGCGGAGTTCCTGCTGGACGTGCCGCGGATGCAGTTGGCCTGCACGCGACTGCAGGCTTCGAAGCTGCTCGCAGCGGTGCCGATGCGGGGCAGGATCTCGGTGGTCGTGGACACGGACCGACACCGCTCGGAGCTGCTCGCGGAGGTGCGGCGCGGGTTCGAGCAGGCCGTGGGGGACCGCGTGTGCGCCTTCCCGTTCACCATCGAGAACGGGCGGGTCACCGGCCTGGTACTTGAGGAGCCGAAGGGGGGGAAGCCGTGGTGGAAGCTGTGGTGACGGGGGGCCGCCCCTACGCAAGGGATCAGGCCTGAGCCTG
>CANKNP010000057.1 GCA_947483545.1 Deltaproteobacteria bacterium | reverse complement strand
GGCGGATCCGGCGCCTGCCGACGTCGAACAGGTCGAGGCTTGCGCGCTCTCCGGCGAGCTGCCGGGCCCGAACTGCCCGCGCAGCCGAATCCTCTCGGTGCGGGGCCGCGCGCCCCACGAGACCTGCGCCCTGCACGTCGTGGCGCGGATCGACGCGACCGGGCTTCGGGTCTCCCCCGGCTGTGAGACGAAGTCCACGACCGAGGCGACCTTTGTTCAGTGGCCCGCGAACGTGGCCCGCTACCTCGGGGATCGTTGGCACTCGGAGCCGACAGTGCCCGCTTGGGCCCCGGGGTGCCAGGGCCAGGCCGAGCGCCCACCGCGGATCCTCGCGCCCGGCGAGAACCAACAGATCCTGCTGATCCCCGGCATGGCGCTCGACGAACAGGAGGTCGGGCTCGAGGCGGAGGGCACCGGCGAACTGGTCTGGTACATCGATGGCAAGCTCATCGCGAGGGGTCCGGCGCGCGAGCGGCAATGGTGGACGCCCGCGCCCGGGAAACATGTGATCACAGTGATGGACGCGAATGGGGCGAGCGCGTCGCGGGAGATTGGGGTGGTGGCGCGGGAGTAGTTAGAGCGCCCCCGTGCTCTGGCTCCTCCTCCCCGCCGCCCTCGCCGGCGACGTCTCCCTCTACGCGCGCACCCTCGCGTACGTGGACGGGTTCTACCTGCACCCCGAGGCGGTGAACCGAGAGCGCATGTTCGAAGACGCGGGGCGACAAGCCGAACGGTCGATCGAGTGGCTGCTGGTGGACATCGACGGGCGCTTGCTCACCCTTCGCGACGGCCAGGGCACCTGGGAGGCCGAGGTGCGTCTGGAGCGCCCCGGTGCGCTACCGGAAGCGCTCGGCCGGCTGGAGGACGCGCTGCGATCGGCACCCCACCCGCTCCCGCCGGACATGGACGTCCGGGTGGAGCTCCTGCGCGGCGTCGCGCGAAGCCTCGATCGCCACAGCGTCGTGCTCGCGGACGCCAACCTGGAGCGCTTCGACGAGCGGCTATCGGGCACGATGACCGGGGTGGGCATCTCCTGCGGCGTCCAGGACGGGAGCCTCGTGGTGACCGACGTGCTCGCCGGATCGCCGGCAGAGCGCGGGGGTGTGCTGCGAGGGGATCGGGTGACGCGGGTCGATGGCCGCAGCACGATCGGCATGGTCGCGGGGGACATTGGCGCGCTGCTGCGGGGCCAGGCGGGAACCACCGTGTCGATGCAGGTCAAGCGCATCGGGGAGGAGGCGCTCGTCGAGCTGCGCCTTCAGCGGGCGGAGGTACACCTGCCCAACGTGTTCGTGGACCGCGCGACGGGCGACGTCGGCGTCGTCCGAATCGACCACTTCAGCGAACAGACGCACGATTGGCTGTACCGCTGCTTGGAGGAGATCCGGAGCAGCCCTGTGTCGAGCCTTGTGTTGGACCTGCGCGGCAACACAGGCGGCTCCCTGCTCCAGAGCGCCGACGCGGCGGACGCATTCCTCCAATTTGGGCGCATCGTCACGACCGTCGGGCCCGACGGCGGACCCGTCACCGGCTTGACGGAGAGTTTTGACGCCGGCCCGGACAATCCGCCTCAGGCGCTGCCCCTCGCCGTGCTCTTGGACCACGCGACCGCGTCGGGCTCCGAGATCCTGGCCGGCTCGCTCCAGCATTTGGGCCGCGCGTTGATTTTCGGGACCAATTCGTTCGGCAAGGGCACGGTCCAAAAAGTGTACCCGCTGGCCGCCGGAATCAAGTTCAAGCTCACCGTGGCCGAATATCGCCTGGCGCAGGATGCCCGTGTGCTCGATGTCGGCGTGCATCCGGACGTGTTGTTCTACACCTACCGGTTTGACGAGGATGGGGTCTGGTTTCCTGATCCCGCGCTGGAGCTCCGGCACGCGCCGGAGGGGACGGTGATCCTGCCGCTCACCGAAGAGTACGCGGGCTGGCGGGGCAGCCCCGTCCCGACGCGCGACGGCTCGTTGGAGGCCGCGCTCGGGCTGATTGCCTCGGCGGAGGGGGCCAGCCGCGAGAAGCTGCTGGCCGGCCTCGCGCTCATCGCCCCGAGCCTGGAAGAGAGCTTCGACGAGCGGCTTCACGAGGTGTTCGGCGTGCGCGGAATGGATTGGTCTGCGCGCCCCGCCCATGTCCCCGCCGGGGTCGTGGGCGGATCCGGGGTGCTGACCGCCGAGCTCGGCCGAACGGGCGATGGCGCGCAGGTGGACACCGTAGACGTCGGATCCGCCGTCACCCTGCGGGTCTCGGTGCGCAACGACGGCGCCCCGCTCTGGCGCGCGTGTGTGCGGCTCCGCTCCTTGAACGGCGTCTGGGACGACCGGGTCCTCCCGCTCGGAAAGGTCCCGGCCGGCACCTCGCGGACCGGCGAGACCAGCCTCACGATCCCGCTGGCGGCCGCCGATCGCGCCGACGTTGTCGAGCTGTGGCTGGAGGCGGACGGCGTGCCTGCCACGCGGATCGGAGAGCGCGTGCTGTCCGTGCGCGGCGATCCCCCGCTGGAGCTGGGCGCCTCGCTGCGCGCCCGCACCGACCGGGCAGGTCGGATGACCGTAGACGTCGCGCTCACGGACCTCGGCGAGGCCCGTGACCGGAGCGGCCGAGAGCTGCGCCTGCGGTTCGCCTGGCCGGACATCGAGGGTGTCGAGTTGGAGGCGCCATCGCAGGTCAGCGTCGAGCTCCCGAACCGGGGGACCGCGCACGCGGGGCTCGTCTTCTTGCTCGGGGAGGACGCCCCCGAGATCCTGCCGGTGACGCTCCTCGTGGAGACCGCCACCGGCCAGGACGTCGCGTCGTGGCCGCTGATGCTCGCAAGGGACGGAACTGCCCGCGTTCAACCACCAACGTTGTCGCTTCGAGAGCTGTCGAAAGTGCAGCCGCCGGGGATGGCGCTGCTTCAGATCCGGGCGACCGACGACGAGGCGGTACACCACGCGCTGGTCTACGCGGGCACCGAACGGGTGGACCGCACCCGGTACGAGCCGGAGACGATCTGGGACAGCCGCAAGGTGAGCTGGATGAACGCTGAAAAAGACAAGAAGCGGCTGGACAAGACCGTCGCCGTGCCGGTGTACCCCGGCGAGAATCGATACCTCATCACCGTGACGGACAGCGCGGGCCTGCGAACCGACCGGGTGATCTACCTGCTGGGTCAGACCCCAGAGGCAGCGGCCGAGGTCGAGGGGGGGTGATCAGCGTTTGCGCTGGCTCGCCACAAACAACCGCTCCAATCGCTCGGCTACGAGGGCGTAGACACTCCCGGGCGTGAACCCACCCCGCTCGCGCGTGCCCGCCGGCAGGCCGCTCAGCATCGCGATGCCCTCGTCCACGTGCTTCACGCCGTACACATGAAACATCCCAGAGGCGCAGGCGGCGATGACGGGCTCCGACACACACAGGTCGTGTAGGTTGTCATCGGGGATCAACACCCCCTGGCTCCCCGTCAGTCCGGCGAGAGAACAGGCTGCGAAGAACCCCTCGATTTTCTCGTTCACGCCGCCAATGGCTTGCAGCTCACCGAATTGGTTGACCGATCCGGTGACCGCCAAATCCTGCCGGAGCGGCACCTCTGCGATGGCAGACAGGAGCGCGTAGATCTCGGCCGTCGAAGCGCTGTCGCCATCGACCATCGAGTACGATTGTTCAAACGCGATGGCGGCCGTAAAGGTGAGCGGAAATTCCTGCCCAAATCGGCTCCGCAGCCAGCCTGTGAGGATCTGCATCCCCTTGTCGTGTGACCGCCCCGACAGCCGCGACTCCCGTTCGATCGACACGATCCCCGCGCGGCCGGCGCCCACGGTGCAGGTGATCCGCAGCGGACGTCCAAAGTCGTGGCCGCCCACGTGGTAGACCGCGAGCCCGTTCACTTGGCCGACCCTCGTCCCCCGGCACTCCACGCGGATTGCACCGCGATCCATCGCCTCCAACACCCGCTTTTCCGGCATGTCGTCGCGCTCCCGTCGGGCCCGCAGCGCGGCTTCAATGTGACCGCGCTCGACTTGTCGGCCGCGCGCCTCGTAGTTCGCCTCCCGCAATACGTCTGCGACCGTTCCAAGCTCGGTGGTGATGCGCCCGCCTACGCCGGCGGCCCGCACCCCCCACTCGATCACGGCCGCCACGGCATCCCGCGTAAAGTGCGACAGCCCCTCGCGGTGAACCACACGGGCCATGAACGCCGCGAGCTGCTCCACCACCTCGCCGGTGAGCGGCGCATCGTCTTCGAACTCCGCCTTGACCTTGAAGATCGAGGAGAAGTCGGGATCCGCGTAGTAGAGCGTGGCGTAGGTCTGCGGATCCGCGAGCAGGATCACCTTCACGTCGAGGCGCAGCGACTCCGGCCGCAACACCAGCGGGCTCTGGCCCGAGTCGGGGTTCTGAATGTCGAACTCGCCGAACATGAGCGCGCGCTTGAGCACCTTCCAAGCCCCAGGTTCGAGCAGCATGTCGGAGGCGCTGAGCACCAGGAATCCGCCATCCGCGTCCACGAGCGACCCCGCCCGAATCGACCGGTGATCCGACCCCCCCGGTTCGCCTTCGATACCGCCGAAAAGATTTTGCCACGTCGGATTCGCGACCAATACAATCGGCGCCGCCCGCCGCGCGTCCCGATTTCGGGCCGCCCGCTTGGCGTCGCCGGTATCGCCCCGCTCGTCCACCTCGGTGATCCCCCGATGCCCGCTCGTCCCCGCATGGATGGCGTTCACCGTGAACGCCGCGAACAAGCTGTCGTGGTCGGGCTCCTCCTCGTCGAACCACTCGGGGCACTCCACCAGCTCGTCGTGCAGCCCAGCGAGCCAGTCCCTCGCCGCGGGCCAGCGCTTGGCGATGGCGTTGAACGCAGCGCGACTGCCAACGCGCACGGCGTCCTCCTCCGCTTGGGCGACCTTTCGCATCGTGTCCGTGACCGCCTGGCGCGCGAGATCCACCGCGTCGGCCAGCTCTTCTTCGAGGATCTCAAACCGCCTCAGGATCTCCTCGACCGGGTGTGGCGTCTGCAGCTTTCCCTGCTCCGCGAGCACCTGGACCTCCGCGCGATCATGCGCCTCCGCCTCCCCCTTCTTGCGCTTCAGCCTCGCCGGCGACTTGGCCCCGGCCTCCTTCGGCGCCTCCACCACCGCTGGCTCGTCCACGAACAACACCACCGGCGAAGCCTCGCCCTCCCGCTCCGCCACGATGAACCCCAGCTCGCTCGCGTGGGTCTGCAGCTTCGCGACAGAGCTGTGCTGGGTGATCGCCGCAGATTCCTCCTGCTTGTCGCGGGTCCGACGGACGTCGTCCGACCGCAGGATCTTCGGGACCTCCTCCAACATCTGGGCGGCGAGCTTGAGCAGCTCCTTCCGGAAGGTCAGGCCACGGCCGGGCGGCAGGATCATGAGCTGGGGTCGGCCCGGATCCGCGAAGTTCCGCACGTACACAAAATCCCGCGCGCTGCGTCGCTTGGGCGCCAGGTCATCGAGGATGCGCTTGACCGTGCCGAGCCGGCCCGTGGAGAGCAGCCCGACGACACAGACGTTGTAGCCTGGGCTGTTGAGCTCTACCCCGCGACGAAGCGCGTTGATCCCCGCAGGTTGCCCCAGGATGCCCTGCAGCGGCGGGAGATCCGCGGTGGTCTCAAAAGAGAGCGCGGTCGGTGGCACCCGCCAGCGAAGCGCCGCCTCAGGGACGCGTTGGGCCTGGCTGGGAGCGAGCGGGTCGGAGGGCATCCCGGAGCCTATCCGAAGAACTCCGCGGGTAGCCGCTCAGGACCGCGTCAGCTCCACACCGTCCACCGTCATCTTCCACACGCCGCCCGCATCGTGCGGCGGGGTGGTGAGCACGAAGTGGGTGTTGAGGCCGAATACACCAACATCGAAGCCGGTGCCGGTGACGTTCTGGATGGACGCATCGATCGTCTTGTTGACGGATCCGCTCCGCTCGTAGTGAACCGAGCCGCCCGGGTCGATGTTCAGGACCATCCCGCCCCCGCTCCAATTGCCGTTGAGCGACGTGCGAATGGTTGCACCCGCCGCGGCATCCGCAGCCGCCGCCGCCTGGGTCACGGCGGTGGCCGCGGCCTCCTCCGCGCTGATCGCGGCGGCCATGTCCTGGTTCAACTTTCCAAGCGCCGCCTCTCTCGCCGCGGGATCGGCCGGAAGGGCGGCATAACGCTGTGCAAAGCTCGCCTTTGTCGAGAGGATCGCGGGGGCCCGGGAGGGGTTCGCCGCTGCCGCCGCGTCCAGCGACTCGAGCCGCCCCGTATAGCTTCGCTCCATCTGCTCGCTCGCGGATCCACAGGCGAGCGCGATGCCGAGCGTTACGGCGGTGAGGAGGGTGAGGAGGGGTGACTTCATGGGATCTCCAAGCTTCCCCGCTTATCTTCAGGGAATCGGGAGCTGCAAGGGCCGCCGATCCGCGCGCTCGGCGAACCTCGCGCCCGGATCGGCGGTCTCTTTGCACCGTTCCTACCGGCGGAAGGCGACGGTTCGTCGAAGACGCCGAGCCCGTCGCCTTCCACCTGTAACGGTGCGGGTTGGGGCCAGCCCGGCTCCAAGTCAAGCACTTCCAGGGGCTTAGGGCGGTGTTGTTCGCGCAACGCCCGGGCTGGCCCCTCGGCAAATTCGCGCCGGGTCCAACACGGCGGCCGAGAGCGGCGGCTCGGCGCCAAGAAGCGGCAACAGGAGCGCCCAAATCCCCTCGGGGGTCCAACCTTCCGCGCGCAACGCCCGCAGCTCCGTGGACCCATGGGACTTGGAGAGTTTTCGCCCGTCCGGCCCCAGCAGCACCGGAACGTGCAGGTAGCTGGGGGGTGTCAGCCCGAGCACTTCGTGGATGCGCACCTGCACCGGCGTCGCGTCGAGCAGATCCGCGCCGCGCACGACCTCTGTCACGCCGTCACGCGCGTCGTCCACCACGACGGCCAGCGGGTACGCGGCCTCCCCGTTGGCCCGGACCACCACGGGGTCGTCGCCGGGGGGAAGCTCCAGCGGTCCGCGAGCACGGTCCACGAACCGAACGCGCCCCTCTGGCGTCCGAAACCGCCAGGCGCCGGTGTCCCGGGGCTGAAACCGGCAGCGGCAACCCCAGGAGAGGCGGGTCGCGCGCGAGCAGGGGCAACGGTAGGTCGGCACGCCGTCGAGCGTGTAGTTGCGCGTGCTCTGGGGGGCCACCTCCTCGTCCCAATCGAGCCCGAGCCAGCGAAGATCCTCCCGTTGGGAGTCCGCGATCTCGCTGCGTGCGCGGCCCTGGTCGAGATCTTCGATGCGGAGGAGGAGGCGTCCCGAAGGCCCGGTGGGCGGGTTGCGGACCGAGATCCAGGCGGCGCCGAAGGCCAGCGCGTTCCCCAGGTGGAGGTGGCCGGAGGGGGTGGGGGCGAGGCGACCGACGGGGGGCAAAGGACCTACGGACAGGCGGCGTCCATGAACCGGTCCTCGTTGTTCAGCTCGTCACACTCCGAGACCGCGCCGACCCCCGTCCCATCGTCGTCCACGATGGCGATGAACCCGCGACTACCGACATCGGCGACCGTGAGCTCAAACTCGATGCCAGCGAGCTTGGTCCCGGCAGCAACGGCCGGCAACACGGCGGTCCCAATCAGGCGCGTGCTGGTCTCGTCGTTGGCGTACACCGCGAGGATCGCTCCGGCGTTCACGTCGGACCCGCCGGGGTTGGACACCTGCACCGACAGCGCCACGGGGCCGTACACGCAGTCTGACACACACACGTCCGTGATGTTGGCAATCAGATCCGGAGTCGCCGGATCATCCGCCGCCACACGCGCCCGGTACACGTTGTACTTGGTCCAATACGGCTCCGGGTTCATCGGAACCGAGCCGTCCGACTCAATATTGGTGATCGCAAAATCATGCACCGCCCAGGTGCTCCCCGCCGCCGGCCAGCCTGAACCATCGTGCTCAAACGCCGTCACAACACCCCAAGCTCCGGACCAGTAATTCGACGTGATCAAGATCTCCGCGTGCCCATCGTGATCGATGTCCGCCACCGAAGGATATTCGAACAGCGTGCCTGAGCGATGGTTCGGGTTGGAATACAAGGTCGCACCCGTCGAACCGTCGAGGATCTTGAACGTCGTCTGGTCGGCGAACAGGATCTCCAACGCGCCGTCATTGTTGACGTCGTAGCCGGAGCAGCCTGCGAGGCCAGACGTGTCGTTCATCGGCACGGACCAGACCGGCGTGCCGTCCAGTTCGTACATCACGAACGTCTGGTACGCACCCCAAGCCACCTCGGCCTGCCCGTCACCGTCAAAGTCGCCAACACAAGGCGGGCCGGGCTGCGCGGAGGTGCCGTAGCTACGCTCGTAGATACGCGTGCCGTCTGGCTCGTAGAGGGACCACTTGGCACCGACCCAGCCGATCTCGGCGTCATCGTCGCCATCGGCCTGCACGACCACCGGCCACATCCCGTAGGTGCCGACCTGCCCGCTGCTCCAGAGCGCGGTGCCATCGGAGTTGAACCCCTTGCCCGCGATGAAGATCTCTTGATCGCCGTCATTGTCCACGTCCGCGATGGCTGCCATCCGGTACGGCGCCGAGGACGCTGCGTTCAAGCTGAACAGCACCGAGCCAGAGGGACCGTCCAGGATCAAGTCGTCCGCGATGACCTCCGGGACGCCGTCCTCGTCCAGGTCCGCGACGCTGATCTGCGCGTAGCCCGTCATGGTTGGAGCGCGAGACGCCGTCCACTTCAACGCTCCGGTAGCGGAGAGTGCGATCGCCCGGCCCGAGCTGTTGTAGGTCACGACATCGGGGGAGCCGTCATTGTCGATGTCCGCGGTGATGATGCCCGATCCCGTCCCCGTCCCCGCGTAGGTCCATTTCTCAGCGCCCGTGGCTCCGTCCAGGACCAGCACCACGCCTTGGGTGCCGTGTGTGTTGACGATCACCTCGGGCGTGTCGTCCTCGGTCACCAAGCCATCGCCATTGTCATCATCCAGGTTCCCGATCACTGGCTGTACATAAGAGTGCTGATTACTGGCGTAGCGGGCCGGGGATTTCACCTGCCATTTGATCTTCACGTTCCAGGCGTCCGTGATCTCAGCCCCCCCGCCGCCGGACGTCCCCTCACACTCGGCTGTGATCGACACGGTGCCCGCATCGCCCGCGGTGAGCGGCGGACACTCCCCGTCAAGGCAATCGACCCGACCGTTCGCGTCGCGATCCTCAAAGCCCTCGTCGGTCTGCCCATCACCGTCGTCGTCGATGCCGTTGCACTCCTCGCCGTCCACGGTTCCGTAGGTGTCGATCGGCACATCTCGGGAGTCGAATGAGTCAAACGCTGACGGATCGTCGCTGTTCCCCTTCAGGTTGTTGTCGATCGCACATGCTGGCAGCACCTCGAGGAGGAACAGCGGGCGGATCGAGGACATGAGACACTCCGTGACGGCTGGACCATAGCACTTTGGCGAGGCGGTCGGCGGCTCAGCGCGGATCGACGCAAGGGAACCATCGCCATGCTCGAAACATGTATCGGCGGGCTCACGATATCAAAAGAAGTCCGCCACGATCTCATCGATGGTGCGCTGCAGATCGCGGTCATCCGTCAAGGTCCGGGTGAGCGCGGCTCGCATCGCCGACCTCGGCTCGGCGCCGTCCTTTAGTAGCCGCGCGGCGTAGACCAGCAGCCGGGTGCTGACCCCCTCGTCGAGCCCGCGCTCCGTCAGATTCCGAACCTTCTCCGCCACCTTCACGAGCCGCTCCGCCAGCGCACGCTGCAACCCCGTCTCGACCATCAACACCTCGATCTCCACCTTTGCCGGCGGGTAGTTGAAATCGATGCTGATGAACCGCTGCCGCGTCGAGGGCTTCAGCTCCTTGATCACCGACTGATACCCGGGGTTGTAGCTCGCGACGAGCAGGAACTCCGGGGGCGCGCGAAGGATCACGGCCAGGCGGTCGATCGGCAGGATGCGACGATCATCCGTGAGCGGGTGGATGACCACCAGCGAGTCCTTTCGGGCCTCGACCACCTCGTCCAAGTAGACGATCGCGCCATGCCGCACGCCTGTGGTGAGGGGGCCATCGACCCAGACGGTCTCGTCGCCGAGCAGCAGGTAGCGGCCGAGCAGGTCCGAGGCGGTGAGATCCTCGTGACACGCCACCGTGATCAGCGGCCGGCCGAGGCGCGCCGCCATGTGGGCCACAAAGCGGGTCTTGCCGCAGCCCGTCGGGCCCTTGAGCAGCACGGGGAGTTGGTTTCGATACGCCCGGGCGAACACGTCCATCTCATCTGCCACGGGCAGGTACGGCGGGGCTTGCGAGACGAGGTAGTCCTCGACAGGGGGAGTGAGCACGCGCATGGCGGCCGTGTATCAGGATCCCGGCGCATCTCGCTCAGCCCTTCACTGCCCCAATCATCCCCGCCAATGGCCCGGCCCGAGTGACCAGAAGTGAGTTTGTCAGATCTGGTCACTTTCCGGACGGCCGACGGTGCGATAGAGTCCGGCCCGAGGACTTCAAGCATGTACTTCGAAACGATCACGCAGATGAAAAAGATGTTGAACAACCTGGACCATTGCCTGCAGAAGGCCAACGCCTTCGCCCAGGCGAAGAAGATCGAGCCCGCGGTGATCCCGGGGCTGCGCTTGGCCCCCGACCAGTTCGCGCTGGCACGCCAGGTCCAGATCGCGTGCGACACGGCCAAAATGGCGGCCTCGCGGCTCACCGGAAAGGCCGTGCCCTCGGCACCAGACACCGAGCAGACGCTTGAGGAGCTGTGCGCGCGCATCCAGACCACGCTCGGCATCCTGGAGACGTTCACGGCCGCCGACTTCGAGGGCGCCGCCACCCGCGTCGTCACGCAACCCCGCTGGGAGGGCAAGACCATGTCCGGCGCCGACTACTTCCTCGAGCACGCCGTTCCGAATTTCTACTTCCACACGACCCACGCCTACGCGATCCTGCGCCACAACGGCGTGGACATCGGCAAGCGGGACTACCTCGGCGCCCTGTCGCTCCGCACCCCCTGAGCCCTCACCCCAGCTCCTCGCCGGTGTGCTCCCCCAGCGCCGGCACGGGCCCCTCGACAGGGCCGGTCGGCGGGTTCGGGAGTCCGCCGGAAAACAGCCCACGGGCAACGATCTGCGGGTGAAGGAGCACCTCGGCCGGGCTGAGCACCGGCACGACACACGCGCCAGCGAGCTGCACCTCCCAGGCGGCCCGCGTCCCCCCGCCCAACCACCCCGCGATCTCCTCGGCGTTCAACCCCGGCGCGTGACGGGTAAACTCGGCCAGGAACGCCGGTTCCAACGCCGCCACGCTGACAAACCCGTCCTGTGCTCCATAGCAGCGGTAGACCGGCAACCCGCCCGTCAGCATCTCATCCGCAGGCGCCCCGGCTGCGAGCTGCGCGAACACTGCCTGTTGCAACCCGATCAGGTTGTCCAACATCGCGATGTCGAGCCACACACCGCGCTGCGTTCCCCTCGCCCGCCCGGCCAGCGCCGCTGAGATCTGCAACGCGGCGCACAGGCCCCCGGCCGCGAGGTCTCCCCACTGAACCGGGGGCACCGCTGGATTCCGGTAGAGCAGCCCCGCCAGCGCGAGAAAACCCAGGTCATGCCCCGGCAGCTGGGCCATCGGTCCCGTCTGACCCCAGCCCGTCAGGCTCGCGATCACGAGATCCGGGAAGCGCTCCTGCAGGTGGCGAGGATCGAGCCCCAAGCGCGCCAACACTCCCGGCCGAAAACTCTCCACGAGCACATCCGCCCCCGCGAGCAGTCGCATCACCCCCTCGCGACCCTCCGAGGTCTTCAGATCGAGCGCGACGCTCCGCTTCCCACGGTTCAGGGCGGCGAACCAGGCGTTCACCGTCCCGCCGGCGCCCGGCACTTGCGGCGGCATCGCCCGAAGGTAGTCGCCTCCCCGCGGGTCCTCGACCTTGACCACCGTCGCGCCCAAACCCTGCAGGCAAAGCGTCGCGAAAGGCCCGGGCAACAGCCGCGAGAGATCGATCACGCGTACGCCCGCCAGCGGTTTCAAAGTGTCCATGGGCTCACCTCGATGCCTTCGATCCGTACGTCGGGCACCGTGCCCACAACGAACACACGCCGCAGCCGGGGTCCGTCCCCTCGCAAGCGCTGGACCGTGCCGCAACCCTTCAGGTTGGCCACGGATAGTTGGCCGGGCGTGCACACCCACACGCTTGGATCTACGCTCTCTCGCCGACCCGGCTCCGTCGTCACCAACGTAAGCCCGCCCCACACTGCGGCCCAACCCAAGACCTGATCCGTCTCAGCGTCCACGGTGCTGAGGATCACCTCCGGCAAGAGCCCGGGCGTCGGGCACAGCCGCTTCGCCGCCCGCTCCGCCAGCGCCGCAACCTCACCATGATCGAGGGTGCGGCCGCCGACCACGACCGCCGCGTCCCTCGGCCTCGTCTCCTGTCGCATCCGCACGAGCCGGCCCGGATCGTCCCGGCCCGCCGTCAATGGTTCACCCTCCCCCAACGTCCCCACGACCCCCGCGAACTGCAACGCGAGATCGCCGATCAGCTGCGAGGCACCTCGCCCGACCCACGTCCGCCTCGCCCCCCGCTCGCCGGCCTCGCCCGCCGCCTTGCGCACCGCGGCCCGCAGCTCATCCCATGTCAGGTGCGCCCATGCCCCGGTCCGTGTGTCACGCACCGCCGAGACCGCCGAGCGATCCCGGGGCACATCCAGCAGACGGTCGAGCAGCAGATCGGACAAAGGGTCAGTAATACTGCTTCATCACGACTGTCATGGCGCCGCTCGTCGGCTCGTAGACGGCGACCTCAAACGCGTCGAAGTTTGCGGGCGGCCGTGTACACCCCGACACGGAGTACCCACTCTGGGAACCGGGGCTCGAGGACCGCACCGAGCACCGGTAGAACCCGGTGATGTGCGCGACCTCGACCGGCCCTTCGCGAAACCCGGCGACCTCGGATGGCAACGGGGTGGGCTGCCACTCCGACCAATAGTCAGGCTCCACAGCGCTCATCGGGAGCGCAAAGCTGGCCACCACACGTAGCCCCGAGGGCTTCGAGGGCCCGCCGAGCCACGTCGAGACCGCACCGGGGAGCGTAGATGCCGGGGCCGCAATCGCAACGGCCGAGACCGCGGACAGCGACGCCGCAGGTGGGAGATCCATGCGTTGGCGCACCATCACTTCAGCGGCGGGCCCCGGGATCGCGACCGTGGCCGGGACCGAGGCAGTCGCGGCATCGCAGCCGATCAGGCCGGAGAGGAGCAGGAGGGCCGTGGGAAGGCAGCGCATACGACAGTCTACTCCGATTTGTCGCGCTAGATCGGGGCCCTACCCTTTTCTAGCGCTGCCGGATTACCGGGCCCGCCATGAACCGTCGCACCAAGATCGTCGCCACGCTCGGCCCCGCGAGCCGCTCCCCCGAGATGCTCAGCGCCCTCATCGACGCAGGCGTCAACGTCGTCCGCATCAACTGTTCCCATTCGACGGCGGAGTCGATCCAAGAGATGGTGGCCCGCACCCGCCGGCTATCGACCCAGAAGGGCATCCCGGTCGGCATCCTGCTCGACCTCCAAGGGCCGAAGATCCGGACCGGCGACCTCGACGAGCCGATCGAGCTGGCCGACGGCGATGTGCTGACCGTCGTGATGGACGAGGCGTTCACCGCCGAGCCCCCCGCCGGTGCCCACGGATGGCGTATCGGCACGACCTACGACGGCATGGCCGGCGATGTCCGGGCCGGCGACGTCGTGCTCTTCGCAGACGGCGCGCTCGGGGGCGCTGTCTTGCAGGTGCGACGGGAGATCACCCCCGCCGAGGTGGATATTCGCATTCAGCAAGGCGGATCGCTTGGGAGCCACAAGGGCATCAACCTGCCCGGCGTCGCGGTCAGCGCCCCGTGTCTGACGGAAAAGGACATCGCAGACTTGGAGGTTGGTGTCGCCGCCGGGGTCGATTTTGTGGCGCTCTCGTTTGTGCGCGAGGCACGGGACGTGCTGACGCTGCGCGAGCACCTCACGCGACTTGGAAGCCGCGATCTCCCCATCATCGCGAAGATCGAGAAACCCCAGGCAGTGACGAACATCTCGGAGATCCTCCCGCTGGTCGAGGGGATCATGGTCGCCCGCGGGGATTTGGGCGTGGAGGTGAACATCGAGCGGATTCCGGTGTTGCAGAAAGACCTGATCGCAGCCGCCAATCGCGCCGGCGTGCTGGTCATCACAGCCACGCAGATGCTCGATTCGATGGAGCGAAACCCAAATCCCACGCGCGCTGAGACGACAGACGTGGCCAACGCGATCCTCGATGGGACGGACGCCATCATGCTGTCGGGCGAAACGGCCGCCGGGCGTTGGCCGATCCGCGCCGTGGAGACGATGGATCGCATCGCACGGGAGGTCGAGTCCAGCCGTTGGATGCGCAGCGGCTGGGACGAAATGTCGGTGCTCTCCGGCCCCGCCCAAACCGTGGTGCGCGCCGCCTGCTACGCGGTGCGAGAGATCCCAAGGCCGCTGGTCGTGTTCACCTGGAGCGGCTCAACGGCGTTGCTCGCGAGCAAATCGAGACCCCCGGGCGCCCTGTTCGCGCTCACGCCCAATCAGACGACCTTCGATAGGTTGGCCCTCGCGTGGGGGGTGACACCGGTGCTGGCGCCGACCGTGGAGAGCACCGACGAGCTGATCGCCCTAGGCGAACGCATCTTGTTGGAGGCGAGCCTTGTGGAGCGGGGGCAGGAGGTGGTGGTGCTGTCCGGCAATACGCCGATGAAGGGAGCGACGAATACGTTGAAGGTTTATACGGTGGGGGGGCGTTAGGGCTACACTCTCCCCATGCGACCCCTCCTCGGCCTCACCCTGCTCTTCACCGCCTGCGCCCCCTCCCGCGAGGGCGCCGAGTGCGCCAGCAACGGCGAATGGGACTGCGATGCCTCCGGCGACATCTGGTACTGCGACGAGGGCGCTTGGTCGTCCACCGGTCCGTCGGACACGGGCTCGGAGACCTGCACCTGCGAGCCAGGCGGACAGATGAACTGCGCGACCCCCGGCTTCGTCGGCCTGGATCGCGCCGGCCGAAACCGCAAGGCCGCCAGACGCCTCCGCCGCGCGTGAGCGAGCCTGTTGGGGTCCTGTTTGATCGGTCGTCACTGGCGAATCACCCGCTGATCGCCCGACAGCTCGTGAAGCTCCCCGCGTTGAACATTCCAAATCTCCGCGAGGATGTCCGCGCCCTGGCCTGCCGCGACTGGGAGGATCGCACACGCGCCGAATACATCGGCGTGATGATTGTCCGAAAGTTCCACAGCTTGCTCGTGGACCTTGGCGCGCCGATGGACCTGCAGGAGCTCGCGCTCGTGATGCTCCTCCAAGAGCAGCGCCATGCCGCATTGTGCATGGCTTGTGCCTGCGCCCTGGGCAGCGATGGCGAGGTCGCTTTCGAGCTGCCGGAGCTGCAGCAATCCCCGGGCCCGGACCTGGAGCAGGATCTCGTCGGGATGGTCGTGGGCACCTACGGAATCGGCGAGGTCGTCGCCCTCGCGCTGCTCAGACACACGCTCCGTGCGCTCCCAGCGTCCCCGTTTCGTGACACCTTGCGCCAGATCCAACGCGACGAGGTGCTCCACGCCCGAATCGGTGATCTGTTTCTGCAGGAGCTTCAAACCGGCGGATGGTTTCGTTGGCCCGGCGATGCGTTTGCGACAGACACCGCGAACCGCACGCTCGGGGCGATGCGCACCCGCGATGTCATCGAGCCCGACACGATCGTGCTGTTTGGCGACCCCCTCGCCGCGGCTCAGCTCCTGTCTGTCGGGATCCCCGAGCCGTTGGGGTTCCGGAGCGCTTACCACCGCGCGCTGGATCGAATCCCGAAGGTCTGAAGCTTTTTTGGGCGGCTCACCGCCCTTGGTCGCACGGCCCGATCGGGCCGTGGAACGCCGCTGGGCATCGGGCGGGCGAGACTACGGGCTACGGGCTACGGGCTACGGGGGGCTACGGGCGGGGAACTCTGGTATTCCCCTTCTCCCTCCGGGAGAAGGTGGCGCGGTACTCCGCGCCGGATGAGGGCCCCCCGGGGAGTCGATCAGGCAGGCCCCCAAAGCCCACTCCCTCCCACCGGGTCCGCGAGGCGGGTTGGGGTGCCCGAAAGGCGAAGGGAGGTTTCTGAACAGTCCGCCGGTCCCTCCCGTCAAAAACAAACCACATCCCCCCAGCTCACCTCGTTGTTGTCCTCGAAGCACTCGCTCACGACTCCAGACGTGCTGTCATTCCCACCGTCCACGGTCACGGTGATGTCTAACAACAGGGGTGGAACGCCGGTCAGGTCGATCGACTCGGAGGCGCCGCGCATCCCGGCGGGAAGGTCGGCAGACCACAGGGTGGACCCGAGGAAAACCTGCCCGGTGTCGGTCTCCCCCCAGAAATCGACCGTCACATCCTCCTCGGTGTCGTTGTAGCCCTGGTTTCCAATCGAGTACCAGACAGTCACGTTGCCGCTGGCACACTCGTCCACGCAAACAGCGTGGACATAGGGAAACAGATCCGGCCCGCTGTAGCCCTCCCCGCCGGGGATCAAATCCCCGGACCGGAAGTTGTTGTACGACTCCCAGTTGGGATCCGGGTACGCGGGGATCTCTCCGTCGTCGCCCACGTTGGTGATGCTGTAGCCATGCTGATTCCAGACCTTTCGTCCGGGCTGCCAGGAATCGTCGGCGTCCCCGATCACCCGCACGCCCACCTCCGGGCCAGAATAATTGCTGGAGGTATAGACGATCTCGGCGTGGCCGTCGCCATCGACGTCCGCGACCGCCGGATATTCGCTGCACGTCGCGCTGGAATGGGTCGGGTCCTGCATCTTGATGTCCCCGTTCGGTCCGGCGAACACGTAGACGTCGTTCTCGTCGGCGTACACGACCTCGGCGATGCCGTCGCCCTCGAAGTCGAACACGGCAGAGCCGGTGAACCCGCTAGAAAAGTCGACCGTGGGCCGGCTCCAGAGCGAGGTGCCGTCGCCATCGATGACCTCGTACTCCCCGTTTCCGGCGACCCCGATCTCGGGCTCGCCGTCCCCGTCAAAATCGGCCACCGTCGGCGGACCGCTCGTCCCACCCACGTAGTTGGCAGACCACAAGACCGTCCCGTCGTTGTCCTGGAGCCGCACGTTCCCTGTGTACGTGACCACGATTTCGCCCTCCGGGTCACTGTCAAAGTTCGCGACGGCGACAAACCCGTCCGACTGCCCATTCGCCCAGATCGCGTTGCCATCGATGTCGTAGAGCGCGTTGCCGACCACGACCTCGAGCTGCCCATCCAAGTCAATATCGGCGGCGATCCCAAACGTCGCGACCGACGACGACCCGTACCCCGAGCCGGTTCCGTAGGCCCCAGTCGCGAGCAGGCTCCCGGTCTGGCCCTCGATGATCTTCGCCCCGAGCAAAACCTCTGGGTTGCCGTCCGCGTCGAGGTCCGCGATGCCCACCCCGCCGCACAAGGAGCCCGCGGTGTTCACCTCCCAATACGTCGAGCCATCTTCGCCGTGGACCGCGATCGTGCCCGGACTGCCGGAGCCCACCACCTCCGGAAACCCGTCCCCGTCCAGATCCCCAATGGCTGCGGTCATCGGCTCGCTGCCCAGGCTGCCGGCGCTCCACATCGTCGTGCCGTCGCCCGAAATGGCCCACAACACCCCCGACGTGTTGGCCACGACCACGTCGGGCGTGTCACCATCGTCGATCACCCCGTTGCCGTTGTCGTCCGTGAGTTGGCCAATCACGGGCGTTGTATAGGTGTTTCCGGGATCGGTGTTCTCCCACTCGATCACGGGCGTGAACGAGCCGACGGTCGTGCCCTCCGAGTAGCACTCCTCCAGCTGGGGTACGGCCAGCGCGGGAAAATAGTCGTCGTTGCACACCGGCGGGATCGCGGTCTCCGCGGTCTCGACGACTGTGTCGTGGGCGGTCTCCTCGGGGGGAACGAAGGGCTCGCCGGTGTCGAAGTTGGGCGGATCCTCTTTCTCGCTGCTCAACTTGTTGTCGAGCACGCAGGCCGTGAGGATCGTGGGCGCGAGGAGGAGCAACAGACGGGGGGTGGCCATGGCCCAGCTTAGCACCCGAAGACGCGCGTCTGCACCTCCCTGGCATGCCGGACGTACCAGCCCGGATCACACAGGGCGGCCACCTGCTCGGCGCCCAATACCCCGCCGACCTCCGGATCCTCCGCCAGCAACCCGGGCAGCGGGATCCCCTCCGCCCACGTTCGCATCGCGCTGCGTTGCACAAGTGCGTAGGCGGCCTCCCGCGACATCCCAGACTCCACGAGCGCGAGCATCACACGCTGGCTGTAGAACAAGCCGCCCGACGCCTCGAGGTTGCGGACCATGTGCTCCGGGTAAACGACGAGCCCGTCGAGCAGCCCCGCCAACCGGCCGAGCATGAAGTGGAGCGTGACGGTCGCGTCCGGCGCGATGATGCGCTCGGCCGAGCTGTGAGAGATGTCGCGCTCATGCCAGAGCGGCACGTTCTCCATGGCGGTGAACGCATAGCCGCGCAAAACCCGCGCCAGACCTGTCAAGTTCTCGGAGAGGATGGGATTGCGCTTGTGCGGCATCGCGGACGATCCCTTCTGCCCCGGGGTGAACGGCTCCTCGGCCTCCAGAACCTCCGTCCGCTGCAGATGCCGAATCTCGACGGCGATTTTTTCAATCGTCGTCGCGATCAGCGCCAGCACGTTGAAAAAGAACGCGTGGCGGTCCCGCTGGACGACCTGATTGGAGGCCGGCGCCGGAGTGAGCCCCAGCTTCTGACACACGTACGCCTCCACGTCCGGGTGAACGTGCGCGAACGTGCCAACCGCACCGGAGATCTTGCCCACGCTGATGTCC
>CANKNP010000056.1 GCA_947483545.1 Deltaproteobacteria bacterium | reverse complement strand
GCGGGTCGTTGCGCGGCTGGAGAACAACTGAGATGGCCGAGATCCATGACATCCTCGTCCGTCCGCTGGTAAACGAGAAAGCGGAGGCGCTAAGCGCCTCGCAGAACACCTACGTGTTCGAAGTATCGGCAGCGGCGAACAAGCACGAGATCAAAGAGGCGGTCGAGCGCTTCTTCTCTGTGAAAGTGGCGGACGTTCGTACGCTGCGCACTCGCGGGAAGTACCGCCGTTCCGGCAAGCACTACTCGCAGCGTCCCTCTTGGAAGAAGGCGTACGTGCAGCTCGTGGACGGCCACTCCCTCAACTTCGTGGAAGGCTGAACGATGGGCACCCGACGTTTCAATCCGACTACGGCGAGCCGCCGCTACACGGCGACGCCGGACTTCGCTGAGGTCACCAGCGACTCCCCCGAGAAGTCGCTCACCGGCGTGCTCCGCCGGACGGGCGGCCGCAACAACCTGGGTCGGCGCACCTCGCGTCACATGGGTGGCGGGCACAAGCGGCGCTACCGGATCATCGACTTTCGCCGGGACAAGCTCGAGGTACCGGGCACCGTGGCCACCGTGGAGTATGATCCCAATCGTACTGCCCGGATCGCCCTGGTGCACTACACTGACGGCGAGAAGCGCTACATTCTGGCTCCCGTCGGCCTCTCCGTCGGGGACACGGTGGTGGCCTCCGACTCGGCGGACATCCGCCCGGGCAACACACTCTCGCTCCTCGCGGTTCCCCTCGGCACCTTCGTTCACAACGTCGAGCTCAAGGTTGGGCGCGGTGGACAGATGTGCCGGTCTGCCGGGTGTTACGCGCAGGTGATGGCGAAGGAGGGCGAGTACGTCCTGCTTCGTCTTCCGAGCGGCGAGCTTCGTCAGGTCCTCGGGCGTTGCCGCGCGACGCTCGGCCAGGTGGGGAACGTCGAGCACGAGAATGAGATGCTCGGCAAGGCCGGTCGGGCACGCTGGCTGGGCTGGCGTCCCGAAGTTCGCGGCACCGCGATGAACCCGATTGATCATCCCCATGGCGGCGGCGAAGGCCGCACCAAGGGTGGTCGTCATCCCGTATCTCCGTGGGGCAAGCCCACCAAGGGCTACAAGACACGGACTCAGAAGAAGCCGTCCGGCCGCTTCATCGTGAAGCGCAGGGGGAAATAGACGCTATGGCTCGTTCGATCAAGAAAGGTCCCTTCGTGGACCAGTACCTCATCGCCAAGGCCGCGGCGGCCCAACGTGGCGGGAACCGTATCATCAAGACCTGGAGCCGCCGCTCGACCGTGATTCCCGATTTCATCGGGCTCACGTTCGCGGTTCATAACGGAAAGAAGTTCGTCCCTGTGTACGTCACCGAACACATGGTCGGGCACAAGTTTGGCGAGTTCGCTGCGACCCGGACCTTCTTCGGGCACGCTGCGGATCGTAAGACGAAGGCGCGGTAGGAGCTGATCATGGAATCAACGGCAATCCTCCGGTTCGCTCGCGTGTCCGCCCGTAAGGCGCGGCTCGTGGCCGATCTGGTGCGCGGAAGGGACGCGAGTGAGGCGCTTGACGTGCTCACCTTTCTCCCTAAGAAGTCCGCTCCTCTGATCCGAAAACTCGTCGAATCGGCGGTCGCCAACGCCGAGCACAAGGCGAAGCAGCGGAATCAGGAGGTCGACATCGACACTCTTTATGTCAAGGGCATCATGGTTGATGCCGGACCTACCATGCGGCGTTTTCGCCCGCGTGCGCAGGGCCGGGCGACTCCGATCCTCAAGAAGACTTCTCACATCACCGTGGTCGTGGATTCTCGGTAGGAGCCGTAATGGGACAGAAAGTCAACCCAGTAGGATTTCGGGTGGGGATCACCCGCCCATGGGATTCCAAGTGGTACGCGGAGCGCGACTATCAGCGCTTTGTCCACGAGGATATCCTCATCCGCGACTTCCTCAAGGAGAAGCTCCACACGGCCGGCATCAGCCGCATCCGTATCGAGCGCGCGGCGAACAAGGCGAAGGTCTACATCCACGCCGCGAAACCCGGAATGGTGATCGACAAGAAGGCGCGCGGCCTCGACCACCTCCGGGCGGAGCTCCAGAAGAAGGTCAAGACCGAGATCTTCCTCAACGTCATGGAAGTTCGGAAGGTGGACACCGATTCGCAGCTGGTGGCGGAGAACATCGCCGCTCAGCTCGAGAAGCGGGTCAGCTTCCGTCGCGCGATGAAGAAGGCCGTGACCCAGTCCCGCAAAGCGGGGGCCAAAGGCGTCAAGGTCATGTGCGCAGGCCGTCTTGGCGGCGCGGAAATGAGCCGGACTGAATGGTACCGTGAAGGGCGGGTGCCGCTGCACACGCTCCGCGCGGATGTCGACTACGGTTTGGCAGAAGCGAAGACCACCTACGGGGTCATCGGCGTCAAGGTGTGGATCTTCAAGGGCGAGATCATGCCAGGCGACGAAGATCGTTCCCTCTGAGGTAGACCATGCTGAGTCCGAAACGAGTCAAATTCAGGAAGGTCCAGAAGGGTCGGATTCCCGGCCTCGCCTACCGTGGGCAGAACGTGAGCTTCGGGGAGTTTGGCCTTCAGGTCACCGTTCCCGGCCGCCTCACCGCTCGCCAGATCGAGGCCGCTCGTATTGCCCTCACCCGCCACATCAAGCGTGGCGGAAAGATCTGGATTCGGGTGTTCCCGGATAAGCCCGTCACCAAGAAGCCGGCCGAGACCCGAATGGGTACCGGCAAGGGCGCGCCGGAGTACTGGGTCGCGGTCGTCAAGCCCGGCCGTATCCTGTACGAAATCGAGGGCGTTGCGGAGGACGTCGCCCGAGAGGCGCTCCGGCTCGCAAGCCACAAACTTCCCCTCGAAACTCGCTTTGTGCGGCGTGAGGAGATTGTCTGATGCGTTACGTCGAATTGACCGAGCTCACCGATGCCGCTCTGGTTCATCGGTCGATGGACCTTGAGCGCGAGCTCACCACGGCCTTGTTCCGTCACCGGATGGGGCGCCTCGAGAACGTGGGTACGCTGAAGCAGAAGCGGCGTGATATTGCCCGCGTCCACACTGCGATCACGACGCGTGAGCACGCGGCGAACACTCACCGTGGGGCCCTGCGGTCGATCCACGGCGGGTCCTTCGTCCCGTCGGCGACCGCAGCGAGCGCCGGCGCGGGCGAGAGCTTTCTTCAGTCGATTCTTGACAAACCCGAGGCGGCCGAATAAACGGTCGCTCCTTAGAACTCCCGGGCAGCTCCGGTGCGTCCACTACGGTGGAGACCATCGGCTGCCAGAAAACGGGACCGTCGAAAGATGGGCGAATCACGCTGTGAAACTGATCGGTGAGTCGGCTTTGGCCGGCGGAGGTGTTTGATGTCGGAACAGTCGGTAGGCGGTCGCAGGCGGCAATTGCGCGGTCGTGTGGTCTCCGACAAGATGGACAAGACCGTGGTGGTCGCCGTCGAGCGGATGTTCAAGCACGCTACGTACCGCAAGTACGTAACGCGCGTGACCCGCTACTCGGCCCACGATGAGGCGAACTCCTACGCGGTGGACGACCTGGTCGTCATCGAGGAGAGTCGTCCCCTGTCCCGTACCAAGCGTTGGCGCGTCGTCGGGCGTGTCGGCGCGGAATCCTGAGCCCAGCCTCGCTGCGGGGAGTGATCCATGATTCAGATGCAATCCAACCTCGACGTCGCCGACAACTCGGGCGCCCGGCGTGTGCAGTGCATCAAGGTGATCGGCGGTAGCAAGCGTAAGTACGCGTCCGTCGGTGATGTGATCGTCGTGTCGGTCAAAGAAGCCATCCCGAACGGCAAGGTGAAAAAGGGCGAGGTCGCGAAGGCGGTCATCGTGCGCACCAAGAAAGAGATCCGGCGCGCTGACGGCAGCTACATCCGCTTCGACACCAACTCTGCGGTGCTGATCGATGAGAAGAACGAGCCGATCGGCACGCGTATCTTCGGACCGGTGGCGCGCGAGCTCCGCGGCCGCAACTACATGAAGATCGTGGCGCTCGCGCCCGAAGTCATTTGAGGAACTGAGCATGGCTAAGATCAAGCTCCGCATCAAACGGAACGACACCGTGGTGGTGATCGCCGGGAGCGACAAGGGCCGTCGTGGCAAGGTGCTTGAGGTTCGCCCCGGGAGTGGGGACGACGCGCGCGTCGTCGTCGAGGGCGTGAAGCTCGTCAAGCGGCACATCAAGGCAAGTGGCGATCGGCCGGGGTCGATTGTTGAAAAGGAAGCCGCGATCCACATTTCGAACGTGGCGCTCGTCGATGCGAGCGGCACGCGAATCAAGGTCGCGTTGAAGACCGACACCGAGGGTGTCAAGCAGCGGGTGAACCGGAAGACCGGCGCCCCGGTTCGAGGGTGAGTTCATGATTCCTCGTCTCAAACAACATTACCGGGACACCGTAGCTACGGCGCTCGGTACCGAGTTCAAGTACGGCAACGTGATGGAGATCCCTCGGCTCGAACGGATCGTCCTGAACACCTCCATCAAGGAGGCGACGTCCAACGTCAAGCGGCTCGAAACCGCGGCCGAGGAGATGACGATCATCGCGGGCCAGAAGGCTCAGATCCGCAGGGCTCGCCGGTCGATCGCCAACTTCAAGCTCCGTGAAGGCATTCCGATCGGCGCGCGTGTCACGCTTCGCGGGGCGCGGATGTGGGAGTTCCTTGACCGCTTGGTGAATGTCACGCTCCCTCGGGTGCGGGACTTCCGCGGGGTGAACCCGAAGGCCTTCGATGGCCGCGGCAACTACTCCCTCGGCATCACCGAGCAGATCGTGTTCCCAGAGATCAACTACGATCGCGTGGACAAGGTCACGGGTATGAACATCGCTTTTGTCACATCAGCCAAAACTGACGCCGAAGGTCGGGCGCTGCTGCGCCACCTCGGCATGCCGTTCCGGCAGTAGGAGAGCTCCGATGGCCAAAAAGTCCAGCATGGAGAGGGCGAAGCTTAAGCCCAAATTCTCCGCGCGCCAGCACAACCGTTGTCCCCTGTGTGGGAGGTCTAAAGCTTACCTCCGCGACTTTAACATGTGTCGTCTGTGCTTTCGGGCCCGTGCGCTTCGTGGCGAGCTGCCGGGCGTCATGAAGGCGAGCTGGTAGGCGAGGAGATCCTCTCATGTCAATGACTGATCCGATCGCGGACATGCTTACCCGCATTCGTAATGCGGGCATGGTTGGCCACGAAACCGTTCTCGTGCCTAGCTCCAGGCTGAAGCGCTCCATTCTGCAGATCATGCAGGATGAGGGTTTCATCGCCGGGTTCAAGGACTCGCCGGATGCTGACCGACCTACGCTGCAGGTCGAGCTCCGGTACCTCCAGGGCGGCCGAAAGGGCGTGATCCAGGGGCTCAAGCGTGTAAGCACGCCGGGGCGCCGGTTTTACGTCGGCAAAACCGAGGTTCCCTATGTCCGTGACGGACTTGGGGTTGCGATCCTCACCACGCCACGCGGCGTGTTGACCGACAAAGCTGCCCGGCGCGAAGGCGTGGGTGGCGAAGTCATCTGCTACGTCTGGTAGGGGTGTCCAATGTCTCGAGTTGGTAAGCTCCCGATTCCGCTCACGGCACAGACGAGTGCGGTGCTGTCGGAGGGGTCGATCCGGGTCAAGGGCCCGAAGGGTGAGCTCGTCCGTGCGCTTCCCGGCGGCGTGAGCGTTCGGCAAGAGGGCAATGTCCTCCTGGTCGCTCGTGACGACGACTCGCGCCGGAATCGGGCCAATCATGGTCTGGTGCGCGCCCTCGTCGCCAATATGGTGAAGGGCGTAGGTGCGGGCTTCGAGCGCCGTCTTGAAGTTCAGGGGGTAGGCTTCAAAGGCGAGCTGAAAGGGCGCACGCTCAATCTCTCGCTGGGCTTCAGCCACCTCGTGGAGTTCCCGCTCCCCGAGGGCATCTCGGTGGACGTCGAGAAGGGGACCAAGTTTGTCGTTCGTGGCGCGGATCGTGAGCTGGTCGGTGAGACCGCTGCGCGTTTGCGTCGGTTGCGGAAGCCTGACTCCTACAAGGGTAAGGGCGTCCGACTCGAGGGCGAGAGGGTTCGTATCAAAGCCGGCAAGACCGCCAAGAAGTAGGAGTAGAGGATGTCGACGAAGAACGACGACGGCCGCGCGCGGCGTAAGCAGCGGATCCGGAAGCGCGTCAGCGGCAGCACCGAGCGGCCTCGGCTCTCGGTGTTTCGCTCGGCGTCACACATCTACGCGCAGATCATCGACGATGATCGTGGCGTAACCCTCGCTGCGGCCTCGACCTTGTCGAAAGAGCTCGGGGAGTTGGAAGGGCATCGCGGGAGCATTCCTGCGGCCGAAGAGGTCGGCAGGCTGATCGCGAAACGCGCGTTGGCCAACAACATTGGGCGTGTCGTGTTTGATCGTAACGGGTTCCTGTACCACGGACGCGTCAAGGCCTTGGCTGACGCTGCTCGTGAGGCTGGGCTTGATTTCTAGTCCAGCCCGCGGTGCGATACCGCGCTGGGGAGGTTGATGTGAGCGGGAACAAAGACTTTCGGCCGCGGAAGAGCGCTGAAGAGGCGAGCCTCATCGAGAAGACCATCTACGTCAATCGCGTAGCAAAGGTCGTCAAGGGTGGTCGTCGTTTCGGATTCAGCGCCCTCGTGGTGGTAGGCAACGGCGCGGGTCGCGTCGGTGTAGGCCACGGTAAAGCGAACGAGGTGCCTGAGGCCGTCCGTAAGGCCACGGAAAAGGCGAAGGCGAGCATGTTCGACGTGCCGCTCGTCGAGGGCACCGTGCCCCACGAGGTGCTTGGCGAGTTCGGCGCGGGAGCAGTGCTCCTCCGCCCTGCAAGCCCTGGTACCGGCGTCATCGCGGGACCGGCGCTGCGTGCGATCATGGGCGCTGCTGGTGTGCACAACGTGCTCACCAAGAGTCTTGGCTCCTCCAACGCGCATAACGTTGTGCGCGCTGCGCTCACGGCGTTGCGTGCGATGGAGTCCGCAGATCAGGTCGCGGCGCGTCGTGGGATCGCCGTCGAAGACGTGGTCAATGGGTATCGGACCCGGCAGCTGGTGGCGGCGAAGTCCGCTGGCCGGGCGTGAGGGGAGCGTCATGACCTACCTTGAACTCAAGCAGAAGCGGAGCAGCATCGGCTGCAGCGAGACGCAGCGCGCGACCTTGCTCGGTCTCGGCCTCGGCGTCATCGGGCGCTCGCGGCGCCTCGAAAACACGCCGGCCGTGCGGGGTATGGTTCGGCAGGTAATCCACCTTGTCGAGGTCTCCGAAGTGAGCCCGGACAGCGGGAGCTAGGCTATGGCAAACGAACTCTCCAATCTCAAACCCGCTCCTGGCTCTACTCAGCGCCGCACGCGGTTGGGGCGTGGGCAGGGCTCCGGGCTCGGCAAGACCTCCGGACGCGGCACCAAGGGCCAGCAGGCTCGTGCCGGGCGTCCGAAGGGTAAAGGTTTCGAGGGTGGGCAGGTCCCGCTTCGTCGCCGTCTTCCGAAGTACGGCTTCACAAACGCTTTTGCGACCGACTACTCTGAGATCAACGTCGCGTCGCTCGCGTCCTTGCCTGCGGGTACGGTCGTGGACGCTTCGATGCTCAAGAGCACCGGTTTGATTGCCCGGATCGGGCGCGACGGCGTGAAGCTGTTGGGCCGGGGTGAGGTTTCGGTGGCACTCACCGTACGCCTCTCCGCCGCGACGGCGAGCGCCAAAGCCAAGATTGAAGCGGCGGGTGGCTCCGTGGAGGAGTCCCGGTGAGCCGGTGGCTCACGCTCATCTTGCAGATGCCGGAGCTCCGGGGGAGAATCCTCTTCACCCTCGGAATGCTCGCGGTGGTGCGGCTCGGGATCCATATTCCCTCGCCAGGTGTAGATAGGCAGGCACTCGCGCAGTTCGTCGAAGCGAATCGCCAGAGTATGTTCGGGATGTACGACATGCTCTCGGGCGGGGCGCTCGAGCAGTACAGCGTGTTCGTACTCGGCATCATGCCGTACATCACCGCAAGCATCATGGTTCAGGTGCTTACGGTGGCCGTGCCGTCTCTGGAGCGACTCTCCAAGGAGGGGCAGCAGGGCCGCAACCAGATCACGCAGTACACGCGCTACGCCACGATCGTGGTCGCGGTGCTCCAATCGCTCTCGATTGCGGTGTCGCTTGAGAACTCCTCCGCGGGGGGAGTGATCGGGGACCTGGTGCTGGAGCCGGGTTGGAGTTTCCGCATCCTGACGGTGGTCACCATGACCGCCGGAAGCTGCTTTGTGATGTGGATCGGGGAGCAGATCAGTGAGCGCGGGATCGGAAACGGGGCCAGCCTGATCATCACAGCGGGCATCGTGTCCCGCATCCCTTCGACTGCGGTCGACCTCGTGCGGCAGGTGAGCTCGGGCACCGTGCAGCTGCTGGAGGCGGCTCTCCTGGTGTCGGCGGTTGTGGCGGTCATCGCGGCAATCTGCTGGATCGAGCGTGGGCAGCGCCGCATCCCGATCCAGTACGCGAAGCGCGTGGTGGGCCGGCCCACCAACGCTCGCCAGGGCACACACCTCCCGCTCAAGGTCAACACGACCGGCGTCATGCCGCCGATCTTCGCCTCGTCGATCTTGATGGCGCCGGCGACGCTCGGGGCGATGACCGACAACACCATCGTCAGCACGATTGTCTCTACGCTCGCGCCTGGGGCGTGGCTCCACAACTACGTGTATGTGGGACTGATCGTCTTTTTCTCGTACTTCTACACGGCGCTGATGTTCAACCCCGTGGACGTGGCCGACAACCTGCGGAAGCACGGTGGCTACATTCCGGGGATCCGTCCCGGGAAGCAGACCGCGGAGTACATCGAGCGGATCCTCACCCGGCTCACGGGAGCGGGCGCTGTCTACCTCTCGGCGGTGTGTGTGCTCCCGTCGGTGCTCTCAAGTGTGGGTGGGAGTACGTTCTATTTCGGCGGCACTGGCGTGCTCATCGTGGTCGGCGTGGCGATGGACACCGTGGCGCAGGTCGAGGCTCAGCTCCTCGCGAAGGAGTATGACGGCATTCAGGGGCCGCGTGCTCGGGTGGGCGGACGCCGGCGTCACCTCATCACGGGCGCGGCGCAGGAAGTGCTGTGAACCTTGTCCTATTTGGGCCTCCCGGATCGGGGAAGGGTACACAGGCGGTCCGCCTCGCCTCTGAGCTCGGGGTTCCGCAAGTGGCTACGGGAGACATCTTCCGCCGCCACCTCAAAGAGGGGACTCCGTTAGGCCAGCTCGCCCGTGGGTTCATGGACGCAGGGCAGTTGGTTCCGGATGAGGTGACCTGTGACATGGTCGCGGCACGGCTCGCCGAACCGGATTGCGCGCCTGGGGTGCTGTTCGACGGCTTCCCGCGTTCGGTCAGCCAGGCTCGGTGGCTGCTTGGTTGGTGGGACGCGCGCAGCGCCCGCTTGGACCGGGTGGTATCTCTGGTCGTCGCCGACTCCGTCATCGTCGAACGCTTGTCGGGTCGGAGAAGCTGTCTGGGTTGCGGCGCCACCTACCATGTGGTCTACCAGCCACCGGGGCCGCAGTGCTCACGCTGCGGCGGTGAGGTGGTTCAGCGGTCGGACGATCGCGCGGAGGTGGTCGCCGCGAGGCTCGAGACCTACCACCGCGATACCGCGCCCGTGCTCGCGGTGCTGGCAGCTCGAAGTCCGGTGAGCGAAGTGGAAGGGGTTGGTGAGATCGACTCAGTCTACGCCCGTATTCGCGCGGCGATTGTCTGAGGTCTGATGCGTTCGCCTGGTATCGGATCCGGCCGTCCCGTCGGTGAGCGGCGTGAGCCGTCCCTCGCCGGAGGGGTCGTATGATCGCCATAAAGGACTGGCACGAGCTCGCCGCGATGCGCAGCGCGGGCGCGAAGCTCGCGGAGGTGGTGGCTCGCGTACGGCCACAGCTGGCCGTCGGTATGACCACGGACGACCTTGATCGTTTGAGCGAAGAGGCGATCCTCGCGCTGGGCGCCAAGCCGGCGTTCAAGGGGTACCGGGTCGGAAAGGCCGTGTTCCCCAAGTCGCTCTGCGTCTCGATCAACGAACAGGTGGTTCACGGGATTCCGGGCCGTCGGCGGATCCGAGAGGGAGACATCGTCTCGGTCGATTTCGGGCTCGTCGACGTGAGCGGCTACTATGCCGATACTGCGTATACGGTGGCTATGCCCGGCGCGGACGACGCCGGTGCGGCGCTTGTCTCGGTCACGGAGGCCGCGCTCGGCGAGGCGATCGAGCGTGCCCGGCCGGGCCTACGGATCGGAGACATCGGCCATGCGGTGCAGACCTACGTCGAGAGCCGCGGGTACAGCGTTGTCACGCAGTTCGTCGGGCACGGGATCGGGCGGCGTCTGCATGAAGAGCCGAGTGTGCCCAATTTTGGCAAGGCAGGAACTGGCTATTTGCTCAAGGCGGGCATGGTGCTCGCTATCGAGCCGATGGTCACGTTGGGGGGCGGCCGCACAAAGGTGCTCAAGGACGAGTGGACAGTGGTGACTGAAGATGGTAGCCGGTCGGCGCACTTCGAACACACCGTCGCCATTACGCCCTCTGGGCCCCAAGTGCTGACGGTCTTGGACAGTGCTTCCCCCATCCGTTGAACCGGACTCCGTCCGGCTAGGAGAAAGATAGTGAAGGTCAAAGCATCGGTAAAGGTAATCTGCGACAAATGTCGCGTGGTCCGGAGGCGCGGCATCGTCCGCGTGATCTGCCAGACCCCTAAACACAAGCAGCGGCAGGGCTAGGAGGTCGTATGGCTCGTATAGAAGGCGTCGATCTTCCTCGCAACAAGCGCGTGGACATCGCTCTCGGTTATCTCTATGGCATCGGCCGCAAGAATGCGGTGGATATCCTTGCGAAAGCGCAGGTGGACCGTGCGATTCGCACGCAAGACCTCTCCGAGGTCGACGTTGCCCGTATCCGCGAGATCATTCAGCGCGAATACCGCGTCGAGGGCGAGCTCCGTAAGGAGGTCGCGATGAACATCAAGCGGCTGATCGACCTGAACACCTATCGGGGATCGCGCCACAAGCGCGGCCTCCCGGTCCATGGTCAGCGTACCCACACCAACGCCCGCACGCGCAAGGGGCCTCGCCGCTCCGTCGCGGCGAAAAAGAAGTAGGAGGCTACCATGAGCGTCGCCGCCAAGAAGAAAGTCGTCAAGCGCGTTCGGAAGAACGTCCCCGCTGGCGTGGTTCACATCCAGTCCACCTTCAACAACACCATCGTCACCGTCACCGACCCCGCCGGAAACACCGTCGCGTGGTCGAGCGCCGGGGTCAAGGGCTTCAAGGGCTCGCGTAAGAGCACGCCCTTCGCGGCTCAGCTCGTGGCCGAAGACGCCGCGCGCAAGGCGATGGATCATGGCATGAAGTCGGCTGGTGTGGTCATCAAGGGCCCTGGTGCGGGTCGTGAATCGGCGCTCCGCGCGATTCAGACCGCGGGCCTGAAGGTCACCATGATCGTGGACGTCACCCCGATCCCCCACAACGGTTGCCGCCCGCCAAAGCGCCGCCGGGTCTGATTTTCTCCATCCTCTCGAGCTGGCCCCATGTCGGGGGCCAGCTTGTACCCCATCCCCTTTGGGCGAAGAGTGCCGCGGATTGTGGCAGTAGAAGCCCGGGAGTATTTCAATGAGTGAACATGTTTACGCCAATTGGCGAAGCCTGATCAAACCCAGGCGGATCGAGCGTGATTCGCGATCGGGCGAGACGTATGCGAAGCTCGTGGTCAAGCCGCTCGAGCGCGGTTTTGGCATCACCCTGGGCAATGCGCTTCGCCGCATCCTGCTGTCCAGCCTCCAGGGCGCGGCCCTGACGTCGGTGCGCCTCGAAGGCGTGCTGCACGAGTTCTCGTCCATTCCGGGCGTGATCGAGGACGTCACGGACATCATCCTCAACCTGAAGGGCGTCCTGATCAAGAGCGACCGCAATGAGCCGTTTCGCGCTTCGATCGACGTAGAAGGGGTGCCCGGCACCATCCGGGTGGTCACCGCGCGCGACATCCGCTTCGACGCGGCTGCGGAGATCCTCAATCCGGATCATCCAATCGCCACCCTGACGGGTACCGGCCGGCTTCACGCCGAGATGACCGCGAAGGTCGGTAAAGGCTACGTGCCCGCCGATCGGAACAAAGCGGCGGACATGCCGCTCGGGACCATCCCCATCGATTCGATCCACTCGCCGATCCGGCGCGTCCGCTACATCGTCACCAACGCGCGCGTCGGGCAGCGTACCGACTACGACAAGCTCACGCTTGAGGTGTGGACGAACGGCGCGGTGACGCCGGAGGACGCCGTGGCGTTCGCCGCGAAGATCATGAAGGAGCAGATTCAGGCCTTCATCAACTTCGTCGAAGAGGACGAGCCTTCGTCGGGCGAAGGGGCGGCGGAAGAAGAGAACTTCCCGGATACCCTCTTCCGTCGGGTCGATGAGCTCGATCTGTCAGTGCGCTCCGCGAACTGCCTGCAGAACGCGGGCATCGAGTACGTCTGGCAGTTGGTCGAGCGGACCGAAGCCGAGATGTTGAAGACCAAAAACTTTGGCCGCAAGTCCCTCAATGAGATCAAGGAGATTTTGGGTGAACTCAATCTCTCCTTGGGGATGAAGCTCCAGAATTTCCCCAAGACCCGGGCGTAGGGCGAGGTAACGATGCGTCATCTCAAAGCTGGACGCCGTCTCGGCGTCCCCACGGGTCATCGGTCCTCGATGATCCGCAACATGGTCACCTCCCTGATGCGGCACGGTCGGATTCAGACGACCGAGACGCGTGCGAAGGAGCTTCGTCCGGTCGCTGAGCGGATCATCACGCTCTCACGCCGGGTGCTGCCTTCCCAGCTTGCCGCCCTGCAGGGCGCGGAGCTCGCCGCAGCGAAAGCGCGTCGGGTTCACGCGGTTCGTATGGCGCGGCGCTGGATCGAAGATCGCGACGTCCTGGCCAAGGTGTTCAGCGAGTACGCGGAGCTCTTCGCGACCCGCCCGGGTGGCTACACCCGCATCTTCAAGCTCGGGCTGCGTCAGGGCGATCGCGCCCCCATGGCGCTGATCGAGATCTTGCGGGAGCCTTATACGGCCAAGGCCGCCCCTTCGGAGGGCACTGACAGCGACTCCGGCGGGGATTCGGAAGCGGCAGTCTGATTCGCGGGCGGTGGTCCGGTCTCCGGGAGCTCGGGTGAGCCGGGCGCCGGTACGGCCGGCTTCCGTCGGCCCAGCTTCGGCGCTGGCCGGGCGGCCGGGTTGCTTATGGCCGGTTGGCGGATTCTGGGGCTGCGCGCGTCGGCGAGGTCCCGCTCTCGACGAGCTCGCCCCAACGTTGCAGGAGGCGGTCGCCGATAGCTTCGCCGGCCTGCCGGGCCTCCCCGTTGAGTTGGACGATCGGGGCCAGCTCCTTGAGCGTAGAGCAGACGTAGAGCGCGTCGGTGGCTCCACGAGCGGGTGCCTCGATTCGCACCGAAATGCCCTCGGCCCGTGCGATACGGAGCAGAAGCTCACGCGTGACCCCGGGCAGGATGTTCCCGTCGTCCGGGGCGGTGATCAAGGACCCGTCGCGGACGACGAAGATGTTCCCGCGGTCGGTCTCGAGCCAGCGGTCGTTCAGCGTGAACAGGCGCTCTTCGCCCCCCGGTCCCCAAAGCGCTCGGGTGGTGAGTTTGTGCCGGGCGGCGCCGGGAGGGCCAACCGGGCCCGTCGCAGAGCGGGCCGCCACGGGCCGGCGCACCAGATGCTCGTCGAGGGGCGCGGACCGGAGCACCCGGGCGCCGCTCGCGGAGAGAATCGCGTGCACCTTCTGTTCGGGGCCGGCTGTGGCGCGGATGTGCGCGTCAAGCCTGTCGAACTCACACAACCAGTCCGTGGACCAGGGCGCGCCGAGCCACGAGGCCCCGGCGTGCAGGCGGCGCAGGTGGGCGTCGATCTGCCAGAGTCGGCGGCCGTAGGTACGGAGCGTGGTGAAGGTGCCCGCGCCCAGGAGCAGCGGGTCGTGCAGGTCAAGACCCAGATCGGCGCGGCCGTTGACCCACACGGACATCTCTGGGCATTAACGGCTTCGGTGCTCGCCGGGGCGCTCGCGTAGCGGGGGTGCTCGACCCTTTCGCGGGTTAAGTCTTCGTATGCCGATCTCTGAAGCGCTGTTGCGCGCCTTACCCAAGACCGACCTGCACGTGCACCTCGACGGATCGCTGCGGGTACCGACGCTCATCGACCTCGCCCGAGCCCAGGGTGTACAAATCCCGTCCTTCACCGAGGAGGGGATGCGGGAGCTGGTGTTCAAGCCCTCCTATTCGAGCCTCGTGGAGTATCTGGCCGGCTTCGCATGGACCTGCGCGGTGATGCAGGATCCCGAGTCGGTCGAGCGCATCGCGTACGAATTCGCGGTGGACAACCAGGAGGAAGGTGTGCGTTATGTCGAGGTGCGGTTTGCGCCGCAGCTTCACGTACACGCCGGCTTCGAGGTGCGCGACGTGCTCCGCGCCGTACGACGGGGCATGGATCGCGCAGCAGCCGCGTTCAACGCCAAGCTTGCGCCGGACGAGCCCCCGTTTCGATATGGCATCATCGTCTGCGCGATGCGCATGTTCAACGAGAACTACTCTACCTACTATCGGCAGCTTCTTCAGGCGCTTCCGCAGTCGCCAAGGCGCCGGGTGTTCGGGCTCGCCAGCTTGGAGCTCGCTCGTGCCGCGGTGCGTGCCCGAGACGAGGACGGCATTCCGGTGGTCGGTTTTGATCTCGCGGGGCAGGAGGCGGGATATCCGGCGGTGGATCATATCGAGGCCTACCATCACGCCCACACGGCGTTTCTCGCCAAGACCGTCCACGCCGGCGAAGCTTACGGCGCCGAGAGCATCTTTCAGGCCATCACTTCCTTGTACGCGGATCGTATTGGGCACGCGCTCCTGCTCTTTTCACCGGAGACGATTCAGGACGCCCGGATTGAGGACAAGGAGGCGTACACGCGTCGCCTGGCCAACTTCATGGCGGATCGGCGCGTGACCATTGAGGTATGTATCACCTCCAACCTCCAGACCAACCCGATGGTGACGCGTCCCGAGGACCACCCCCTCCGGAAGATGCTCGATCATCGGATGTCGGTGACCCTGTGCACGGACAATCGTCTGGTGTCCAACACCACCGTGACGCGTGAGCACCACCTCGCGGTCACCCACCTCGGCGTCACGCCGCGGGAGCTACGCAATATGGTCATCCACGGTTTCAAACGTAGCTTCTATCCGGGCACCTACGCGGAGAAGCGGGCCTACGTTCGCCAGGTGATCGACACCTGCGACCGGGTACTACGTGAGGCGTCGCTGCCTACTTCCGCCCAAAAAGCCGACTGAAAAAACCGGGTTTGGCCTCTTCCTTCTGCTCCTGTCGGGCGGCGGCCATCCGCTTGAGCTCCCGCTCGGCGTCGGGGTTTGACGGCTTGATCTGAAGCGCGCGGATGAACGCGCGCCGGGCCGATGCTTCGTTCCCGCGAAGCTTGAGCGCCTGCCCGAAGAGTACCCACGCGTTATCCAGCTTCTCACTGGCTTCTACGATGGCCTTGAGGCGTTCGAGCGCCTCGGCGGCCGCCGTGTCGTCCCGGCCGGTGGTGAGTCGGAAGTCCGTGTAGGCGAGGTACGCGACGAACTCGGGCTCCTCCGGCACCAGCGACACGGCACGGTGGAAGTACTCGCGCGCAGGGGCGATGCGTCCCGCACCGAGCTCCTGGACCCCGCGTTTGAACTCCGACTCCGCGTCCAGGATATCGCGAACCTTCTCCGAGGCTTTCTCGTCCTCGGTCTTCTCCCCGTGAATCACTCTGCGCGCGTAGGTGTCACGCGCAGCGTCGTCGCCGAGGACCTCCCACGCTGCCCGAACCCGATCAAAGAGGTCTGACGCGGTTTTTTGTGTGTCCGCAGGGTCCGCTACAAAACGGTCGGGGTGAAGGTCGCGCGCCAAGGCGAAGTAGGCCTTGCGCATCGTGTCGGGAGGATCGTCCCAACGCACGCCGAGAACAGCATAGTGATCCTCCGCGCGTGGGATTCGCTCGAGCAGCGGTCCGAACCGCACGACCAGCGGGTCGACTGCGACTGGAGTGCCTACCTCCTGCGCGATCAAGTTCGCGATATCGCCCCGCGAACCCGCCGCCAGCGCCTCCCGTGTGACCGTGGTCACCACGGTCTCGTGCCCGGTGTCCTCCAGGCCGCCAATTGCGAGCCCGACACGGAGGAGCCGATCGAGCAGCTCGGGTTCGGTAGGTCCAAAGTCTCGAATGTCCTCGGCCGCCCGGCTTCCGTCAAGCGACGCCAGGTACTGGACCACCTCGCGCTCTACAGGAAGAAGCTCCAGAACTTCAGCGTCCACTGCGTGCGGGAACCACCGGGCTGGGGCGAGCGGCAGGCCGTCCGCCGCCGAGAGCAGGAGGGAGCCAAGGGCGGCGGGCTCCCGTTGCGGGGACGTGACGCCTTCGAGGAATTGTACGCCGCCGGCGATCTCACCGATACCACCGCGAAAGCGCCATTCGATGATGCGTCTGCGGAGATCGGCTGTCGCGAGGCCCGGGAACCGTTCGGCTACACGTTCGGCGGACTCGCTCTTCAGGTTCGACTGAATGAGTACCAGCTCCCCGGAATCCAGGAAGAAGGTCCGACGTCGGCGGTCGTCTCGCCACTCCACGGCGCCAGTCAGGCGCTCTCGTGTCGCCCGAAGCAGCTCTGCCAGCAACAGCCGTCCTCCCATACCCCAGCCTCGCGTGGCGTGCTTAACCGGCTCGTGACGTTGTGGAGGGACTGGAGTTCGGTTGGTCAGGGGGGTGTCCAGACGCGCGTCGGGCGCTTGCCCCGGCTGCCCATGGCGCAGCGAGGCTGCTATAGTCGAGTTCGCTTGAGGCCGGAATCCAGTCCTTCACTGACGCCGCGCGAGCGCCACCTTGACGAGGTCGTGGCGCGGTTGTCGGCCCGTGGGGAGAGCCGGTCGGTGGTGAAGCTGGTCGAAGCGTGGATGGCCGAAGGCACGCCCA
The DNA here is from genome assembly GCA_947483545.1 of Deltaproteobacteria bacterium. The sequence continues at coordinate 1,878 of CANKNP010000056.1, read as the reverse complement.
CCGCGCGTGCCCGGCTGGCGCAAGCGCGTGCCTTTTTTGATCTCCGGCTCATGGACCGCGCGACGCTGCGGGCGCGCGAGTTGGAGGAGACGCCGGAACACCAGGAAGAGGTGCTGCTTCTGCTGGCCCGCATCTACGTAGAGCGTGGTTGGCCGCTCCGAGCCCGAAAGCCGCTCGTGCGGCTGCGCGAGGCGGGCGTTGACGTCCGCGATCTCTGGGATCGGGCGCATCAGGAGCCCGTACGGCCCGAAACGCGGGCGCGTGAGATCGAGCGCGAGGCTCGCCCCGCCGAGATGCTGGCGCTTGCCGAGTCCTTTCTCGCGACTGGCAGCTTCATGCGCGGCTCGGGCATCCTCGAGCGTCTGCGCCCGGCCCATCCCGAAAACGGGCGTCCAGAGGACCTTCTATGGGCGATCGCGGGTGATTTTACCGTGCCGTCCGGCTCGCTTGATGAGCTCGTGGACGGCCTGGCGTTGACCACGGGAATGGACCTGTCGGCTGACGAGCCCGAACGTACGGAGACGAGGTCCCGCGAACACGACGTTCCGCCCGAGGAAGCGAGCCGGTTTCCGGCGCTTTTCCAGCAAAGCGTCGTCGACGCCGCGCGGCCAGAAGAAGACGGCGATCATACCCAGTCTTCCGGGATTGCGACCCCCGAGCAGATGGCGGGAACCGGTGAGGGGACGGCGCCCAGCATTCAGGTCCGGTCGCTCTCGGGGGGCTCAGACGCGGGTGACACCCAGATCCTGCTTGTGCTCCGCCCGGGCGAGGACGGGCATCGGCGACGCTCGCCGGACCGGCTCGACACGCTGGACGGCGCACCGATCAACCTGCGTGAGTGGCAAAAGGCGATGGGAGGCCGGCCGGCCCCGCGGGCCGCCGACCTGACCGAAGACCGCCTGGAGGCTGAGGACGAGAACGTGGTGATGATGACCCGGCACGAGCCGGCACCACCGCCCGATCCCGAGCCGACCGAGAGCCGGGTCCGGCCGATCAAGGTTGTGGAGAAGCACCTGCCGCCCGCGACGAACCCGCAGCCGGAAGTAGAGGTGATCCCCGCGGCCCCTTTGGGATTGTCGCGGCTGGGGCTGATCCTCGGCGGCGGGATCCTCCTCCTCCTGGTGATCGCGGCGCTCCTGGTGCTCGCTTATGGTCAGCTGCGGCCGGCAGTCCTGGGTGAACGTGAGCAGATCGAGGCGGTGCTCGCCGAGAATCGCTATGAGGCGCTTGAGGCGGAGGAGCGGGAGATCGCCCCGCGGGCCAGCGCCGATCCCGAGGCCGCGCTCGCGTTGGCGAGGGTGCGCCTCCAGATCTGGCGGGAGTGGGACGGCGCGCCGGATCGGGTCCGGCAGGTACGAGAGTTCCTGGACGCGCCTGGCGCGGCGGACGCTCAGGGTGTCAAGGTGCTCGCGGCGGCGGAGGCGCTGGCGCGAAACGACCTGGACGGGGCGGAGGCAGCGCTCGCCGGGCGTGCCCCCCGCACAGCCGACGAGCGCCTCGTCTTCGAAGAGCTGGCCGTGCGCCTGGGGCGACCGCTGGTGGACTACCCCGGCCTCCCTGCAGGATCGGCGAGTCCTCGAGCCCGGCGGGTGCTTGCGGCAGCGCGCGCGGCGTCGGGTCACGTGGCGGATGCGCGCGACACCGCGGCTGCGCTCCTCTCGGCCGACCCCACCGACATTCAGGCGGCGGTGCTCTCGTTGGAGTTTGCCGGAGGAACGCCGGAGTCTCGCCTGGAGCGGGCCTCCGCGATGCTCCGCCGGGCGCTCGCGCCGCGCCTGGAGGCGCGGGTCGCTGCGGTGGCCTCGAAGGCTTTGATCGAGATGAACCGCGCCGCTGACGCCGAGGTCTACGCGGTGCGGGGCCTGGCGCGTGATGGAG
>CANKNP010000055.1 GCA_947483545.1 Deltaproteobacteria bacterium | reverse complement strand
GGCTCAAATGCGGCAGGGCCGCGTCCGTCCCCAGGATCTCCCCGTCGGTCCAGGTGGCACCCTCATCCACGCTCTCCAACAGCACGAGCGCGTTGTCATTCTCGGTGGTCACGACGACGGCGAGATGTAGCTTTCCATCGTCCAGATGCAGGGCGGGCCGCTCGACGCGCGCCCCTTCGAACAGGCCGGCGAGGTCGATGTCCACAGGTGACCGCCAAAGCTCCGCGGCCGTGTCCAGGGCCATGACCCGGACCCGCCGCGTGTAGCGCGAATCGTCCCCGGGCAGATTCGTGCCGAACGCCACGACGGCGCCGGTGTCGGTGGCGACGACGGACGGGTCGGTAGGGTAGAGGCCGGTTGCGCCAATGGGGTCGCCCCAGCCCCCTTCAGCGGACCACGACCGCGCACGCATGCCGACGCCCGTGTCCACCCCCAACTCAGCGATGCCATCTGGATTGTGATTGTAGATCGCCCATAGCTGCCCGCCGGAAGAGATGAACTGCGGCCTCCAGTTCTGCCCGACCGCCCCCTCAGGGAAGCCCGCCTCCACCCAACCCTCCCCGACGTCCAACCGGCAGGCCCCCATCCATGGCCAGAACGCCGCCGCGTCGTCCACCCACAACTCCCGCCAACACACCTGCCGCCCGATGCTGGCGATCCCGTCGCCGCTCGCCAATTCCGCGAACATTGCACCGGGTCGGCTCGCGACTTCGCCGTCCACGACGACCTCGTCCCGCGCAGCGTTGTCGTTGAGGTAGTGTGTCCAGGCGGTGCCGTCCCGCGAGAGGTCCACATCGCCGGTTCGGACCTCGCCGCCGCTGCTCACCTCGTCGATCGGCAGGCCCTCCGCCCACGGCACGTCAAAGCCGATGTGCGCCGCGAGTGTCGGCGCGAGGTCCAGGAGGGTCCAGCGCCCTTCGAGCTCGGTCCCGCCGCTGACCAACGGGCCGATCATCATCAGCGGCACCTCCCGGCACCCGGTGCAGGCATCCCCGTGGTTGTGCCAGCCATCGTCCTCGTCGTGTCGGTGGCGACCGTGATCCGCGACGACGACGAGCATCAGGCGATCCCGATACGCCGGCTCCGAGTGCCCGAGCCAGGCCCACAGCTCGGGGAGCAGGGCGTCGAGCTTCTTGACGTCGTCGATGTAGGCGTCATCTGCGCCGTAGTGGCCCGCCCGATCCGCGTCGTGGAAATTCACAATCATCAGCCGGGGGTGATCCGCCGAGATCGCCGCTTGGATCGCGGCCAGCACCGGGGTGTCGTCGTTGATGGGGGCCGACGGCACGGAGGGGTCGTAGAGCATCGTGTAGACGCCCGCGAACGCCGCGCTGCCGGGCTGGGTGGACTGCACCTCTCCCTGCAACACCTCGGTGTTGCCCAGGAACACCGCCTGCTCGCGGTCTACGCCGAGCTGGCTTCGAAGCTCCTCGAAGATCGTCGGGTACTCCGGCCGGTAGAGCCCGGGACCGTCGGGCACGGAGAAGTTGGCGTAGGGGGCGAGCCGGCCCGTCACCATCTGAGAGTGGCCCGTGGCGCTGATCGTGACGCCGGGGTTGAGCGCCTCGCGCTGGGACGCCGCATAAGGGCCGAGCGCAGCCCACGTCTCAGCCGCGTACGCCGCGCCGGTGAGCCCCGTGAGATCGCTCACTCGCGTGTCGGAGGCGAACTCCTCGCTTCGTACGCCGTCAAGGACGAGCACCAACGCAGATGGTGCGGCCGGCGGCGGCGCAAGCTCTGGGCTGCTGCGGTTGCAGGCCGAGGCAGCGAGGAGGATCAGGAGGGACGAGGCGCGAGGCAAGCGGTACCGGCTTGGGAGCCGTAGTATCGCTCCGCCCGCCGCCCGACCCGCCGGGGTGTTCGAGCCAGGTGGCGCCAGCATTGTCGGAGTACAGCGCGCGGACCAGCTCTTCGGTGCCGGTGTAGCCGTTGAACAGCCAGAGCCGGCCGTCAAGCGCGGCGAGGGCGTTGTAGTAGCTGGCGGCCCAACCCTCGTGGCCGTCGGGTAGCACCGTCGTCCAGGTCGCGCCGTCGAACGCGTACACGCCGTCGCGCTGCTGGCCGCGTGCTGTTGCCCCGCCGTACCAGGGCTGACCCCGGAGGCACCTGGCGGTAGGCGACGACGAGGGCGCGTGCCTGTTGGTGACGGCCGGGCGATTGGGGGCGCCTTGACACCCCGCCCCCAATTCTGGCTAGCCCCGACGCGGGAGTACCCGCGCCGGGGGCCCGCGCGACGTTGAATTCTGCGGCTCCGAGAGCAGCCGCGGCGCCCGCTGCGAGTCTCGCGGGCGGCGCTCCCGGGGTATGCACTTCGGACTCCTAGGTCTCCGAATGCACCGTGCCGTCCTGCCGATTTTCACGCTCACGTTCGGATGCGCAGACTACGCGCTTCACCAACACAAGGACACCCCCGCCGCGGGCGACACGGGCGACACGTTTGACCCTGACGGGGACAGCGCCACCGACTCCGGCGGTGACACCTCCGGCGAGGTGCCCGCCATGGACATCGCGTCCAACGCCTCGATCCAGGTGATCTTCCAGTACTCCAACTTTGGCGCGGATGCCCAACCATGCACGTTCGACGTGGCGTTCTACACCGTCGCCGACGACGATGGCTACGGGGACGGGGGGACCGGCCAGACCATCACGATGCCCAGCACCGCGGGAACCTGTGCGTTTACGAGCTTCGACCCGGATGACGCCGGCTCCGCCGGGAGCATGACCGTGCTCGGCACGCTGGACGCGGGCGACGAACTGCGCGCGACGAACGCGGATCACGACATCACGCTGGCGAAGGAGTCGGGCGAGGATGGCTCCGTGCGGTACCGTTGGAACGGCTGCACGCAGGCGGAGTTCCCGTTCGGCCAGGCGCTGTCGCTCTCGGGCGACGGCGCGGAAGGCGCCATCCCCGCCTTCGATCTGGCCGATGTCATCGCGGTCGGGCCTGACGTGACGCAGACCGCGCCGGCGGCCAGCGACCTCGATCTGGGCATCCTGCCGCATTCGGTGTCCGACCCGCTGGATTGGCAATGGACCTGGAGCGGCGGCTTTCCGACGACCTCCGAGGGAGATGTCGCAGTCTCCCAGATGTGGGTGCTGCGCAACCAACGCCGCAGCGACAACGCCTTGCTGGAGGCGCTCGCCTGCATGCCGCTGACCGATGGCGCGCTCACGGTCCCGGCGGACGATCTCTCCCAGCTCACGCCCGATCCCGGGGACGACTCGATCTACGCGAGCGCGCAGCTCGACACGTACTTTTCGGGCGCCGAGGCGGACGCGCCTTGGGGTCAGACGGTTCGAGCGCAGTCGCTGATCAGCGTTTCGGGGATCTTGCGCTTGTCGCCGTAGTCTGTAGCTTCACCGCCAAGGCAAGGGATCGGTGAGCAAGCGCCAAAGGCCGCGGCGGGAGGGGCTGGCAGGCGGATCCTCCCCGGTCGTGCTCAGGCGGATGCCAAGCTCAGCGGCCTCGCGGACCTCGCTCCGGCGCGATGGATCCGCGGAGACGGCCGCACATGCCGCCCGTGCTTCGCCGCGCAACGAGCGGTTCGAGCTGGCCAGATCCACCCACGCCGACAGCACCTCGACCTGAAGCGCGGTCGACCCACCCGTCATGCCTCTCAGCAGCGAGGCAACGCGCTCCGTTGGCAACCGAGCGAGGTTCGCGCGCAGCGCCGTGGCCACCGCGAGCCGCACGCTGTCTGGCTGAGTGACGGCTGACAGACGGGACAGGAGGTCCAAGACCATGCCTTCCCCCAGCGCGGCGAGGTCCCAGGCCAGCGCGATTCGAAGGCCCTCGTCCGGGTCCTCCACCGTCGCGAGCAAGACCGTCCGGGCCTCCCAGCTCTCGAGTCGTCGTAGCGCGAGGGTGACGCGCTGGCGGCGCAGATCCGCGTGCCCCGCCTCCGCCCGGGGGATGAGCCCCACTTGCAGCCGAGGACCGAGGTCCAAGAGCTCCCGCATCGCGAGCCACTCCCGCGCCCGAATCCGCTCCTCCGACGTGACCCCGGGGTCACCGGCCAACCGCCTCACCTCGGCGGTGTCGGGGTCTGGGCCCATCACGTCCTCGTCGCTCGCGTCGGACCGGGACAGGGGGGGCAGCGTTGTGACACGGGCGTTCGGCACGAACTCTCCCAGGGGCGGGGTCCGTGGAGCAGTGCGACCAGCACCGCAAAACTATCCGTCGATTCAGACCAGATCCGGCCACAACATCGCCACCAGGATCCCCGCCCCGACCACCGGCGCGTGCGCGACCACGGTGACCTCGACCTCCTCGCGCGCAGCCACCTTCTTCAGGTTGCCAAGCCGCCCCTTCCACCAGAGCACTGCCAGCCCCGTCGGCACGCCGATCACCAGCATCCAGACCATCGCCAACATCGCGGGTCTCGCCCCCAGAAGCGCCCCCGCGGCCATCAGCATCTTCACGTCGCCCGCCTTGATCACGCCGGTTCGCCACGGAAAGTAGCAGACCAGCATGGCCGCGAGCACCCCCGCAGCCCCTGCCCACCAGGCGTCGAGCAGCCAGAACGAGAGCACCGATCCGCCCGCCATCATCGGGAAAGTCAGCCAGTTCTTGATCTTCTGGATGGTGAGATCGGTGTAGCAGGCGACGAGGATCAGCACGGTGATCAGACCGTACTGCACCTGCTCAGGCGTCAAAAATCGAACCCGATCTGGTCCGCGATGTCGTTCACCACGCCGTTGACCCAGGGCAGCAGCTCGGGCGCGAACGTCCCGGCGACCATGACGAGCCCCACGAGCAGACCCGTGACCACGAGGACGATCTCGACGCTGGAACCCTCGGGTTGATCCTTAGTAATTGGAGACGATGCCATAAAATGCCCTGTGGCTCTCGGTGCCGTCGGTGGTGTAGAGGTCCGCCGCGTAGTTCTCGCCGGCGCCGATGCGCCAGACGGTGTAGAACCAGCCGGCGTTGGCGGTCACGTAGTAGTCGCCGGTGTCGCCGTCGATCGCGAGCATGAAGGGCTCCCAGTCTTCGTCCTCCCAGGTCTCCTGCTGCACCCACGCGCTGTCCTCGAGGTTGAACCGGTAGATCCCGTAGGCGCCGGTCTCAGCGTCTACGCCAGGGCTGTACCACCCGCCGCCATCTTTGTGGGCGCCCGAGGAGGTGTACAGCGTGACAGCCTCGAGATCCTCGGTGGCGAGCAGGCTGAACGTGCCGGTGCTCGGACTGTAGGTCGCAAAGCCGCCGAAATAGCCGAACAGGCCGAGCTCGCCGGTCAAGGGATCGACCGCGAGGCTGTACACCGCGACCTCATGCGCCGCGGGGTCCTCAAAGTCACAGGACCAGCTCGCTACCTCGGTGATCGTGCCATCGGCGGAGACGGTGTAGAGCTTGTCGAGCGTGGTCGCGTAGACCGTGCCATCCAAGCCGGTCGCGATGCCGTAGACGCCGTTGGGGTAGAGCTCAGCGTCGGAGAAGTCGGCGAAGTCGGTACAGGTGCCGTCCCGGGCGACCGAAGCGATGGTCGCGTAGCTGTTGTTGATGACCCAGCCGTCCGTGCCGTCGGAGAGCGGGCCGTCCGCGTGGTCGAGCCAGGCGGGGAAACACTCGTCGGTGAGCGTGACCTCGTCCTCGACCCGACCGATGATGTCGAGCGTAAATACGGTGCTTGAACCGGCCGTGTTGACGTAGGCGATGTCGAGCCCACGCCACTCTTCGTTGATCCGGCCGTCGCAGTCGTTGTCGATGTCGTCGTCGTCGTCCTCCTCGCGGGCGGGGGAGGCGTAGACATTGTTGTCGTCGCAGTCGCCTTCCTCCACGGTAAAGCCGTCGTTGTCGAGGTCACCATCGTCGCTGTCCTCGGTGTCGCTGTCGGGCGACGTGTCGTCGGCGTTGGTGTCACCGGAGTCGTCGCCGACAGGTTGATCGCTGGTTTTCCCGCTGCAGGCGGGCAGCAGCAGGGCGAGCAGGGCAAAGCGGGACATCGGGGCTCCAGTCATTCGCAGACGACACCGTCGCCGGCGAGCGTGTAGGACACAGAGTCCTGCACGTTGGCGCCGTCGGCGTCGGTGATGGGGACGTACGTGTTGTCGGCCAGGACCGCGACGACCGAGACAGGACCATCGTCCAGCCCCTCGATCGAAAACGCGCACTCAAGCGCTTCGCAGGGCACAAGCAGCGGCAAGTCATCGATCTGCATCTGCCAATGGCCCTGGCCATCGACGAGATCCTGGTGGTCCACGGGCGAGACGATCTCGAAGTTGTCGACCTCCACCGTCATGCGCAAGCATGTGGGGATCGTCGAGCCCGAGGCGGGAGAGATCACGCGGATGTGCGGCAGTCCGTCATCGGAGTCCCCGACAGTCTTGGGCTTGCAGCCAACGAGGAAGATCAAGAGGACGAGGGCGCGGAGCATCGGGCGGGGATCGTGACACACCGGGCGGGGGTGCGCAACCGCGGATGAGAGTAAAGGCGGGCCGCTCGTCCTCTCATGAGAGTAAAGGAGGCCCTCCGATCCGCTCATGGGATTTTCGGAGGCCCTCCGATCCGCGCGAGAGGATAGCCCACGCGAATGCGAGCGCTCCTCATCTCTCTCCGTGATCCTGACGACCCGATGGCTGAGCAGGAGCTACGCTGCTTTCGGTCGACGACGGGGCTCCTCGATCTGCCCAAGGCCCACGCCCGGGACACGCCCCTCGACGCGGCGCTGTTGGGCTCCGCAGACGTGTTCTTTTTCGGCGGCTCGGGCGCGTACTCAGTGCTCGACGCACACGGCTGGGTTCGGGGTATGCTGGACTTTCTGGTGCGGGTGGTGGATGCCAGAAAGCCCGCTTGGGCCTCCTGCTTTGGCTTTCAAGGCCTGGCGCTCGCGCTCGGCGGAGAGGTGAACCGCGACGATGTGCGTCAGGAGCTCGGCGCGTTCCCCGTGGACAAGGTTCCGGGCGTCGTTGACCCGATCTTCGGCGAAGCACCGTCGGAGTTCTACGCTCAGCTCGGCCATCACGATCACGTGGACGTGCTGCCCCCCGGCGTCACGCTCCTGTGTACCGGTCGCCAGGTTCGCAATCAGGCCTTTCGCGTGGACGGCGCCCCATTTTGGGCCGCCCAGTTCCACCCCGAGCTGCGCAAAGCCACGACGCTGGAGCGCTGGCTCTACTACCGCTCGCACTACTCCGAGAACCCCGAAGCCGCGGCGCGCATCGACCGGATCATGGAGGAGTCCCCGGACACGCCCGAGGCCGAGGCGCTGATCCGCCGGTTCGTCGCGGTGGCCCGGGAAACGGTGGAGGGGTGACGCTCCGGGTGCCGTGTTCGATAGGCGATCTGCTCGACCGCATCACGATCCTGCGCATCAAGGTTCAGCGCTGCCCGGCGACCTCGGTCGAGAACGTTCGGCGGGAGTTGGCCGCGCTCGAGGCCTGTTGGGGAAATGAGCCAGAGATGGCGGAGCTGTCCGCGGTGAACCTCGCGTTGTGGGAGGTCGAGGACCGACTCCGCGCGTTGGAGGCACAAGGTCAGTTCGACCAGACCTTTGTGGCCGACGCGCGGAGCGTCTACCGACTGAACGACCAACGTGCCGCGATCAAACGCCAGATCAACCTTCGGCTGGGCTCAGACCTGGTCGAAGAGAAGGTCCACCCGGAGTACCGATGAGCCTGACCCACGTGAGCCCCGAGGGGGACGCCCGGATGGTGCAGGTGGGCGAGAAGTCGGTGACGGCGCGCTCGGCGACGGCGGAGGGGTGGGTGCGGCTCTCAGGGGAGGCGCTCACCCAGGTGGTGGAGCGGCGGGCGAAGAAGGGCGACGTGCTCACCATCGCGCAGATCGCCGGTATTCAAGGCGCCAAACGCACCGCTGAGTGGATTCCCCTGTGCCACCCGCTGATATTGGACGGCGTGGAGGTGATCATCGAGGTGGTCAGCGACGCGTTGAGGGTACAGGCCACCGTGTCCTGCACCGGCCGGACCGGCGTGGAGATGGAGGCCCTCACAGCGGTCACCGCTGCGTGCTTGACGGTCTACGACATGCTCAAGGCGGTGGACCGCAGCATCCGGATCGAGGGCATCCGCCTGCTCGAGAAGTCCGGTGGGCGCTCCGGCCACTGGCGGGCGCCATGATCTGGCTCGCGCTGCTGGCCTGCAAACCCGCTGCGGAGATCACCTCGGTGGCCTGCGACTACTGCGATGGCGACTGCACCGACGACACCCAAACTGCGACACAGTTCTCGCATGTCGCGGGCGACGTCACCTACGACGCCCCACCCCCCATGTCCGGGGATCACAGCTCCTGCTGGACCGCCTGGGGCGTCCATGACGAGGATCCTGGCGACGAGTACTGGGTCCACAACCTGGAGCACGGCGGGGTCGTGTTCCTTTACCAACCCGCCGATTGCGCCACCGGAGATTCCGCGGAAAGCTGCGGCGATCAGGTCGCCGCCCTGGAGGCCGTGCTCTCGCCCCCGACCGACGCGCGCTGGATCATCGCCCCCTACGATGCCCTGCCCTCGTCCTGGGGCGCCGTCTCTTGGGAACATCGGCGATTGATGGGGTGTTTCGACCTGGGCGCGATGGTGGAGTTCTTCAACGACCACGTGGCGCACGGCCGCGAGGACGTGAGCACGGATCCGCCGGAGTCGTGCATGTAGGGCGGCTCACCACCATGGTCGCGCCGTCCGGCCGGGCTGGGGAACGCCGCTGGAAATCGCGCGGGCGGGCATCCGCTGGGCGTGGCGACCCGCGGCAAACCCCCGCCCCCGGGACCCAAGCCGCCCAAAACAGACGAAACCCACCCGAGGCATGGAAGCCCCGGGTGGGTGGCGCCTGACCTGTGCGGTCTACTTGGCGGTCAGCAGGTACGCGATGGCGAAGGAGAACAGGGTCAACGTCTCGGTGAAGACGAGGCCGAGCACCATCGGGGTCTGCAGGTTGCCGGCGGCCTGGGGGTTGCGGGCCATGCCTTCGAGCGCGGCCGAGGCGGTCTTGCCCTGGCCAAAGCCACCGCCAAGGGCGGCGAGGCCGACGGCGAGGCCGGCGCCGATGCCGGGGCCCATGTTGTCGCTTGCAAAGGCGAGGCCGGTGGAAGCGACGAAGAGGGTGGCGACGCGGACGGCGGTCTGAAGCTGCTTGTTCATGAGAGTCTCCGGAGTGAAAATCAGTGAGAGGGTGGCGATGGAGCGGGCCGAGACCCGCGAAAGACTAGTGAGCGTGCTCGTGACCGTGCCCTTCTTCATGGGCGACGGACTGCGAGATGTAGATGACGGTGAGGAGCGCAAACACGAACGCTTGCACGGTACAGACCAGCAGGCCGAGGAAGTAGAGCGGCACGGGCAGCAGCGCCGCGATGATGTCACCACCGAGGCCGCGCGCGATGCCTTGGAGGAGGTGGTCGACAAAGATGTTGACCGTCAGGCGGATCGAGAGGGACATCGGCCGGATGAGCAGCGAGACCGTCTCCAGCACGAAGAACGCCGGGGCGAGCCAGAGCACAGGGCCGCCCAGATGCTTGATGTACCCGAAGCCGTTGCGCGACAAACCTGCGTAGTTGAAGACGATGAACACCGTCAGCGCCATCGCGAAGTTGCTGGACAGGTTGTCCGTCGGCGGCAAAAGCCCGGGGATGAAGCCCGAGAGGTTCGCAAACAGGATGAACGTGAACAGCCCGCCGACGAGCGGGAAGAACGCGCGGGCCTCTTTGGCGCCGAGGTTCGCGACCATCAAGTTGTGTAGGAACTCAGTGATCATCTCGAAGATGTTGCGAATCGTGATGCCGGCGTCCGGCAGGTACTTGTCGGTGCCCTCCCGGGAGAGCGCGCGGTTCAGGCCGAGGCGGGCGAGCCCGGCGATGGCGAAGATGAAGAGGACGATCCCCCAGGTGGTCGCGATGAAGAAGGCGTCGTGCTCATCGCGGATGCCAAGGGTGTTGCCAAGGCCGTGCTCGCCAGACAACCCGGGGACGAGCTGAAACCAGGAGAAGCCGCTGGCGTAGCTGCCCATCAAGCGGGAGGCGACGGCGCGGACGAGGGGTTCGACGAAGGGCATCATCGGTCAACTCCAGCGGGGGAAACGGGGGAGCTGGGCAGGAGCACCCGCACGGTGATCGCGACGAGAGGTGCGAGGATCCCGATCATCGCGGGCAGGGGCTCGAAGCGGGTAAGCAGCATGTACAGCCCGACAAGCGCCGCGAGGTTGTGAAAGGCCAGCCTTCCCAACAGCGCGCCAGGCGGTCCGGAGACTGCCAGGATCAACCCGGCCAGATTCAGGACGCCAGCTACCGAACCCGCCGCGACGCTCAAGCCTGCGCCCAGGAGCTGACCGACCGCGGCGAACGCCACCGCGGCGATGCAGGAGTCACGAAGGAGGCGGGGGAGCGGGATCATCGGGGGTGCGGGAAGTCCGTAGGAGCTGAACCACTGCTGCTGCGAAGCCGAGCGCGCCGAGGCTGACCACCCCGAAGGGCGACGAGCCGAACCGGTCATCGAGCCACGCACCGAGGAGACCACCCGCGAGGGTGGAGCCGGGCAGCGCCGAGGCCAGGGCGATGGTCGAGAGGGTGCGCTTGAGGAGGGCAGGATCCACGTCCCAACCTCCGAAAGGCGCTCGCGGCGGAGCAGGGATTCAAAGACGCCGGCGGTGGGGGCTCCGACGGGGGGCGCGTGTATCGAATTGCCGCCCCCTCGTCAACCGCTGTGGACACGCATGGCGCGTGCTTGCCGCATCGGGGAGGCTCGGATAGCATCGCGGCGTCGGCGACGTAGCCAAGTGGCCTAAGGCGGTGGTTTGCAAAACCATTATTTCGGCGGTTCAAATCCGCCCGTCGCCTCCAACTACCATCTCGGGATGCTCGTTTTCGCGCTCGCCGCATGTTCGGCAGCCCCGCCCCCCGCCCCGCCCCCCTCTTTCGTCGAATGGCACCAGCCCGACGACCCTGTGGCCAGGCCTCTCGCCGTGTTCGTGGGCCCCCCCGGCAGCACCCTCGACCTGCTCGCCCGCGACGTGGACGTGACCACGTTCCTCAATGATCGCTTCCATCCCCTGCTGTTGCCCGCCTTCGGGTCGCAGCCCAGCGGCACCGCCGCCATCTACTCCGCCGACGGCTGCGTGCTGATCGAGCCTTTTGTGCCTGCATCGCCGGAGATCTGGATCCAGGCGGCGAACCGAGCGGTGGTGCTACCTGGGGCGAAGGGTCGAAGCGCTACGTCGGCGGCGGCTCGGGGGTGTCCGGACTGAGCCCGCAGGTTCCATCCTCTTCCGGCCCATTCCGCGTAGCCCGAAGCCCTCCCCGGGCTAAGCCCCCCTCAGTCTGGAGCCCCCCATGAGCGAGCCTGAGATCCAAGAAGCGGACGTCATTCACGACTGGAACGTGCGCGGCCCCTTCTCGCCGACCACCCGGCCGCGCCCCCGCATCGTCGATGAGACGCTGCGCGACGGGGTGCAATGCCCCTCCGTGTCCGACCCCCCGATCGACGCAAAGCTGGAGATCGTCCGGCTGCTGGCCGGGCTGGGCGTGGACGTCGTGGACATCGGGCTCCCCGGCGCCGGGCCCCGCGCCGTCGCAGATGTCACGCGGCTCGCGACGCTGATCCGCGACGAAAAGCTGCCGATCGCCGCGAACTGTGCCGCTCGAACCATCGAAGCGGACATTCGACCGATCATCGACATCTCGCAGAAAGTGGGGCTGCCCATCGAGGTGATGGCGTTCCTCGGCGCCTCCCCGATTCGGCTCTACGCGGAGGGCTGGGACGTTGACCTGCTCGAGACCCGCACCCGCTCCTCGATCCGGCTTGCGAAGCAGAACGGCCTCTCCTGTACGTTCGTGACAGAGGACACCACGCGGTCGAGCCCTGAGACGCTCCGCAGGCTGTTCCTCGCGGCGATCGAAGAGGGCGCCGACGGCCTCTGCCTGTGCGACACCGTGGGCCACGCGACCGAGTCGGGGGTCCGGAACCTGCTCGCGTTCGCCCGGAGCGTGGTCGAGGAGAGCGGCCGGAGCACCGGCCCCGATGCGGTGCGCCTCGACTGGCACGGCCACAACGATCGCGGCTACGGGCTGTCCAACGCGGTCGCGGCGGTCGAGCACGGCGTGGACCGTGTGCACGGCTGTGTGCTCGGCGTGGGGGAGCGGGTCGGAAACACCTCGCTGGATCTCCTGCTCGTCAATCTGAAGCTCCTCGGCTGGTTCGACGGGGATCTCTCCCGTCTGGCGGAGCTCGTGGACCTCACTTCGTTGCACACGCAGGTCCCCATCCCGGTGAGCTACCCGGTGTTCGGCAAGGACGCGTTCCGGACGGGGACCGGGGTCCACGCGGCGGCGGTCATCAAGGCGATCAACAAGGGCGCCGACTGGCTGGCAGACCGCGTGTATTCCGGCGTTCCAGCGGCCTGGTTCGGGCGTCGTCAGGAGATCGAGATCGGCCACATGGCCGGGGACTCCAACATCGTGTTCTGGCTCAAGCAGCGCAAGCTGGAGCCCACGCCTGCGCTGGTGGCCGCGATCCGCGAGCGCGCGAAGAGCACTTCGCGGGTGCTGACCGAAGATGAAGTCTACGCCGTCGTAAACGCAGGCGTTTGACGTGCCGTTCTCACGGCCGGCGCACCGATGGCGCACAAGAAGGGCGGTCCTCTTCGCTGTCCTGCTCGCCGGGCACACGGCCGTGACCATCCGCGCGCTGATGGAGGACAGCTACCTGGAACTGTTCGCCTTCGCCTTCCGGAGTTGGCAGGCCGGGCAGATCTTCTCGGACCTGACCGTGAGCCTCGTGTTGGTGACCTCCTGGATGCTGTGGGACGCGAAACGCGCGGATCGGAAGGCCTGGCCGTACGTGCTGGCCACGCTGGCGGTCGGCTCCTTCGCACCCCTCACCTACCTGCTGGTGGGCGAGCTGCGCGGTCGGGCGGCCGCATGAAGGCGACGACCCCGAAGCGCGATCCATTCACCGGCGGCGGCGAGATGGGCGCCTTGATGCGCCAGACCGACTGGTCGGCGACGGGGCTCGGTCCACCGGAGGCCTGGCCCCAGAGCCTGCGGACGATGCTGGGGGTGGTGCTCGGGAGCCGCTTCCCAATGCTGCTCTGGTGGGGTCCGAACCTGCTGCACCTCTACAACGACGCCTACAGGCCGATCCTAAGGGACAAGCACCCGGCCTCGTTGGCAGCCCCGGCGGCGACGATCTGGGCCGAGGTCTGGGACCTGGCCGGGCCGATGGCGGAGGGCGTGCAAGCAGGCGGTCCGGCAACGTGGACGGAAGACCTTCAGCTCTTCATCCAGAGCGGCGGCATGCTGGAGGAGACCTACTTCACGTTCTCGTACAGCCCCGTCCCGGGCGACGATGGCGAGGTCGGGGGGCTCCTGAACACCGTTCAGGAGACGACCGCGAAGGTGCAGGGCGAGCGCGGCTCGACCCCACCGGCCAGCACTACCTGCAGCGTGTGCGCGCCGGCACCCAGCGGATGGCCCAGCTCATCGACGATCTGCTGGGTCTCTCTCGGATCACGCGGGCACCGGTTCATGGCGAACGCGTAGATTTGAGCGACCTGGTCCGCGGGATCCTCGCCGACCTGGAGGAACGTGACCCGACGCGGATCACGGAGTGCTCGGTCCACGAGGACATCGTCGTGGACGCCGATCCTCGACTCCTGCGGATCCTGCTCGAAAATTTGCTTGGCAACGCCTGGAAGTTCAGCGGCGGCAAGCCAACGCACGTGCGTGTCGGCGAGGAGCAGTTGGGCACGGAGCGCGTATTCTTTGTCCGCGACCGGGGGGTGGGGTTCGACATGAAGCAGGCCCAGCGTCTGTTCGCCCCTTTCCACAGGTTGCACACCGAGACTCAGTTCCCCGGCACGGGGATCGGCCTCGCCACGGTGCAGCGCATCGTCGCACGCCACGGGGGCCGGGTGTGGGCCGAAGCCGTCCCGGGCGAGGGCGCCACGTTTCGATTCACCCTCGGAGAGCGGAGATGACCGAGCCGAACCACATCCTGCTCGTCGAGGACAACGAGGACGACGCCGAGCTGACGATGCTCGCGTTCCAGCACGCGCACATCCTCAACCCCATCGTCCGGGTGAAGGACGGCATCGAGGCCCTCGACTACCTTTTCGGCACAGGGGCGTACGCCGGTCGGGACGTTCGAGATGCGCCTGCGGTCGTGCTCCTGGACCTGAACCTGCCGCGCCTTTCGGGCCTGGAGGTGCTCGCGGCGATCCGCGCCTCCGAGCCGCTTCGTCACCTGCCGGTCGTGATCCTGACCTCGATGAGGGCGCTGTCCGGCTTGCCTCCGAACCAGCCCTCCAGGACACCGCCGTCACGCCGCTCAGACGCCGCCCAGGACCCCGGGTGGCCCGCTCGGGAAACGACGAACGAGTCGACGGAGAAGGTCGGAGTCCCGTCCGCGGGCAGGACGACCGTGAATTGCGCAACGACACTCGCCAATGAGGTCTTCCCACACGTGAGCCCTTTCGGGAACGCCACGGTTGCGGAGAATTCCATGACGCCGCCGAGGGAGCCCTGATGGACATCACTCCGAGAGAGCTGGCATTCACCGCCCAGAGCGAATGAGCCGAGGGCTGGAATCGAGCCTTGACGAAGGCACGCCTCAAGAAGCCCCCAAAACCGGGCCATCGCAGCGAGAATATTGGATTTCCCCGCTCCGTTCTCGCCGTAGAGCACCACCGCCGGCCCGGGACCCAGGTGCGTCGGAGTCAGCTCGACAGCCTTGATGCTCCGAAAGCCCGTCACCGAAAATTGAGTGAAGCGCATGGGGGTCATTCCCGGATCCTAACCCATCTCCAAATCCACCAGCGGCACGAACCGCGCGCTTGAAGCCTCAAACGCCAGAACTTCCGCATTCGCCAGGTCGAACCACCAACCGCTGATCCGCAGCGCTCCCGCGGCGAGGCGCTCGGCCACGGCAGGGTAGGACCGCAGGTGATCCAACTGCTGGAGCACATGCGCCTGAGAGAGCCGGTCGACCGGCGGCAGGCTTGGGTCCAAAGAAAACTCCCGCTCGAGCCGCTCCACCGAGGGCTGCGCGTGCGACAGCCAGCGATCCAAGCTGGGCGCGCCTCCGGGCCGATCGCCCTCCAAGACCGCCCGGATCGCGCCACATGACGAGTGGCCGCACACCACGATGTCGCGCACGCCGAGCGCGATCGTGGCGAACTCGACCGCGGACCCCGCAGAGTCGTCCAGCGCCCCATCCAGTCCACAGCGCGGCACCATGTTCCCAACGTTGCGCAGGACGAACAGGTCACCCGGGTCGGTGGACGCGAACAGGTTCGGAACGACGCGGCTGTCCGCACAGGCGATGAACAACGTGTCCGGCGACTGGCCAAGCGCGAGGTGGGCAAACCGCTCGCGGTAGGCAGGACGCAGGTTGTCATGGAAATCGCGGATCCCGCGCAGGAGCTTCTTCATGCGTTCAGTCCAGCGACCGACAGAGCCGCGCGCCGATGTGCGCCGCGCGCGTGTCCGGCTAGTCCCCGAGGCGGAAGGCCACGCTCGCGCTTCGACGGTACGCGGTGAACGCCCCGCCGCGGAGGGTGCGGTTGCTGCCGCCAGACGTGCGCGGTGTGAACCTCCCCTCCACGATCGTCGGGCCTTCCTGGCGGTACACGTCGCGGCACCAATCACGCACGTTGCCGGCCATGCCGCGGACGCCGTACGGGCCTTCGTCTACGGGGAAGCTGTCCACCGGCGAGGGGGTCGGCTGCGATGCGTGGCTGTCGCACATGTTGGCGAAGGTCGGGTCGAGTCGCTCGCCCCAGGGGAAATAGCGACCGTCCACGCCACGGGCGGCCTTCTCGCGCTCCAGCTCCCACGGGAGCCGCCACCGAACGCCGGTGCGCTCGGACTCCCAGGCCGCAAATGCCGTCGCCGAGTGCCAATCGATGCGCATCGCGGGCCAGTCCAGGGCCCACCCGCCCGGGGGGAGGAAGAACGTGCCGTCAGGGTTCCGACCGTACACGAGCTGGCCGAGGTCACCCACGTGTGAGGGACGCTCCCGCGGCGCAAATCGCAAGGCGGCTTCGACGTAGTTCTGGTGGACGAGACTGTCCAGGAATGCGATCCACTGGCGGTTGGTGATGGGGAACCGCTTCATCACAAAACCGTCGAGCCACACGTTCCGACGGGGGAGGCCGCCTGTCGCTTCGGGATCGCCGCCGCTGATGAACCAGCCCGCAGGCACATAGCAGTCGTCTGGACCCAGCGCTTCGCTGCGAAGGAGTCGCACGGGCTGCGGCTCGGAATCGCCGGGGGCGACACAGTCCCAGTGCGCCTGCCGGCCGATGTGAACCGGGTACCGCGTCGGCGCATACCCTTCTTTTTTGAGCACCACCACGTAGCTGCCCATCGGCACGGTCCACGCGCGCAGCGGCGTTCGGCCGGGGTTTCGGACAAGCTGCAAGGACAGCCGGCGGTCGCGCTCGACGCAGCGGTAGACCTCGATCAACGCACCCGGCGGATCGGAGACGATCGTGAGCGCACCATCGCCCCGCAGCCAGTCGGCGTGCTGACCGTTGTCGTGGCTGCGAAGCTGGCGTTCGGCACGCCAGAACTCGACGGCATCGCCGGACGCTTCTGCCGCCGCCATGCGCAGGCGGTAGTGATCCGCGAGCCGGGCGTTGGCCTCTGGCAGCTGCGGATCCAGGGACAGCGCGGCCCGCAGGAGCTGAAGCCTACGCACATCGTCGAGCGCGGCCTGCTGGGCCAGTTCCTCCGCTTCGTCCTCCAGCTCCCAGAAGGCGCGCTTCTCCTCCACGGGGGCGGACCCCGGGATGCTCGTGGCCAACGAACGCGCCAGGCCCCGCGTGTTGCGTGCCCGCTCGGTGAGCGCGCGGACCTGCCTCTGTTGGTCATCCGCCTCTCGGACCAGGCCCGCAGCCTTCGCCTGGTCCCTCGCCCCATCCAGGTAGCCCTGGAGCGCGATGGCCATCTCCCCGGCCTCTTGAAAACGCTCCGCCGGGCTCCGCGTCATGGCCCGCTCGCAGATGTCCACGAGGTGTTCGGGAGGAACTGGCTTGGACGTGCCGGGGGGCGGCCCCTCCGATCGCAACGCGCGGATCAGGGGCTTCGGAGGGAGCCGGCGCACCAGATCGAGCACCTCTTCGACGGTGGTCCCATCGTAGGGCGCCATGCCGGAGAGAATTTCGTAGAGGATCGCGCCCAAGGAGTAGACATCGGCGGTGAAGCCGAGCACGTCCGCCCGGGCCTGCTCCGGCGGCATGTAGCAGGGGGTGCCGACGATGGAGCCCATCGCCGTGGCGTTCGCGTTCGTGGCGCCCGGATAGGGGCTGGCGCCAAACGAGTCGGCGTCCGCGATCGGCTTTGCAAGCCCCCAGTCGAGCACAAGCACCTCGCCGAAGGCGCCGAGCATGATGTTGTCGGGCTTCAGATCCCGGTGGATGACCCCCCGAGAGTGGGCGAAGGCGACAGCCTCACACACCCGGAGAAATGCCTGGACCAACCCAGGAAATGTCCAACCCGAGGCCGCGATCCCCCAGCGGCCGTCCGCCACGGCCGCGTGGACCTCTGCGATCAGCCGCGTGAGCGTCTCGCCCTTGACCTCTTTCATCGCGAAGTAGGGGCGCCCGTCGTGGGTCCGCCCCAGCGCGTGGACCGGCACGATCCCTGGGTGCTCCAGCCGGGCGGTGATCCTCGCTTCTTCGAAGAAGCGCTCGCTCAGCGCGGCGTCGGAGGCATACTCTGTGCGCAGGAGCTTGATCGCTACATCCCGGCGCAGGAGCTGATCGCGCGCGCGGCGCACCTCACCCATGGCGCCGGAGCCAATCTCGCCGATGTCCTGATACTCGGCGCCGCCGGAGTCGTTCGGGCCCTTCATTCGAGCGGTGTACCTCCGGCCAAGGCTAACGCGCCGTTCGCCGATTCTCCCGTCGCGCGAGGGCACGCGCCGGGATTATCGGCCAGTGTTGGCCAAGAACGCCCGCATTCGCGGGCTTGTGTCCGCGTCCATTCGGCCGGGTCCGTCGCGACCGCGCCGTTCCCGCCCGAGACGCAAACACGGGAGCCAGCCTTGAAGGCGCGCACTTCGTGCCGCCTTCAAAGCTGGCTCCCCGGCTCTCTACTGCACCGGAGCCAGCGCCCGACGCACTTCTTCAAAGCTCGTCTCGCCGGCGAGCGCGCGGGCGATCCCTGCGTCGTAGAGCCAGACCGTGCCCATCTCGTCGCACGCTACGCGGATCGCCTCCTCCCCGCCGTTCGCGCGTAAGACAGCGCGCAACGCGTTCGTCGGCGCCAACATCTCGTACACCGCGAGGCGGCCCCGGTAGCCCGTGTCCGAGCAGTGCCGGCACCCGACCGCGACCCGATGGTGCGCGGTGGTGACCTGCTTCGGCGTGAGCTTGAACTCGGTGATCAGCGCCGAGCCGATCGCCTGGGTGACCGCGCAATGCGAGCACAACCGGCGCAGGAGGCGCTGGGCGACCACGAGCTGCAGGCAACTGGCCAGCAGGTACGTCTCCATTCCCATGTCCACGAGGCGGTTGAAGGTCTCGACGATGCCGTTGGTGTGCAGCGTCGAGAGCACCATGTGGCCGGTGAGGGAGGCGCGCATCGCGATCGCGGACACCTCGGCGTCGCGCATCTCGCCCACGAAGATCACGTCCGGGTCCTGACGCAGCACAGAGCGCAGCGCCCCCGGGAAGGTGAGCCCCGCCTTCTCGGCGATCTGCACATGGTTCGCGCCCGGGATGGCCGACTCCACTGGATCTTCGAGGGTGACGATGTTGACGTCCGGGTCGTTGATGCGCGACGGGGCTCTGGGTCGATGGAGGTCGAGGCGCCGCCTCGCCCGCCAAGGGTCGCCTCCGTGGTACCGTCCCCCGCGGCGCCATTGTTGCGGCGACGGCCGGCGGTCTCGCAAGAGCGGGAGCGCGGCGGCGCGCCCTTCGCCGC
>CANKNP010000054.1 GCA_947483545.1 Deltaproteobacteria bacterium | reverse complement strand
TCCCCGCTCCGTGTCCTCCGTGCGCTCCGTGGTGCCGTTCCGGGGAGGTGTCGACGTGGGGTCAATGGGTGAAGGCGCAGCAGGAACCGGGTCCAGTCCCCCGGGGTGAACGCGCCGGGGGAAGGGTTCTATGCCCTCCGGGCTCCTAGTGCTCCCGCCGCGACCTTTGTCGCCTGGGGGGGCGGGGGAGGCCCGTCGCCCCCTCGCCGCTATCAGCCCGAGCACCGCCCACAGGCCTGACCCGTTCGAAGTGGCACCGCACGAACACCCGCCCGCCACGCTGAGCACCGCCTTCCCGCCGTCGCAGTCCTCGTCGGCCGGGGTGCTCCCATCGTCCCAGGCTCCGGGATGCACGGCGCTGTCTGCGTCGTTGCAATCTTCACCGGCGGGGTAGCCGTCTGCGTCGGCGTCCGCTTCGGGAGCGGTGTCATCGCCCGTCTCGGCGCTGTCCACGCCGGTCTCGACCCCCGGCGACGTGTCACACGGGCCGATCGTCGCGTCGGTGTCGTCACAGTCCGTGCCCCCGACCGCGCCGGCTTCATACCCATCCCCGTCCACGTCCCGCAGGTCCACGCCATCACAGTCCTGGTCCACGCCGTCGTAGGCCACCTCCGCAGCGCCGGGAAAGACCGATGCGTCCTCGTCGTTGCAGTCGACGTCCGCGCCGGAGCCGTCGCCGTCGGCGTCGAGGACAGGCTCCAGCAACGGGTTCGCGCCGCTCATGGCGCCGATGTCGTAGGGCGAGCCGTCGGCATCGGCCTCGCTCTCGGGGGTGTATCCGGCGTCGATCGCGGGGGAACCGACGTCGAGGATCGGGTAGCTGTCGCAATCGTCGGGGTCGAAGGTGGTGACAAACGCAGGGCCTTCGCGCACATCACCGGTTGCATAGGTGGACATCCCGTCGCTGAGATTGTCGTACCAGAGATTGTAGCTTGCGGTCATCACCGACAGTTGGGAGGCCGGGATGACCAGGCCATTTTCGGTGAAAAGGGTGTTCTGAACCGTGAGCGCGGTGGGGGTTCCGCCGATCACCCCCGTGGTGCCGTCGTTTCCGACGAAGGTGTTGTTGAGGAGGGTGAGCTCGGAGGTGGAGGTGACAATCCCTGCGACCCCGACGTTTCCGGTGAACACCGAGCCGGTGATGGTGACGGGGGAGCTGGCGTAGAGGGCGGAGATGGAAGACGCGGCGGTGTTTGTCGCAGAACCGGGAGCGCGAGATCGCCACCGGTCCCGAGGTGTACACGACCATCGCCTTGACTCCCCCGGTGAACGTGGCGTCATTCACGGCGCCCTCTCCCGTGTTGTTGAGGTAGAGTCCGGCGCGCGAGGAGGAACCGACGTTCTCCACCCGCAGTCCATCGACATCGACAGACGCGAACCCGGAGGCGCTGATGCCGCCCGCCGCTTGACGGAGGGAGTCGTTCTGGATCGTCACGTTTCGAATCTGCACCGTGTGCGTCCCCGGGTCGTCCTCCAAGCTCGCCGCCATGGTGCTGACGCTATCGGGTAGATTGTAGAACGTCGTGTCGGAGATGGAGACGTCGCTGCCGTAGGTGCTGATGCCGTACATGTAGTCCGTGGAGAACGCCTCGAACCAGGCGCCAGTGACGTCGAGAGAGCCCTCTTCGGTGAGGAGCGCCGCCCCGTAAGGCACGTCCGAGAACGTCGTGCCGTCCACCACCACCGCCATCTGGACGGTCTGAACACTGGTATTTCGGCCCTCGGTGAAGCTGCCGCCAATGATTGTGAGATCGTGGACCCCGTCCTCGCCCCAGGCCATGATCCCCGCGTAGCTGAACCCCACGAACGTGCAGTCCGTGAGGGTCAGATCGCTGTCCAGCCCGGAGATCCCGACGCCGCTCAGACTCTCCATCCGGAGTCCGGAAGCGTCCAAGCTCCCGTCTGTCACCGTCACCCCGGTGACCTGATCGGCGTCGTCGTGGGCATCGGTCCACGGAAAGTCCACATCCCGAATGGTCACGTCCGCCTCGCGAATCTGAAGCGGCGGCAAGCTCGGAGGGTTCGTCGCGTCCCCGGTGATCGTCAGATCCACCGCGATGGGGATCGCATCCCCCGTGTCGTAAGGGTAGTACCCCGGATCCACGAAGATCTCGTCTCCATCGACCGCCTGCGCGATCACCTCTTGGATCTCGCCATCGTCGGGGACGTACCACGGTGTCGCCATCGCGGTTCCAACAAGCGAGAGGAGCATCATCGCATCCCCTTACCCTGCGAGGGGCTGCCCCACGCCCAGGCCAACACCGCCAGCAGCAGCATGCTCGTCACCGTGATCAACGGGTAGAGCATGTCCGGCCGGGCGATGCTCCCCGCCCATGCGATCAAGTAGCCGACCGCAGCGATCCACAACCGGCGCTCCAACACCATCGCCGTGAACCCAGCACCCACCGCCCACAGGAACAGGTGGAGGGTGTGCCCGTGGAGCGCGGGGATGCCCATCGCCCAACCCCCGAGATCCAGGCAGATCTGGGCGCCCAACACCAACGAGACGGAGCCGGCGAGCCAGCGGTTCACATCTGTCGTCAGCAGCCAATCGCGAAGCGTGAGCACGCAAATGCCAAACGTGGAGAGGAAAAAAAGGTCGAGGCCGATCTGAAGCAGATACGACGGTCCGCCGGTCAGCATGTTCTCCACGGGCTTTCCCGCGAGCGGGAGCAACGCCCACGCCAACGCGAACACCGTGAAGATCCCCAGCCGCAGTCGCCGCCCGACGTTTGGATCCCGGTCGCGCTCCAGGCGTTGCACCCTCGCCTGCTCTTTGCGTTTGGCCTCCCGCAATCTTCCCAGCCGCTGGGCGATGTCCGCGGGCACCGGCTCAAGCGACGCAATCAGCACGGTCACGGCGTCGGGATCCCCACGCTCCAATTCGTACAGCGCCATTTGGGTCGCCGCGGTCTGCCGCCCCTCCGCAGCGTCCAGACGCTCCGGATCGATGCGAAGCGCCTGCTCAAACCCAAACGCGACTTGCGCGTGGAGCCGGTAGGCTTCAATCCGATCCGCGGCTGCCCCTGCCCCCAAATGAATGTTCAACCTTCGAAGCTGCTCCTGGGCCAGGTCGATCAACGGCCCCGCCGCCCGATGGCGTAAATACCGGTCCAATGCGAGGCGGAATTCATCCGCGGACGCGCACCGTTCGCTCGGGTCCTTGGCCATCGCTCGGCGACAAAGGCCCACGAGCTCGGCCGGACCCTGGAGCGGCGGGTTGGCCTCGCGGATCAGCGCGAAGATCGTGTCATCCACGGGACCATCGTAGGGCGGGTGGTCGCACAAGATGATGTAGAGCAGGCCGCCGAGCAAAAAGATATCGGTGCGCTCAGAGATCTGGCGGCCCTCCCCCAACATCTCCGGTGCCATGTAGGCCGGCGTGCCGCAGAGATTGTTCTGTAGATGCGCGCGGGGAACACCCACCGGCCCATCGTCCCGCGTACAAACCGCGAGCCCCCAATCCATCACATACACTTCACCAAACGCGCCGATCATCACGTTGTCCGGCTTCAGATCGCGGTGGACGATGCCATGACTGTGCGCAAAGTGTACAGCATTGCAAACCTGTTGCAGCACGCGCAAGTGCCACTCCAACACATCGGTCGCCCCCGCGACGCGGACCACCAGCGCTTCATCCTCCAGCAGCGCGGTCCACGTGTGTCCGGAAATTCGCCGCATCACGATTTGCGGGCGGCCCTGCTCAGACCACACCACGTCGTGCACCGGCACAATGTTGGGGTGCTCCAGAATGCCCATCACCCGGGCCTCCCGCATCAGCAGATCCCGGGCCCGCGCGCTGTCCAGGTGCAGCTCTTTGACCGCGACGGGGCGGCCGAGGATCCGCTGCTGACCGGCACGGACGGTGGCCATGCCCCCTTCGCCCAGGATCTCGCCGATCGACACCCCCGGCTCGGCTTGGTCGTCCCCGTGGCTCACCCCCGCGTCGTCGGACACGAGCGCGGAGGTGACGGACGCCAACGCGGCGGGCGCGATCGACTGCACGCCGATCGTGGTGGATCCACGGAGGCCGAGGGGGCGCGGGAGGGGAGGCGGGGACGGCATCGGTGTCAGCGGCGGAAGGTGACCCGGACCCACCGCTCGGATTCGCTCGTCCGAAGCTCCGGGATCGTCCCGTTGAACGCCTGCATGGCCTTCCGCACCCGCGGGAATCCTGTCCCCCGCTGCTCCATCAGCCGTTGTACGAGCAAAAAGTTGGCCATCGCCTCGTTTCGGGAGCGCGGTGGGCCCCCACGCTCCACCGACTCGGGGGTCTTGTGGTTCGGGAGCGCGCCAGGGCTCGTCACTTCCACCCGGTCATCGAACACATCCACCTGGATTTTCGCTCCCACGAGGCTGTAGTCCCGGTGTGCGACCGCATTGACCAAGGCCTCCCGAAAGGCGCGCTGGGGGAGCACGAACCGGTCCTCGCGCAACAGGCCCTCATAGCGCTCCTGGCGTCCCAGCCCTCGGAGCCATTCTTCTGCCCGCGTCACCTGCTCGTCCAACCTCCCTACGGCGTCCGCCACGGAGAGCACGTCGTCCCCGCGATCCAGGCCGGCGTAGGCGGACAGTTGCACCAAGAAGGCGCGGGTGAAGGAGAAGCGCTGCGGCTCTCGGCCGAAGCAGAGGATTCCGTACAGGGTCGGGCGGAGCGTGCGGTCCACGTCTGCCGCCAGGACCTCAGCGCGCGTCAGCTCCTCCTCGTCGGGGAGTGGCTCCGTGTCCGGGGCGCCGAGGTCTACCCCACGCCGGGCCATATAGGCGCGAAAGGCGCCGAACTCCACGTCCGCGATCGACGTCTCGGCGAGCATCCGCTCCTCCGTCAGGATGAGCCCGAACGTGTTGTACAGCTCCTGCAGCTCCGAGGCGCTGGGCTCCTTGCTCCCGCGGTCCCGACGTACGTACACCCGGCCGTCTACCCGCATCGGCTCGGGCCCCCGCATCTTCTGAACCTCTATCCAATGAATCCAGCGCCCGTCGACCTCGGCCCTTCCCAGGCGGGCGTGGAGAGGGCCGTTGAAGCTGTTCTGGAGGATGTTCGCCAGCCGTTCGCGGACCTCCTCAGGCTCCATGGGCACGCCATCCAGCGAGCCATCATCCCGAACGCCGAGCACGATGAGCCCACCGTCCGAGTTCGCCATCGCGCACGCTGTCTTGAGCCAGTTCTTCTCGGAAAAGCTCCGAAAACGCCCGAGCTCCGTGGTCTGGTCCTCGCCGAGCGAGATTCGGGCTTGGACGCCTGCCCAGTTGATCATCGCGCCCCCCGGTCCCGGGCGATCCTCGCCGAGGAATCGGAGGGGCAGCATGAACGGGTCCGGTCGGCGCACACGCCCAGAGGCTACACCCCCGGGGCGAGCTTGGCCACCTCACAACAAGCTCAACCCCCCGTCCGCCACCACCACCTGCCCGGTGATCCACCTCGCGCGCGGGTCGCACAGCAGGTGCACCACCGCCGCGATGTCGTCCGCGCTGGCGATCCCACCGAGCGGGGTGTGTGACTCCGCGAACGCCAGCATCTTGTCCCCGTCGAGCAGGTAGTTGAGCGCATCGGTGCGAACGAGCCCGCCGCACACGGTGTTCACGCGCACTCGGGGCGCAAGCTCGACCGCGAGCTGCCGCGTCAACGCCTCGATCCCCGCCTTCGCTACGCCCATCGCCGCATATCCGGGCACAAACTGTCTGCTTCCCATGCTGGAGATCCCGATCACGTTCGCGCCTTCGTTGAGCGTACACAGCCGGGTCAGCAGCCAGAACGGGCGCAAGGAGCTCTCCAACGTCAGGTCCCATTGCCCCGTCCGGATCTTGTCCCAGGGCTTGAGCGCCCCGATGGCGGCGTTGTGAACGAGCACATCGACACCGTCAGGGAATACACGACCGAGGCGCTTCAGATCGTCCTCGCTGCGGACGTCGCCGGGCACGAGGATCGCGGTGGCGCCTGCCTCCTCGCAGGATCTGGCGACCTCGGCAGCAGCCTCCGCGCTCTTCATGTAGTTGACGGCGATGCAGTTGCCCGGGGCGGCGAACCTGCGCGCGATGGCGGCGCCGATCCCGCGGGAAGCACCGGTGATGAGGATGTTCATGGCCGCAGCTAACGTGCTACGATGCAGGCTCCGGAGGCCGTCATGTCGTTCCAAGGTCGAGTCACGGACAACGCGCTTGTCCCCGCGGATTCCCACGGTTGTCCCGCCTGTCCGCACTGCTGTGTGGGCGCCGCGGTGTCGGGCTCTCCGAACGTGAACGTGAACGGCCTCGCCGCCCTCCGCGCGCCGGGAGACCCGGGGATCCACGCGGCATGTTGCGGCCCGAACGCCTGGGACACGGCGATGGGATCGGGCAAGGTCTACATCAACGGCATGGCGGCCCACCGGCTCGGGGACATGACCACGCACTGCGGCGGTGTCGGCACGCTGATCAGCGGCAGCGGGAATGTGAACGTGGGCTGAGGGGCGGTCAAGCGAGCCATTCCGGCAGCGCGCGAAGGCCCTCTCCGAGCGGGGTGACGTCGATGGCGCCGTACCGATAGCTGGAGGTGCCGCCGTAGAGCAAGTGCCCGCGGGCCTCCGGATAGTCCTCGCAGAAGGCGCGTAGTCCGACGAGATCGGCCTCGTCGAAACGAGAGGAGCGTTTGAGCTCGAAGGCGTGGAGCCCGCGGGGGCCGTAGGCGACCAGGTCCACCTCCAGGCCCTCCACGGTGCGCCAGAAGCTGAGGTCATACTCCAGCGCCCGGTTGGCGGACTCGGCGCGGACGACCTGGAACAACAGGGTCTCGATAGCCGCCCCATCGATCTCGGCGTCTGAGTCGAGCGGGCCGCGAGGGCGAAGCGCGCGGTACACGCCGGCATCGAAGAAGAAGAACTTCGGGTGGCTTGTGAGCCGGCGCGCCGCCCTGCGGCGAAAAATCGGGAGCCGGACCGCGAGCAGCAGGTCCTCCAGCAGCCCGAAGTGGGTCTCCACCGTCTTTCGGGGGATGCCACAATCCGAGGCCACCGCTTGCGTGTTCAGCGGCGCCGCCTGCGCGAAGCTCGCCGCCTCCATGAACCGATGAAACGAAGCGAGGCTGCGCGGAAAGCGCGGGGTTGCGGCCGGGGGCGAGACATTCATGGCAACGGGCGCAAACCTGGGGTGACCACCGACTGGGAGTGCGAATCGCACAAAAGTGAGGCACTCAGTTATATTACATTGGGGCAAACCCCCTCCGCCCTGCGGGCACCTCCCCCCGGTGGGGAGGGGGGCTGGCTTCAAGAGTCCGCCCCGGTTCACCCCGGGCGGCCACGGGGGGCCGCCCCTACGCAGATCCAGGGTGGGAACGTCAGTTCAGCAACGGGCCCATTGTTGCCCAGCCTCACGGGGGGGCCGCCCGTACGGAGTCGATGCAGATCCCCGTGGAGCCCTCATCCGTCGCCGAGTACGGCGCCACCTTCTCCCGGAGGGAGAAGGGGAAGACCGGCGCTACCCGCCTGCGAACCCTGGACCGGCGCTACCCGCCTGCGAACCCTGGACCGGCGCTACCCGCCTGCGAACCCTGGACCGGCGCTACCCGCCTGCGAACCCTGGACCGGCGCTACCGCCCGCAGGATGGGCCCGCCGCTACGCGTTCCGCCGCCTTCGCCCCGCCAACCACCCGCTCGCCAACAGCGCAAACGCGCCAATCGCGGTTGGATCCACCACCGGCACGTTGCACGTACACCCGCCCCCGCCCTGCCACATGGCGGCGGTGTCGAGCGTGCCCGTGTCGTCGATAGCGGTGTCGATGGGCGCGGTGTCGTCGCCGGTGTCGGGGGCCTCGGGGTCCACATAGTTCTCGATGCCGTCGCTGTCGGAGTCGCCGGTGCCCTCGTCGACGTCGAGGGCGCCGTCGTTATCGCTGTCGGGATCGAGACGGTTGGGGATGCCGTCGCCATCCGCGTCGGGATCGGCGGTGCCATCGCCATTGGCATCGACGGACTGCTCGGCAGCGGTGTCGATCCCGTCGTTGTCGTCGTCCAGGTCTTCGTTGTCGGTCACGCCATCGCCGTCGCTGTCGGAGGATCCCTCGTCGGCGTCGGTCACCGTGTCGTCGTCGGAGTCCAGGTCGAGGTGGTCGGGCGTGCCGTCCGAATCCACGTCGTCGGCAGAATCGGCGGGGTCGGTGTAATCGAAGTCGCCGATCTCCTCGCTGGTCGAGAGCCCGTCGTCATCATCGTCGGTGTCGTTGAAGTCTGGTGCGCCGTCCCCGTCGGTGTCGGCTGGGACCGGGGCTTCGGGATCGAAGTCGGGCCCGACCTCGTCGCCGTCGGGCACACCGTCGCCGTCGGTGTCGGCGGTCAGCGGGTTTGAGCCGATCAGCTCTTCAACGTCGTCCTGCAGGCCATCGCCGTCGGTGTCAAACCCGTAGCAGCAGTCGGGATCGACGTAGTCGGGGATGCCGTCGAGATCCTCGTCGGCCTCGCCCTCGGACAGGTCCACCTCGCCGTCGTTGTCGCTGTCGTCGTCGCGATCATTGCTGGTGCCGTCGGCATCGGCGTCGCTGTCGGCGTCGCCGTCCAGGTCGGCATCTACGGTCAGCTCGGACAGCGTGAGGATGCCGTCGGCGTCGTCGTCGTTGTCCACGTAGTCGGCGCGGCCATCGGCGTCGGTGTCCACGACCCCTTCGCCGGCGTCCTCCAGGCTGTCGTCGTCGCTGTCGAGGTCGAGGTAGTCAGGTGTGCCGTCCTCGTCGGTGTCGTAGAACACGCTGTCCGGATCCTCGGCGTCGTAGTCTACGTTCTCGTCGATCGTGGCGATGCTGTCGTTGTCGTCGTCGGGGTCGTTCCAGTTGCCCGCGCCATCGCCATCGCTGTCGATGGGGGCCGCCGTGTCCTCGCCGACCTCGACGCCGTCCCAGATCCCATCGCCGTCCGTGTCGGGGTCGGTCGGGTCGGAGCCGATGAGCAGTTCGACGTCATCGGTCAGGCCGTCGCCGTCCTCGTCGCCGGGGATGATGTCGGCGGGGTCTACGTAGTCGGGGATGCCGTCGCTGTCGGCGTCTGCCTCGCCCTCGTCGGCGTCGAGCAAGCCGTCGTCGTCGCTGTCGGTGTCCTGGCGGTTCGGGGTGCCGTCGCCATCGGCGTCGGGGTTGGCCTCGCCATCGCCGTCGGAGTCAACGGACTGCTCGTCCGCGGTCGCGATGGTGTCGCCGTCGTCGTCGGGGTCCTCGCTGTCGTCGAGGCCGTCGCCATCGGTGTCGGTGGCACCTTCGTCGGCGTCGGAGACGCTGTCGTCGTCGCTGTCGAGGTCGAGGTGGTCGGCGGTGCCGTCGCTGTCCATGTCGTCGGGCTCGGCGGCGGGGTCGGTGTAGTCGTACTGCCCGATCTCGTCCTCGGTCAAGAGGCCGTCGTCGTCATCGTCGGTGTCGAGGTAGTCGTTCGTGCCGTCGCCATCGGAGTCGGCGGCGGTCGCGGCGTCGGAGCCGTCAAAGCTGGCGCCGACCTCATCGCCGTCGGTCAGGCCGTCGCCGTCGGTGTCGGCGTTGAACGGATCGGAGCCCAGGATGCCTTCCACGTCGTCCGCGAGGCCATCGCCGTCGCTGTCGATGCTCTCGGTGCAGCAGTCGGGATCGACGTAGTCGGGCACGCTGTCGCCGTCTTCATCGACCTCGCCTTCGGAGGAGTCCAGCTCTTCGTCGTTGTCGCTGTCGGTGTCGAGGTTGTTGGGGATGCCGTCGCCGTCTACGTCTTCGTCCGGCTCGCCGTCCAGGTTGGCGTCCACCGCGGCTTCATCCTCGGTCAGGATGCCGTCGGCGTCGTCGTCGTTGTCCACGTAGTCCGCGCGTCCGTCGTCGTCGGTGTCGTCCATGCCCTCTTCGCCGTCGAGGAGCGTGTCGTCGTCGCTGTCGCTGTCGAGGTAGTCGGCGGTGCCGTCACCGTCGCTGTCCGCGGGCACGCTCTCGGGGTTCGTGGGGTCGTAGCCGGCGTTCTCGTCCGCGGTGGAGAGCAGATCTTCGTCGTCGTCGGTGTCGTTCCAATCGAAGGAGCCATCGCCGTCGGTGTCGATGGGGTCGGACGCGTCCGCGCCGACCTCGGTGCCGTCGTAGACGCCGTCCCCGTCACTGTCGGGGTTGAACGGGTCGGATCCGATGATGCCTTCGTCGTCGTCCGTCAGGCCGTCGCCATCGGAGTCGAGCCCCTCGCAGCAGTCGGGATCCACGTAGTCGTCGATGCCGTCGACGTCCCGGTCGCCGCCAGAGCCCTCCGAGGCGTCGCCCTCGCCGTCGTCGTCGCTGTCGAGGTCCAGGTAGTTGTCGACGCCGTCGCCATCGGCGTCCACGTCGATCTCTCCATCGTTGTCGGCGTCCTCGCCGTTCTCCTCGAAGGTGCCGATGCCATCGCCGTCGTCGTCGCTGTCATACGCATCGGCGGTCCCATCCAGGTCGGAGTCGGTGGTGCCCTCGTCGGCGTCGAGCAGGCCGTCGTCGTCGCTGTCCACGTCGAGGTAGTCGGGGGTGCTGTCGCCGTCGGAGTCGTTCGGCTGCTCAGGGTCGCCCAGCTCGTCGATCGTGTCGATCCCGTCGTCATCATCGTCGGCGTCGGCGTAGTCGAACGTGCCATCTCCATCGGAGTCGGTGGGATCGGCGGGATCGCCCACCTCGATGCCGTCGCTCACGCCGTCGTCGTCGGAGTCATCGTCGTAGGGATCGGACCCGGCGATGTCCTCGTCGTCGTCGGTCAGGCCGTCGCCGTCGCTGTCGAGATCCGCGCAGCAGCCAGCGTCCACGTAGTCGGAGATGAAGTTGCCATCGCGATCCTGGTCGCCCTCGGAGGCGTCGCCCTCGCCATCGTCGTCGCTGTCGGTGTCGAGGTAGTTCGGGATGGCGTCGCCGTCCGCATCGGGGTCAGCGTCGCCATCGTGGTCGGAATCCTCGGCGTTCTCCTCAGCGGTCAGGATGCCGTCGCCGTCGTCATCGTTGTCCTCGAGATCGACGCTGCCGTCGCCATCGGAGTCGGAGATGAGCTCGTCGGTGTCGAGCACGCCGTCGTCGTCGCTGTCGAGGTCGAGGTGGTCGGGGATGCCGTCGCCGTCCGCGTCGTCGGGGGTCTCCCCGGTCCCGATCTCGTCGGAGGTCTGCCAGAGATCGCCGTCGTCGTCGGTGTCGTCGAAGTCGTAGAGAGCGTCGCCGTCACTGTCGAGCGGCGTCGAGAAGTCGGGACCGTACTCGTAGCCGTCGATCAGGCCGTCGTCGTCCGTGTCGGCGTCGTCCGGATCGGAGCCGAACGCGATCTCGGTCTCGTCGGGAACGCCGTCGGCATCGGTGTCGTCCAGCTCGGTCAGGCCGTCGCAGTCGTCGTCGATGCCGTTGCTGAGCTCGACCGCATCCGGGTGGATGGTCGCCTCGGTGTCGTCGCAGTCGTCGCCGCCGTAGTCAGCGGAGATGTAGCCATCGCCGTCCTGGTCGTAGTCGTCGTTGCCCGCGCAGTCGCTGTCGATCCCGTCGTACCAGGTGTCCAATGCACCTACGTAGATGGTCGCGTCTGTGTCGTTACAGTCCGTGCCGCCGGAGCCCTCGGCGTAGTAGCCATCGCCGTCCTGGTCGGCGTCGTTGCCATCACAGTCTTGATCCGTTCCATCGTACCAGATCTCCGACATCGAGGGGTTGACCGCGGCGTCGCCATCTGCACAATCGGTGCCCCCGTAGGACGACGAGTCGTAGCCATCATTGTCCGCGTCGAGATCGTCCGCGCCACTGCAATCCTGGTCGATGCCATCGTACGGGATGTCCGTCGCGGCCGGGTTGACGGACGAGTTGGCATCGTCACAGTCAGGCCCGCCGTACGCGCTGCCGTCATAGCCATCGCCGTCGGCGTCCTGATTGTCGGAACCTGAGCAGTCCTGGTCGATGCCGTCGCCCACGGCGTCTGCCGCGCCCGGGTAGGTGGACGCGTCGCCGTCGTTGCAATCATCCCCGCCGTAGCTGGCGGAGTCGTGACCGTCGCCGTCCTGGTCGTAGTCGCTGCCGCCATCGCAGGCTTGATCGACGCCGTCGTACCAGGACTCGGAGGCCCCTGTGTAGGTTGCGGGATCGGCGTCGTTACAGTCCGTGCCGCCGTACAGGTCCGAGTCCTGACCGTCACCGTCCGCGTCGTAGTCCGAAGTGCCGGAGCAGTCCTGATCGACGCCGTCGTAGTAGGACTCCGTCGCGCCGGGGTGGATGGCCGCGTCCGTATCGTCACAGTCGATCGTGTAGTCGTAGCCGTCTTCGTCCTGGTCGGTGTCGTTGCCGTCGCAGTCCTGGTCGGTGCCGTCGTACCAGATCTCCAGATCGCCGGGGCTGACAGACGTGTCGCTGTCGTTACAGTCATCGCCGCGGATGACGTAGCCGGAGGGCTGATCGATGCTTGTATAGGTTGTGCTGTTCGTGCCGTAGCCATCGCTGTCGGCGTCGTAGTACCAGACGGTGAGCTGGCCCGATTCACACACGCCGCGGAACGTGGAGGAGCAGGGCTCGTCGTTCCAGGTATCGTCGGAGAACCGGTTGAACTGCGTGCAGTCCTCGTCGCCCGCGTTGTTGGGCTCACCCGAGTGCCAGTAGGTGAAGCTCACCGGGGCGCCGCTCGGGTTCACAAACGAGCCCTCGCTCGCGATGTCGTTCAGGCCAAACCACCACTTCTCGCCGGAGACGGTGTCCGCGACGGCGTCCACGTAGGAGTTCTCGGCCAGGCTGCCGATCTCGGCGAGGCTGTAGCCAAAGGCGCTGCAGTACGCCTGGTGGTCGGCCCACGACGCCACTGTGTTGATGTACATGTACGCGTGGCCGTTCTGGACCACGTAGTAGGGACACACGCTGCCTTCGTCGATGAACGAGTCGCAATCGTCGTCGTAGCCGGTACAGGTCTCCGTGGCGCCGGGGTTGCTGGCCGCGCGATTGTCATCGCAGTCGGTCGCGTCGGCCACATACCCGGCGGGGGCGGTCGTCCCCGACTTCGGGAAGTAGACGTCGCCGTAGCCATCGCCGTCATCGTCGGCGTAGAAGGTGCCGGCGTGGGCCGTGTGGATGAACAACGGGGAGACGAGTGCCAGGAGCGTGAGCGACATGGGGCGCATTTTGCCTGTGTCGGTCGCGGTATGCAACAGATTGTCGGGGAGGTGTATTCGGGGGGGGGGGCTGGAGGCTTGCCACCCCGACAGAACATAACTGAGCCCCTCAGTTATGTTCTATGGCGGGCTATCGGCCATCGGTATGGGGTCGGTGTAGCGGTGAAACGCCCGTGGATCCAGCGGAGTCGGCGGACCCGGGCGAGGGCCACCCCACCGGCCAAACGCCGCCGACCCGGGAAGGGCGCCTTGACACTCCCATCCCCTTGTCATACGCCCCGCCGCCCTTTTCCGGCCGAGTCCCCGTGCCCCTCCCGATCGTCCCGCTCGACGCCGTCCCCACCGCAGGGCTTGAGGTCCCGCTTGGCCCCTGGGCCGCAGCGGCCACGGAGCAGGCGTTCGGATCGCCGCGGGTCACCGGGCACCTGCGCGTGGAGCGACACGGCGTTCACCTTGTTGTCCGCGGAGAGTTGGCCATCACCATGCAGGTCCCCTGCGACCGCTGCATGGCCTCCATCTCGTTGTCGCTCGCGCCCACCGTGGCCTGCGTCTACTCCCCCATCGACGCCGTGCCCGAGCGCACGGAGGACGATGACGCCGCCGGGCCCGCCCTGCCCGAGAGCATCGAGGAGGTGGTGGACGCGAGCGAGTACGACGGCGTGGCGCTGAACCTGGCCGACGTGGTCGTGGAGTCGTTGCAGGTCGAGGCGCCTCCGCGCTGGGTTTGTGCCGATGCCTCGCCCGACAACGCCGGCGAGGATGCCGCCTGCGCCGAGCGATTCCGCGCTCTTGGCGCGGCCGCCCTCGACGGTTCACTCTCCCCGTTCGGCGCGCTCGCTGGCTGGAAGCCCAAAGGAAGTTAGGCCCCCGGTCGCGCGTCTGTGCGCCCCTTTTTCTGTCTCGTCCCTCCGGAGATTTTGCCATGCCCGTCCCCAAGAAGCGCTCTTCCCGCAGTGTCATCGGCATGCGCCGCGCGCACGACTTCCTGACCGCTACGATCGCCACTGAGTCCTGCCCCAAGTGCGGCGCGACCAAGCAGCGCCACCACGTCTGTCCCTCCTGCGGCGAGTATCGCGGCAAGCAGATCTTCCCGGACAACCTGGAAACCCCGACGGTCGAGTAACCTCGGCCCGATGATCGCCCTCGACGCATTCGGCGGCGACCGGGCCCCGGACGAGATGATCGCTGGTGCGCTGCTCGCGCATCGGCAGGGCGTGCCCGTGGTTCTGGTGGGCAACGGGGAGAAGTTGAAGGGCAAGGTGCCGCACGGTCTGACCGTGGTCCATTCGCCCGAGATCGTCGGGATGGACGAGCCGGCGACGACCCCGCTGCGCAAGAAGCCGGACAGCTCCATCCGGCGCATCTTTGAGCTGGTCCGAGACGGTCAGGCCACCGGTGCCGTGACGTGCGGGCACTCAGGCGCTGCGATGGCGAGCGCCTTGCACGTACTTGGCCCGGTGCCGGGCGTGACACGGCCGCCCCTCGCGACCGTGGTTCCTCGGAAAGATGGCGGACAACTTGTGCTGTTGGACCTGGGCGCGAACGTGGACTGCAAGGCCGAGCTGCTGCAACAATTCGCGGTGTTGGGGGACGCCTACGCGCGGGCTGTGCTGCGGATCGACAGGCCCCGCGTGGGGCTTCTTGCCAACGGCGAGGAGAAGGGCAAGGGCAACGAGCAGGTCAAGCAGGCCTGGCAGTTGTTGGAGGCGATGAGCGCGAGGGAGGCGGGGAGCCCGACGGGGATGCATTTTGTCGGCAACATCGAGCCATTGGCAGCGCTGCGGGGGGAATGCGATGTGCTGGTGTGCGACGGGTTCGTCGGCAATGTGATGCTCAAGACCGTCGAAGGCACGGTGGAGGTCGTGGCTCGCATCCTGAAGGAGGAGATCCTGCGGCGGGGGAGCGACCGGTTCGCGGCGTGGCTGTTGAGCGGCGCGTGGCGGCGGTTTCGCCAGCGCACGACCTACGACAACGTCGGTGGCGCCTTGCTCCTGGGCGTGAGCGGCGTAGCGGTGGTCGGGCACGGGCGGGCAGATGCGCGGGCGGTGGCGAGCGCCCTGCGGTTCGCGCATAGCTGCGTGCAAGCAGGCATGATCCCGCAGTTGCGGGCGCAGGTCGGGAGCCGATTGGTGGCGCGCGGGTGACGGCCCGGATACCCGGCGTGCGCTTAGGAGCATCTGATGGCCAACGAAGAGACCGTACGTCGTGTGAAAGACCTCATCGCCGAATCCCTCGGCGTGAACGCCACGGAGGTCGTGCCCGCGGCGTCGTTCATCGACGATCTCGGCGCGGACTCCCTCGACATCGTCGAGCTGGTCATGCAGATCGAGAAGGAGTTCTCCATCCAGATCCCGGATGAGGACGCCGAGAAGATCTCGACCGTGCAAGACGCCATCGACTACATCTCCAACAAAGCCGTGTAGGCTCCGTGCGCCGGGTTGTCATCACCGGCCTCGGAGCGGTCACCCCCTGCGGCAATGATGCCGCGTCCACCTGGGACGCGATGGTCGCTGCGCGCTCGGGAGTGCGGCGGGTGTCCCGTTTTGACGCGACGGGGTTCCCAGTTCAGATCGCCGCGGAGGTCAAGGGCTTCCGCAGCGAGGAGCTGATCGACCGCAAGATGGCGAAGCGCCTTGACCTGTTCGCGCAGTACGCGATGGTCGCGGCGCGCGAGGCGTTCGCGCACGCGGGCTTCACCCCTTTCACCGAGGGCAACCCGCGGTTCGGGATGTTCATCGGCACCGGCATCGGCGGGCTCAACGAGATCGTGGCGGGGGCGGAGGCGTTCCGCGAGCGGGGCTACAAGGGCCTGTCGCCGTTCTTCATCCCGCGGGCGCTCTCGAACCTGGCGGGTGGTCACCTCGCGATCGAGATGGGCGCCCAGGGGCCAAGCTTGTGCGTGGCCACCGCCTGCGCGACGGGGAACCACTCCATCGGCGAGGCGTTTCGGGCGATTCGCTACGATGACTGCGATGTCTGCCTGGCCGGCGGGGCGGAGGGCGCCATCACCGCGCTGGGGCTCTCCGGCTTCATGGTGATGAAAGCGCTGTCGAAGCGGAATGACGATCCGGAGACGGCGTCACGCCCGTTTGATGCGGAGCGGGACGGGTTCGTGATGGGGGAGGGCGCGGGCATCGTCGTTGTGGAGGAGCTGGAGCACGCAAAGGCGCGCGGGGCCACCATCTACGCAGAGATCGTCGGCTACGCGCACTCGAACGATGCGTACCACGAGACCGCGCCGCCACCAGGAGGGGCCGGGGCCGCGAGGGCGATGCGCACAGCGTTGAAAAACGCGCAGCTCAACCCCGAGGACATCGACTACGTCAACGCGCACGGCACCAGCACGCCGATGAACGACGCGACGGAGACACAGGCGATCAAGGGCGTGTTCGGCGACCACGCGAAGAAGCTCGCGGTGTCGAGCACCAAGAGCGTGACCGGGCACATGCTGGGCGCGGCGGGCGGGGTCGAGGCCATCGCCTCGGCGCTGGCGCTGTACCACGGGATCCTGCCCCCGACGGCGCACCTGGAGAACCCCGATCCTGCCTGCGATCTCGACTACGTGCCGAAGGTCGCGCGGCAGCTCCAGGCGCGGGCCGCGCTGTCGAACGCCTTCGGGTTTGGCGGCACGAACGCCACGCTCGTCTTCCGCCGCTTCCAGGACTGAAACCCCCCGCCCGGAGCGCCTATGTCCCGCATCTTCGTCGCCAACGATCACGCAGGGCTCGGGCTCAAAGCCCCGGTCGTCGCCCACCTTGTCCAGGGTGGACACGAGGTGGTGGACATCGGCACGAATGACACCGCTTCGTGCGACTACCCGGACTTCGCGCAAGCCCTGGGGCGTCGTGTCGCAGACGGGGAGGGGCTTGGCATCTTGATCTGCGGCACCGGACAGGGCATGGCGATGGCCGCCAACCGCCTCGCGGGCGTTCGCGCCGCCGTGTGCGCCGACACCTTCTCGGCCCACGCCACCCGCCAGCACAACGACGCCAACGTGCTCTGCATGGGCCAGCGGGTCGTCGGGGTCGGCCTCGCGCTCGACATCATCGATGCGTTCCTGAACGCCACCTTTGAAGGCGGGCGCCATGCCACCCGCGTCGCCAAGATCGATCCCACGGAGTCCCCATGAACCCCATCGCATCTCAAGATCCGGCCGTCTGGGCGATGATCCAGGCTGAGGAGGTCCGCCAACGGGAGGACCTTGAGCTCATCGCGTCCGAGAACTACGCCTCGGCGGCGGTCATGGCCGCTGCCGGCTCGGTGTTGACGAACAAGTACGCGGAAGGCCTGCCGGGAAAGCGCTACTATGGCGGTTGCAGTGTGGTTGATCAGGTGGAAGACCTCGCTCGGCAGCGGGCGCTCCAGCTCTTCGGCGCGGACGGCGTCAACGTGCAGCCACACTCGGGCGCCCAGGCCAACGCGGCGGTGTACCTCTCGTGCTTGAAGCCCGGGGATGTACTGCTCGGGCTGGATCTCTCTAACGGCGGTCACCTTACGCACGGCTCGCCGGCCAACAGCTCCGGCAAGCTCTACCGGGCCGTTCACTACAAGGTGGACGCCACCGGGCGGATCGACATGAACCAGGTGCGAGAGATCGCGCTCCGGGAGCGCCCCCGGATGATCGTGACCGGCGCGAGCGCGTACCCCCGTCTCTGGGACTTCGCGGCGTTCCGCACCATCGCGGATGAGGTGGGCGCCCTGCTGCTCGCCGACATCGCACACGTCGCCGGGCTCGTCGCTGTGGGGCTGCACCCCTCGCCGGTCCCACACTGTGACTTTGTGACCAGCACGACGCACAAGACCCTGCGCGGCCCCCGCGGCGGGATCTCGATGGCCCGTGCCGACCACATGAAGGCGCTCAACAGCGCGGTGTTCCCCGGGAGCCAGGGCGGCCCGCTGATGCACATCATCGCGGCCAAGGCGGTGGCCTTTGGCGAGGCGCTGCAGCCCACGTTCAAGGCCTACCAACAGCAGGTGCTGGACAACGCACAGGCCATGGCCACGCGGCTTCAAGAGCGCGGCTTTGCCCTCGTCTCCGGCGGCACCGACAACCACCTGATGCTGCTCGACCTGTCCGAAAAGCCCTACTCGGGCAAGGACGCCGAGGAGGCCCTCGGCCGGGCCGGCATCACGGTGAACAAGAACACCGTGCCCAACGAGAAGCGCAGCCCGTTCATCACCAGCGGGATCCGGCTCGGCACCCCGGCGATGACCACGCGGGGCTGCGGCCGGGACGATGCGATCCGTGTCGCCGATCTGATCGCCGACGCCCTCGACCACCGCGAGGACGCCGAGCGAATCGCCAAGGTGCGCGCCGAGATCCACGCGTTGTGCGCTACGAAGCCCGTTCCAGGACTGGGGGAGTAGTGGCCGCGATCTCTGGCGCCGAAGGCATGACCGAGGCCGAGCTGTTGGCCGAGCTGCGCAACGGCGGCAAACTTGTGTACTTCGAATACACGATCTCGATCATCCTCATGACGTTCAAGCGGCCGTCGGCAGTGCACCTGATCAAGAAGGGCGAGAGCGCGCTGGTGAAGGGCCTGCCGTACACGTTGCTCACGCTGGTGCTGGGCTGGTGGGGGATCCCGTGGGGGCCGATCTACGTGATCATGTGTTTGATCACGAACTTCGGCGGGGGGAAGGATGTGACGGATCGGGTGGGGTGAGGGGGGATGGGCGGGCTCCGGGCCATCCTCTCGGCGTCCGCGCCATGGACGGCAGGCACGTCGGCGGTGCCGATGACCTTGGGGCATGGCTTGGTCCGCGCCCGCAGGCGTAGCGCCTCGGCCCCCCTCCATCGCGACGTGGACGGGCTCCGCGGGGAACCGCCCGTGGGGTCGGC
>CANKNP010000053.1 GCA_947483545.1 Deltaproteobacteria bacterium | reverse complement strand
TCTCGACGGACCGAACCGCCAAGCGCTCCCGCTCGCGTGCCGCGACCAGCTCCCAATAGGCGTTCGCCACCTCGACCACGAGCCCCTCGCGCGCATCCCGCTCGCGGAGCCTCGCCCCCTCCGCGGCGAACACTCCCTGGGCGCGTGCATACCCCGCCGCCCCCCACGCCCCCTCCAGCACCGGCTGGTCCACCGTCACCCCCGTGAAGCTCGACACGCTCGCATCCGCGAGCTGTCTCGCGATGGCTTGATCCTGCGATCCGCCGACCCACACCGTCCCGCCCGTGGGCAGGGGTTGAGAGACCCCCACGCTCCATCCGAGCCCCCCCTCCACTTCACCCCCCGCCGCCACGCTGGCAACCCCGGCGGCCGCCGCCAGGGACGGCCCCCACCCCGCGCGCGTCTCGACCAGCGAGGCTTCTGCGGTCTCCGTGTCCAGCACCGCCTGCCGCAGCTCCACGTTGTGCGCCAGGGCGTGCGCGACCGCGTCTCGCAGCGTCCAGTCTTCCGCTGCAGCGGGGTTCGAGACCAGCCAGAGGAGCATCCCCGGGGCTATCGCACTCCAACGCAACGGAGGCCCTCCCGATCGATGGATTCCGTCGAAAGGGAGGGCCTCCCGATCGATGGATTCGTCCCCGGGGTTACCCCCGCTCGGTGCTCATCCCCCCGCTCCTCGCGGTCTCCAGCCTGGTCCGGGCCTACCGCGCCGGGGGCGTCGAGGTCCGCGCGCTCGATGGGGTCAGCCTCACGGTTCAACGTGGCGAGTTCGTAGCCCTGGTCGGGCCGAGCGGGTCGGGAAAGTCCACGCTTTTGACCGTGCTCGGGGGGCTGGAGCGGCCCGACGCGGGCTCGTACCTGTTCGATGGCGTCGCCGTGGACACGCTCAACGACGCGGGCCTCGCGCACCTCCGAAACCGCCGCATCGGCTTCGTCTTCCAATCCTTCCACCTTTTGCCGCTCCTCCGGGCGGATGAGAACGTGGCGTTGCCCTTACGTTACGCGGGTTGGCCCACCGTGAAGCGCCTCTCACGCGCTCGGGAGTTGCTCGCGCAGGTCGGGCTCGGCGATCGCGCCCACCACACGCCCGCCGAGCTCTCCGGCGGCCAGTGTCAGCGCGTGGCGATCGCGCGCGCCTTGGCGACCGATCCCGACCTGATCTGCGCGGATGAACCCACGGGAAACCTGGACAGTCGATCGGGCGCCGACGTCCTGGCGCTCATCCGCGACCTGCACGCCGCGGGCCGGACCATCGTCATGGTCACCCACGATGCGACGGTGGCCGCCGCCGCGAGCCGACGTGTCCGGCTTGAAGATGGTCGGATTGTCGCGGAGAGTTGAGCCCTGCTCGGCTCATGGAATTTTCGGAGGCCCTCCGTTCGGCTCATCTTTCCCGCAGCCAGGCCCCCAGCTCAGCCGAGAGCTGATCGGCCCCCTCCGGCGCGACGTGGTGCTCGTCCGTGAACATCGCGGCGGGGAGCGAGGGGAGCTGGGCGAAGCCTGCGCCGTGGTCCGAGAGGACCGCCTTCAACCCGGGTAGTCCGGGATCCTGCGACGCGACCGTCCGGT
Organism: Deltaproteobacteria bacterium; assembly: GCA_947483545.1. The sequence continues at coordinate 17,354 of CANKNP010000053.1, read as the reverse complement.
TGGCATCGGCGCGGACGGGCATCTGCACGAAGTCGATGGCCGCGTCGTGATCGTGGGCGGCGTCGGTGAGGCGGGCGATCCAGGCGAGGGCATCCTCCGGCGATGGCGGCACCGCAGCGATCGGCGCGCGTGGCCCGGCGGGGGGCAGGGGAGGGGCGCTGGCCCCGACCGAGGCCCAAATCTTCGCCGCGACAAACCCCCGGTATCGATACGCCGGCCAGGCGAACGAGAGGGCCAACTCCGTCCCGCAATGTGTCCGAGAGCCGGTGGGGCACGACATCCAGACGTCCGGCAGGTCCGCGACCGTCATCAGCTCCGTCGTCCGGCTCTCATGCGGCGGCACCGCGTTCTGCAGATCCCCCGGGACGAACGCCACGACGATGCGTTCGACCCCGTCCGGCAGGAGGTTGCGCACCGCGAGCGCCCAGTCCATCGGGCCGGTGCCGGCCATTCCCAGCCCGTGAACCTCACCCTTTCCCCACGCGGTCGCTACGGCGCGGTCGTTCAGCTCCTGCGAGGCGAGACAGGTCCCCAGGATCACGACGTCGGCGCCGTCACCAGGGTTCAACGCCCCCATTCGGTCCGCGAGCGAGGCCGGGAGGTGGGAGGGAGCCGTCGCCCAGCGCAGGAGCACCGCCGATGCGACGACGGCGAGAAGGGTATAGTGAAGGCGGGGAGTTTGGGTCAAAACTGGAAGTAGATGAAGGTCTGCGCTCTCGTCGCGCCGAGCAGCACGACGAGGGCGAAGGCGGCGCCCGCGAGCAAGGGCTGGGTGAACGGGGGCAGGGCCAGCACGTCCCGTCGCCAGAGCAGCGCGAGGTCCACGAGGAGCACGGGTGTCGCGAGGCACGCGAGGAGGCGCAGGCTCGCGTAGTGATCGGCGGATGCCGGGAACGGGTTGATGTAGAAGGGGTCGAACATCCTGGACAGGTCGTGCAGGTCGGCGACGCGGAACAGCACGAAGCCGAAGACTGTGAAGTGGAACATGGCGACGGTAGCCGGCACGCGCCACAGCCCCCGCGGCTCCGGGTTCCCGAGCAGGCGTTGAACCGCCAGGGCCAGACCATGCCAGGCCCCCCAGAGCACGAACGTCCAGTTGGCGCCGTGCCAGAGGCCGCCCAGGAGCATCGTCAACAGCAGGTTGAACGCGGCACGTTTGCGACCTCCGCCGAGCGGGATGTACAGGTAGTCTCGGAGCCATTGGGAGAGCGAGATGTGCCAGCGGCGCCACAGCTCCCGCGGGCTGGCGGCCCAGAGCGGCGCGTCGAAATTCTGCATCAGCCGCACGCCGAACAGCCGCCCGATGCCGCGCGCCATGTCCGAATACCCAGAGAAGTCCCCGTAGATCTGCAGGGTGAACGCGTACGCGGCGAGGGTCACGCCGAACCCGGTCGGCCGCTCGACGTCAAAGCCCGCGGCGACGAGCGGCGCGAGGTTGTCCGCCATCACGACCTTTTTCAACGCCCCCCAGGCGATGAGCACGACGCCCTCGGACACCTCCTGGGTGGTTGGTCGCCGCAACCTGGCCAACTGGGGCGCGAGATCCCCGGCGCGCTCGATCGGCCCGGCGACCAGCTGAGGGAAAAAGCTGATGAAAAGCAGGAAGTCATCGAGCCGGCGCACCGAGTTGGCGGGGAGGTGCCCCCGGCTCACGTCGATGGTGCACGCCATGGCCTGGAACGTGTAGAACGAGATGCCGACCGGCAGGACCAAGGAGAGGATCGGCAGGTCCGTGCCCAACGCCGCGTTGAGCTCAGCGACAAAGAACCCCTGGTATTTGAAGTACGCCAACACCCCGAGGTTTGCGAGCACCGAGGCGATCACGATCCGGCGACGGTGGTCGGGCCACCGTTCCATCGCCCGAATCAAGAGCCAATCGAACGTCGCCGTCGCCAACAGGAGGCAGAGGAACTTCACACTCCACCAGCCGTAGAATAGGAGGGATGCGGCGAGGAGCAGGTGCCTGCGGAGCCCCCCGGGCACAAGCAGGTACGTGGGCCAGACCACGCCGAGAAAGCCCACGAACAGGAGCGAGTTGAAGAGCACGGGCGAAGCAGGTAGCACGACGGCGCCGGACGAACCGCGGCTCGGCCACAAGGCCGGTTCCCCCAGGTTAGCTCGATGTGATCTCTCCGCGTGCGAGGCCCTTTGTTGTCACGACGGGGCCTGGCTCACGCCCGATGACGAACACCGGATCCGCGAGGCGATCAGGGCCCGGCCCGGGGACTTTACACACCTGCCGAAGGTGAAGATCCAGACGGTGCACACCCCCACCGGTAGCGGACGCAAGACCGCCACTCGCGCGTGGATCTACAAGCAACGGCCGGCACATTTCACCGACACGCGCTGCGTCTTCACGCTCTCGGATGGGCGTTGCTCCTTGCAGGCGGCAGCCGAGGCCGCGGGGCTGGAACCCTGGACGTGGAAGCCCCTGGCGTGCTGGCTCCACCCGCTTCGGTTGAGTGCAGGAGAGGGCATCCTCACCGTGCTGCCGCCCGCTCCGCCCGGCCAGGATCCCGACGCCACCGGGGGCTACCCCGGCTACGCGACCTTCACCCCCTGCGGGCGCCACGATCCGGATGGCACCTCCTGGCCGGAAGCCCTCGCCGACGAGCTCGCCTGGTTCGGCCAGCGTTACGAAAAGGTGTAGGATACGGCCGGCTTCTGGAGACTCTGTGCTGGCTTCTGCTCCGCTTTGTGTGCTCGTCGTCGAGGACAGCGTGCTTCACGCCGTCGTCATCCGCGACGCCCTGACGATGTGCGGCCAGCGCGTGGAGGTGGTCACGGCGGAAACGCTGGAAGCCGCCGCGGCCAAGGTGACTGGCGTGGATGTCGTGCTGCTTGACCTGCAGTTGCCGGACTCTGCGGGGCCCCAAGCGCTCCAGGCGATCGGGACGACGTTCGGCCACCTGCCCGTCCTGGTGCTCACTGCGTCGGAGGAGGCGGTGATCGAGCTGCGCGCCATGGACGGCGGGGCCGAGGACTTCCTGGTCAAGGGACAGTTCGATCAGCGGTCGCTGGATCGGTCGATCCGCCACGCGATGGAGCGGTTCCGGCTCAGGTCCGAGCTTCGGGGACACGCCGAAGCGCTGGAGGCGACGATCCAGGCGGTTCGCCAAGCGCGCGACGGCCTCGTCATCGCCGATCTCGACGGCAGGGTTTTGTTCGCCAACGGCCTCGCCGTCGCCGAGTTCGGCGCGGTTGTTGGCGAGCCGTTCGCGGGCAAGCTCGCGCCAGGGGGCCGGTCCGACGTGCCGCTCTCGGGCGGTCGGGTGGCGGAGGCGCTCGTGGGGCCCACCACCTGGCGGGGAGTGCGCGCCTTGATCGCGACACTCCGGGACGTCACCGAGCAGCGGGCGGCCGAGCAGGAGCAGCTCCGGAAGAACCGGGAGCTGGGCACCGCCAACCGCACCCTCGATGCCCTGGCGACGCACGACGCGCTCACGGGGGTGTGGAACCGGCGCGGGGTGGAGACGCTCGTGCAGCAACTGTTCCGGGACGAGGCGGTCGTCGCCTGCCTCCTCCTCGACTGCGACGACTTCAAGTGGGTGAACGACATCCACGGGCATGACACGGGGGATCGCGCCTTGAGGGAGCTTGCCCGCGTCATCGCCGGCATCCTCCGGCCCGGGGACCACCTCGGCCGGCTGGGCGGCGACGAGTTCGTGATCCTGCTCCCTGAGACCCCGCTCGCCTCCGCCCGCGCGGTCGCCGATCAGATCTGCGCTGCTGTGTCGGTCACATCGGTGAGATCCCAAGGCGCCCGGGTCGGCCTGAGCTGTAGCAATGGCGTGGCCGACGCGACCGGGGCGCGAACCCTCGGGGAAGCCGTCCGCGATGCGGATGAGCAGCTCGCCTGCAGCAAGGCGCGCGGCAAGGGCTGCGTGTCCGGCGCCGACGAAGGCCTCGGCTGGGCCGAACGCCCGCTCGTTCGCCTCGCTGACTGCGCCCGGGTCGGCCGGGAGTTCTATCGAGGGCGTGATCTTTCCGCCTTGGCAGCACCGATTCACGTGAGCCTCGGTCTGGCGTATTTCCGCGTGGAGGCCGCTACGCTGGCTGGGTTTGCAGTTTGCGAGAACCTCGCGGAGCTCACCCAAGGGAACCGCGCGATCATCGCCGTCGGTCGGGTCGCGTTGGAGCGCCTGGTCCGTGTCCGAGCTGCGTTGAAGGACGCCGGCGTGCCGTTCGGGCTGGGCTCCCCGTGGGAAGTCGGCTCGGTCGCCTACCTACGGCCCGATCTCATCAGCATCGGGCGGAGGTGGACGGCCAACACCTCAAGCGATCCCGCAGCCCACGCCGCGCTCCTTCGCATGGTCGCCATGGCCCACGCCACAGGGGCACGCACCTTCGCCTCGGACTTCTACGCCGCGGACGGGCCAGTCCTCGCCGCCGCGGGGATTGAGCTGTGGACGATGGCGCAGGGGTGATCGGGGAGGCTACGGGCTACGGGCTACGGGCTACTGGAGAGCCCGATCTGCCTCTCTGCCCTCCCCCCACCGGGGGGAGGTGCCCGAAGGGCGGGGGGGGTTCGGCTGAAAACTCTGTCGGCGCTGTATGCCTTCGTCCCCAGACGGTAACCACCGGCGTTCCACGGCCCGAGTTTGACCCTGGAGGGTGGCCCCGAGCCGGCCCCAAAAGGAAGAGCGCCACCCCGAGCGGCGAACCGCCCGAGATGGCCCTTTGAACGCGCCGAGTAGGCTGACGCTAGCGGTCGCGCATCCGGCGCGAAAGATCGCCCATGATGTCGCCGAGCCGCGCCGAGGAGTCGCCCTGCTTGCGCAAGATCTCCTTGACGTCGCCGCCCTGCGCGCGGTCAACCGCACCACGCTCCGACAAGCTGACCTTGCGGTCGTGCGTGTCGATGTTGATGATCTCCGCGTTGATCGCCTGGTTGTCCGGGTAGGCAGCCTGCCAGTCCCCGGCCCCGTTGATGAGCTCGCTGTAGTGCACGAGGCCCTCGATGCCGTCCTCCAGCTCCACGAACACGCCGAAGTCGGCCTTGTGGACGACCTTGCCGGCGATGACCTGGCCCAGGTAGTAGCGGCCTTGAACACCGAGCCATGGGTCTTCGGAGAGGGCCTTGATCGAGAGGCTGAACCGCTCGTTCTCGACGTCCACGTTGAGCACGCGGGCCTCGACCTCGTCGCCCTTGTTGAAGCGCTCCGAGGGGTGGCGGACGCGCTGGCCCCAGCTCATGTCGCTGATGTGGACCAGGCCGTCGATGCCGTCTTCGATGCCGATGAAGATGCCGAAGTCGGTGATGTTGCGCACCTTGCCGCGCACGATGGTGCCGACCGGGTACTTGTCGCTGATGGCCTTCCAGGGGTTGGCCTCAAGCTGGCGCATACCGAGCGAGATCCGGCGGTTCTCCAGATCGATGCCGAGCACCATGGCCTCGACGAGATCGGCCTGGTTGACCAGCTTCGAGGGGTTCTTGACGCGCTTGTTCCACGTCATCTCGGAGATGTGCACGAGGCCTTCGATGCCGTCTTCCAGCTCCACGAACGCGCCGTAGTCCACGATGCTGACGACCTTGCCGCGGACGATGGCGCCCACGGGGTACTTGTACTCGGCGTCGTCCCAGGGGTCGGGCCGGATCTGCTTGTAGCCGAGGGAGACGCGCTGGCTGTCTTCGTCGTACTTGAGGACCTTGACCTCGATCTGCTGGCTGACTTCGAACATCTCGCTGGGGTGCGTGATGCGCCCGTAGGACATGTCGGTGATGTGCAACAGGCCGTCGATCCCGCCGAGATCCACGAACGCGCCGTAGTCGGTGATGTTCTTGATGGTGCCGAGCATGATCGCGTTGACCTTCAACGACTTGAGGGTCTCGCTCTTCTTGTCCTCGCGCTCCCGCTCCAGCAGGACGCGGCGGGAGAGCACGATGTTGCCGCGCTTCTTGTTGAACTTGATGATCTTGAACTCGTGGGTCTCGCCGATCAGGCGGTCCAGGTTCTTCACCGGGCGCAGGTCCACCTGCGAGCCGGGCAAGAACGCCTTCACGCCGATGTCCACGGCCAAGCCGCCCTTCACGCGGCCGATGATCGCGCCCTTGACGGTCTCGTCCTTCTCGACGGCCTTGCTGATCTCGTCCCAGGCGCGCATGAGATCGGCCTTCTCCTTGGAGAGTTCCAAGAGACCGTCTTCTTCGCTCATCTGGTCCAGGTAGACGTCCACCACGTCGCCCACCTTGACCGTCAGCTCGCCCTGCTCGTTGATGAACTCGGACTTCTTGATGGATCCCTCGGCCTTGTAGCCGATGTCCACGGTGACGAGGTCTTCCCCGATCTCGATGATGGTGCCCTTGACGACGCTCTGCTCGCGCACGGACTTGTCGTTGAGGAACTCATCGAAGAAGAGCTTGAAGTCGTCGGCGCTGATCTGGTCGAGGGGGATATCGAGGTCGATAGTCATGAAGGTTGGAAATCCTGCGTGCGGCGTTGCAGCCACACAGTTCGAGTACGAGGAGGAGGGTTAGAGACCGGTGCGGCGCCGGGATTGGCGGCACACCTTCAACCTGGGCGCATCCTCGCTGCGCTCAGGCCGTGACTCCCAGGCGGACCTGTAGAGGCGGGCCGGCGTGTAACGGATTGTGAGGGAACGTCAAGGGAAGAGGCTGTAGGCGCCTCAAGCTCCGCGATCCCGGGCCAGCGCAATCACCTGCTGAACGACCTCCTCAACGCTCCGCCCTGTCGTATCCACAAACTCCGCGTCATCCGCCACACGGAGCGGCGCGGTCTCGCGGCCGGAGTCCTGCAGGTCCCTCGCGTGCAGTTGGCGGCGGACCTCCTCCAACGGGACGCCGGGCGCCTCCGCGTGACGCCGTCTGGCGCGCTCCTCCAACGACGCATCCAGGAAGATCTTGAGCTGTGCGTTGGGCAGCACGACCGTCCCGATGTCGCGACCGTCCATCACGACGCCGCCGCGAGCGCCCAGATCCCGCTGGGTTTGGAGCAACGCCGCGCGCACGCCGGGGTGGACCGCGACGGCGCTCGCTGCCCGACCGACCTCCTCCCCGCGGATGTTGCCCGTCTCCTCCTTGCCGTCGATCGCGACGCGCAACGACCCTTCGCGCCACTCGAAATGAAACACCAGTCTCCTCGCCACCGTTGCAGCTTCCTCGGCGTTCGTCGGTGCGAGTCCGGCCCGGAGCAGGTGCAGCCCCACGCCGCGGTACAAGGCGCCGGTGTCCACATAGCTGTACCCAAGCCGCGCCGCGACGAACCGCGCCACGGTGCCCTTGCCCGACGAGGCGGGGCCGTCGATGGCGATCGCGATGCGCACGCGCCCGGGTAACCCGGATAAGCTGGCGGGATGCTGCTCCGCGCCTGTCTCGCGCTCCCTGTGTTCGCTCTCCTTCCCGCTTGCTCGGGCGCGGGGGAGGACACCGGAACCAAGCGCCCGCCGAAAGACGATCGCGACAGCGACACCGACGTCGATGACACGGGTCCTGTCGATGAAGACGGCGACGGCGTCAGCCCTCCCGACGATTGCGACGACACGGATGCGAACGTCCTCCCGGGCGCCGACGATCCCTGCGACGGCGTGGACAATGATTGTGACGGCGAAGAGGATGAGGACGCCGAAGGCACCTTTCAGGACGCCGACGGCGATGGGTTCGGCGACCCCTCAGTGCCGCTCGCGTGTGATGGCGGCGGGGCGTCGAACGACCGCGATTGTGACGATTTGGACGCGAACGCCTTTCCTGGTAGCGACGAAATCTGCAACGGAGCGGATGACGACTGCGACGGCGGGATTGACGAGGATCTGCTGGTGGTCACCAGCTACCCTGATTCGGACCGCGATGGCAGCGGCGATTTGGCCGCGCCTAAGGCCGAGTGTCAAATCCCCGAGGGGTTCGTCGAGAACGGTTGGGATTGCGATGACACCGACAGCGCCTCGCCCGCGTGGGTCCAGACAGATGGCCGCCGAAACGCTGGCGGGACGATGAGCGATCCCTATGCTTCGATTCAAGAGGGCATTGACGCTGGCCGGAGCTGCGTGATGGTCGGGCCCGGCAGCTACACCGAGTCCATCAATTTCAACGGCGCCACCACAGAGGTGAGATCCACGGACGGGGCTGAGCTCACCTGGATTGTGGCCAACGGGACCAGCGCGGTCACCTTCGAGAATCGGGAGTCCTCCCGTACCGTGCTGGACGGGTTCACGATCTCGGGGAGCACGGGACACACCGCCTATTCGGATTCGGAGAACGAGTCCGAGCCCTACACCTACCACTACTACTACACCTATTCCTACGGGGGCGGTATCTACATCAGCGGCGCTTCGCCCACGCTCCTCGACCTGGTCATCTCGGATTGTACCCTCCCGGTGGACTCGACCTACACCTACTCCTCCGGCTACGACATCTATTACTACATCGACTACGCCTACGGAGGCGGCATGTACGTACTCAGCGGGACGCCGACCCTGGTCAACGTCACGTTCTCCGACAACCAAGCCGATGTGGGTGGCGCGGTGTACCTCTCGTCCAGCGGCGGGATCGACGGGACACGGGTGCAGATGCTTGGAAACTACGCGACGTACGGATCGGCGATCGCCGCTGGCTCCTACAACACGATCACGCTGCAGAACGCCATCCTGAACGCCAACACGTCCTCCTATGGGCTCGGGGCGATCTACCTGGGGTACCAGAGCTCCTTGACCTTGGATCACGGCACCCTGGTCAGCGCAGACACCGCGATCTACGCCGACTCCCCGGCGACCGTGGACATCTCCAACAGCATCATCGTGGGCAACAACTACGGCATTTACAACCGCAGCACCGACGGGGGATCGACCTACTACTTGAGCTACAACAACGTGTACACCAACACCTACGGGAACTACTACAACCTGGACGATCCCACAGGTACAAATGGGAACATCGGCGTGGCACCTCGATTTGTGGTTTGGGTGGACGACACGGATCACGTGAGCGACGATCTTCAGCTGCTGAGCACCAGCGATTGCGTGGATGCCGGAGACCCGAGTGACCTGGATGCGGATGGGAGTGGCAATGATCTCGGCGCGTACGGGGGGATCTCCGGCGCGGATTGGTGAGCTTGAGGCGGGTGCTCGTTTACGCCGCCGCCTGGGGGTTCGTCGCGGAGGGGATGGGGCTCCTTGCTTACCGCGACATGGTGCTGGTGCGGTATCTGCTGGATGCAAAGCGCCGCCGCGCGGTCCCTCGGCATGGGGGTCGCGTTCCTCGCTGGGGTGGCGCACCTCCGGCGTCCGGCCTGAGCCTGCAGGGTTACGGCCCCGCCCATCGCCGATCCCCGCCCTCTCGCGCTCCCGGATGTTCACGACGCGGTCGTGCGCATTCTGTCGCCTTTGCCGAGGGGCCGGCTCCTTGATTTTCCCGCAGGCGAGGGCGCCCTGACCGAGCGGTTGACCACGATGGGGTTTACCGTCACCTCCGCGGACATTTCGCCCGAACGCTTTCGGGGGGCGGGGCTTGCCGTTGCGGCGGATTTGGACGCGTCCCTGCCTTTCCCAGATTCAGCCTTCGACCTGGTCCTTTGCGTCGAGGGCATCGAGCACGCCGAGAACCAATACCATGCGTTTCGTGAATTCACCCGGGTGCTCGCCCCCGGCGGGCGGTTGGTCCTGTCCACGCCCAATCCGCTCTCGTTGTCCTCCCGGCTGCGGCTTCTGCTCAGCGGGTTCGACGACGTCGCCCCGCTCCCGATCCGACACGATGAACCTCGGATATCGGCGCACCACATCAACCCGGTCTCCCTGCCCTTTTTGGATCTGATGTGCCGGCGCAACGGGCTGGTGATCGAGCATGTCTCGGCGAACCGGCTCCGTTTCGGCTCCATCCTCGCGGCCCTGTTCCTGTACCCGGCCATCTGGCTGCGGACCCGGATGATCCTCGCCCAGCGTCGTCCGGAGGCGATGGCGGGGGTTCATGCTCGCGTTCAGGGTTGGCTGTTGGGGCCGGCGGTGTTGTTTGGACGGGTGGTGGTGATTGTCGCTCGGAGGGGGGCGGCCTCGCTCCCATCGCCGTCGGGCCCGACACCGCCGTGAGACGGCCGTTCAGACCGGCGGGAGCGGGTGTTTGAGACGGGACCGCCGGGATTCGGAGAGTGACAGGGGGTCAAATGTCACGAATCGAAAGGGACAGGGGGTCAAATGTCACAGAACAGCCCGGGTGCCTCCGAAAATCGAGCAAACCGGGTTCGGCGGGCCGCGGGTGACATGAGAAAGGCAGGTTTGTCCGTCGGGGGCTGCGTGCCAAAGGCGGCCTTCGCGCCTCGGTCCGCGGCGGGGTGCCCCCAGATTGACATTTGACCCCGCTTCAGTCCGATTTCGTGACATTTGGGGGCGCTTGAGCCCCAGCGAGGACCTACTTGGTAGAGCCCCGCCGAGCCCGCCCCGCACCGGCCCTCAACCCCTGAGCAGCCCGGTCGCCGCCCGCTTGGCCTCCCGGGCTCGACGATAGGCCTGCCAGGCTGCTGTGCGCGGGAGTTCACCGAGCCAGGGCGCGTCGAACCGATCATCGCCGACCGCACGGACGCAGGCCTGCAGCGTGTCGTCGGCGATCACGTCCCAGCGTCGAATCGGCTCCGCGAGCGCCCGTCGCACCTGGCGTGTGGTGCACTCCGCCCAGTCGCTGAGCTCCTGGAGATCGTCGTGACCGAACGCCATCGCGGTGCGGAGGGCCAGCGACCGTCCTCGCCCGTGGGTGACCTCCGGGGCCCCCACGCGCATCACGGCCGCCACAGCGCGGCTCACGGCCCGGAGGTCGTACACGCCGCCCTTCACGCTGGGCATTGGCGTTCCGACGATGCTCACGCTCGGATCGCCTGACACATAGGCATGGCGTCTGGCTGGATCTTGTGAGCGGACCCACGGGTCCACTGCGAAGCCGACCGCGTCCCGATGGGTGCTCCACAGCCAGGCCAGGGGATCCGCGACAAGCCCGCCGCGACAGGGGTTCAGACCGAGGTACCGGATGGTCCGCTGAGCGTGGCCCGGGTCCGCGGCCAGCTCCTCCGGCGGGGCCACTCGCCCCCAGCGGAACGGCTGCACCCACCGGGGTTGACCCGTCAACCAGCGGCTGTATCCACCGCGAATCTGGCGGAACCGCCCCTGGGCATCGCAGTGTGGGAGCAGCAAGTGTAGGTGGTCGGGCATCAGGCAGCATCCCAGCGCCTCGGGGAATGCGAGGCGCAATGCGTGCCAGAGGTGCGCGGCCTCGTAGTCTCGGGTGTAGAGCCAATGGAGGGCGTGGGCGACGATGTGAAAGGTGGGCATACCTGGTAGGGTAAGCAACAAGCGTGCCAGCCGCGAAGTTCAGGATATGGGTGCTTTGTTCGTGGCTCGCCGCGGGGCTGACGGTTGTCGGTTCGTCAGTGACGGTTGTCAGGGCGCGGGCGAATGGTGCGTTGCCGAAGTCCCGCCCGCGTGCTCGGCTGAAGAGTTGGGATCACCACGGAGGCACGGATGCACGGAGGCAGGGGAAACGCCGGGCACCGGGGCCAACGGGCGTGCGACGCGCGGCGGTGCCCAACGAGTGACAGGCCCTCAAAAGTCACGATCCCTGAGTGACGCGGGGTCAAATGTCACAAGTCGCCCCGGATGTAGGTGAGTTGTGCCGGGCGCTCACGAACCAACGCCGGGTTTCGGCGCGAGCGTTGGGTCCGTGGGCGGCTCCGGCCCCGAATCTCCGTTCGCGATCCCCCGTCCGTGACATTTGACCCCCTGTCCCTCGCGATTTCGGACATTTGATGGCGCTTGACCCGCCGCCCCCTTCCCGCCGCCCCCTTCCCGCCGCCCCCTTCCCGCCCCCGCCCGCCCGTCTCGCCAAGTCCCTTCTCCCCGCGGCCCCGGGCACCAAGGTGCCATCCTCCGCTTGGCGCCTTCGCGCCTCTGCGCGGGCAGCCGTACGTGGCCTGGACCCGCCCGCCGGTGCTTGCCCCTCCGGCGTGCCCTCGGTGTCTCGTGTCTCCGTGGTGAAACCGGCATTTGTTGCCCGGACGGACCTTGGGCGGTGCAATGTAAGCGCCTATGCCCCCCCGCCCGCCCGTCTCACCAATGCCGCCCGGCCGATCCGCGCGCGCCCGGCTCGGCGGTCTCTTTGCACCGTCCAGGCGGCCGTGTGTGCGCAGCGCCCCGATTGGCCACCCAGACCCCGACAAACACACTACACTCCCCGGCATGCGCACCCCCACCCGTGTCCTCCTGCTCCTCCTCGGATCCCTAGCCCTGGCGCACGCCGCCAACCAGGACTGGTCCCTCGACCCGGCGGCCGATTACACCTACGACACGCTCACCATCGGGGTCTCCGGCGGCGTCGCACGGTTGTACGATCCGGCGCTCGGCACCGGCGCGGACGGGGATCTCGTGGTGGAAGGCGCGACGTTCGACCTTTCGGCCGACATGTCTGGAACACGCACGAGCCCCGATGGTCACATCTTTGTCCTTGACGGGGCCGTATTGTCCGGCGAGCAGACCATGCACCTCGCTGAGCCCTGCATCCCTGGTCCGGACGGTCCTGGACCGGATGTCCTCGTTTGCCCCCACGTCACCGCCGTCAACCTCTCCATTGGCGACGAGGTACTGGTGCTCGACGTCCTCGGCACCTCGGGTACCCCCGCGACCGGCGCTTGGGAGACCGCCCGCGTCGCCGCCGTCTCCGGTCTGGACATCACCCTCGCCTCGCCGCTCACCAACGCCTACGATGGCGATGCCAACACCGTCATCGTGCAGCGCATCCCCAACTACGCCTCAGTCTCGGTGACCGCCGCTACGGACGGCACCCCCGGTCGGCTGACCACCTCCGCGTGGGACGGGTACTCGGGCGGGGTCGTGGCTTTCCGGGCGCAAGGCCTGCTCACGATCGACGCCAGCTCCTCTGTGGACGCCGATGGGATCGGCTACCGCGGGGGTGCGGGCGGTTCGACGGCAGGCGGATCGTCGCAGGGTGGCGAGAGCCCCGCCGGGATGGACGGCGCGGGCGGCGCGATCCAAACGGACGGGGTGGGTGGCGGCGGTGGGGGCGAAGGCCCCGCGTCGTCCACGGGCACGTTCGGGGGCGCGGGCGCGTACGGCGCAGGCGGTGGAGGCTCGGATGGCACCGACAACGGCGATGACGGCGCAGGCGGTGGCGGTGGCGGCGGTCACGCGGGCGGTGGCGGCGGTGGCGGCGGCGGGACAGGCTGTGGCGGGACGGTCGGGGGTGCCGGTGGCGATGGCGGCGTTGCGGGCGTGGTGGCGGGCGGTGGCGGGCTGTCCGCGTGCGAAGGGGGCGACGGCGGCGATGCGGGGAGCGCCGGAGAGGAGCCGGGGCACTGCTATGACAGCGCCAAGGCCCCAGGGGAGGCTGGATCCGGGGCCGTCGGCGGCGGCGGCGGCGACACGTGCGGCGGGGCCTACGGGGGGGGCGGCGGTGGCGGCGGCGGGATCACCGGAGACGCCGAGCTGGCCGCGATCTTCATGGGCGGCGGCGGCGGTGGTGGCGGCGGTTCTTCGTGGGGGTATGAGGGCAAGCCGGGCGGCGCAGGGGGCGGGGTGGTCATCGTGTGGGCCGAGGAGATGTCCCTCGAAGGCCGGATCTCCGCGGATGGAGAAGCCGGCGAGGCGGCCGCGAATTCATACCTGGAGGGCGGCGGCGGGAGCGGCGCGGGGGGGACGGTGTACGTCTCGGCGATGGTCGCGGACACCAGTGCGTTGTCGGCGGTCGGCGGCGGGGCGGGGGGCGGTGGCACGGGTATGGCCGCGGGCGGTGGTGGTGCTGAGGGTTGGATCCGGGTGGACGCCGCGGTGTTCAACGGGATCGGTGCTTCAGATGCCGCGTTTGGGGACGCGGTCACGGCGGTGGCGGCGCCGGACGCGGGTTCGGTGAATGCGTGGGTGTCGAGCTACCCTGAGGCGGGGGAGGTCTGCGGGACGATGCCGGTTGATCCTGGCACGTTGGTCACATGGACGGGGTTCGCGACCGTCGAGGACACGCTCGGCGGGGAGGTCCGCTACATGCTCTCGACCGACGGCAGCACCTGGTACGACTACGACGGCGCCAGTTGGGTCCCCGCGACCGGGGGCAGCGATGCCATCACGGTCGACGGTGCGATCGGCGAATTGGACGGCAGCGGCTCGTTGTATTGGTGCGCCCAGCTTTTGGGCGACGGCACCCAAGCGGTGGGGCTCGACAACGTGACGATCTTGTGGACCGACGACGACGACGGCGACGGCACGATCAACGCAGACGACAACTGTCGCGCGGACGTCAACGGCGATCAGTTGGACACCGACGATGATGGCTTGGGCGATGTGTGTGACGATGATCAGGATGGCGACGGGTACGCGAGCGACGACGATTGCGACGATCTCGACGCCGACGTGAACCCCGGCGAGGTCGAGATCTATTACGACGGCATCGATGCCGATTGTGACGGCGCCTCCGATTACGATTTGGATGGCGACGGTGAAGACGCGATCGACTCCGGCGGCACGGATTGCGACGACGCGAATGCGAGCATTTCGTCGAGCGCGGAAGAGACCTGGTACGACGGCATCGACGGCGACTGCGACGGCGGCAACGACTACGACATGGACGGCGACGGCGAGGACGCCGCAGCCTGGGGCGGCACGGACTGCAATGACGACGACGCATCGGTCGCCGGCGCCGCCGCGGAGGTCTGGTACGACGGCATCGACAGCGATTGCTCCGGCGGCTCCGATTACGACATGGACGGCGATGGCGGCGACGCGAGCGCGTATGGCGGCACCGACTGCAACGACGACGACGCCACGGTCTTCGCGGGGCAGGTGGACGCCTGGTACGACGGGATCGACAGCAATTGCGACGGCCTCTCCGATTACGACATGGACCACGACGGCGAGGACGCGGTCGCCTACGGTGGCACCGATTGTGACGACGCGGACGCCGCGATCTCCACCGTCGCGGTCGAAGTTTACTACGACGGCGTGGACTCCGATTGCAGCGGCGATGGCGATTACGACGTCGATGGCGACGGGTTCGACAGCGCCGATTACGGCGACGAGGACTGTGACGATTTGGACGCCGCAGTAAACCCCGACGCCGGCGAGACCTGGTACGACGGCGTGGACTCCGATTGTGACGGCGCGTCGGACTTTGACGCGGATGGCGACAGTCATGACTCCGCGACCTACGGCGGCGACGATTGCGACGACAACGCCGCGGACGTCTACCCCGGCGCCCCGGACGACCCGAGCGACGGGCGCATCACCGATTGTAACAACGCGCTCGAGGGCGACCTGGACGGCGACGGTCACGCCGATACCGCCTACGGCGGCGACGATTGTGACGACAACAACAGCGCGGTGTACCCCGGCGCCCCGGACGACCTGTACGATGGCGTGGACAGCGACTGCGACGGCGCTTCGGACTTTGACGCCGATGGCGATGGCCACGACGATGTCGCCTATGGTGGCGATGATTGTGATGATACCGACGCGGCCGTCTCTCCGGAGGCCTCGGAGGTCTACTACGACGGCGTGGACAGCAATTGCGACGGCCTCTCGGATCACGACGCGGACGGCGACGGGCATGACAGCGAGGAGTACGGCGGCGCCGATTGTGACGATCGGGACAGCGCCGTCTCGCCCGACGCCGGCGAGACCTGGTACGACGGCATCGACCAGGACTGCGACGGCGGCTCGGACTACGACGCCGATGGCGACGGGTTCGACAGCCTCGCCTACGGGGGCGACGACTGTGATGACAGCGCTACGGAGACCTACCCCGGCGCGCCCGATGACCCAAGCGATGGGGTGATCACCGACTGCAACAACGCCCTCGAAGGGGATTTGGACGGCGACGGCCACGCCGACACCGCGTACGGCGGTGATGATTGTGACGACGCCAATTCAGAGACCTACCCGGGCGCAACCGACACCTGGTACGACGGCATCGACAGCGACTGCGCCGGCGACTCCGATTACGACGCCGATGTCGATGGCTACGACGATGCCACCTACGGCGGGACCGATTGCGACGACGCCGACGCCACCGTCTCGCCCGAGGGCACCGAGGTCTATTACGACGGCGTCGATTCCAATTGCGACGGCGCCTCCGATTACGACGCGGACGTGGACGGCTACGACAGTGACGCCTACGGCGGACTCGATTGCAACGACACCGATGCCAGCGTGTCGCCCGCCATCTCCGACACGTTCTACGACGGCATCGACAGCGACTGTAGCGGCGGCTCCGACTACGACGCGGACGGTGACGGCTACGATTCGGCCACCTACGGCGGTGATGATTGCGACGACGGCGACGCGGCGGTCACCCCCACCGAATGTTCAGGCGACGACACCGACAGCGACAGCGACGGCTACACCGACGCGGCCTTTGGTGGCGATGACTGCGACGACAACAATGGCGACATCCACCCCGGCGCGACCGAAGTCTGGTACGACGGCATCGACCAGGACTGTGATGGCAACGACAGCGACCAGGACGGCGATGGCTATGTCGCCGAGGTCATGGGCGGCGACGACTGTGAGGACACCGATCCGCTGACCAACCCCGCGGCCTCCGAAGTCTGGTACGACGGCCTCGACCAGGACTGTGACGGCAACGACAGCGACCAGGACGGCGATGGTTTTGACGCCACCGAATCCGGCGGCGAGGACTGTGACGACCTCGACCCCGGCACCAACCCCGCGGCCGCCGAGCTCTGGTACGACGGCATCGACCAGGATTGCGACGGCAACGATGCCGACCAGGATGGCGATGGCCACGATGCCTTTGAGGCCGGCGGCGGCGACTGTGACGACCTGGACGAAGCCCTGAACCCCGACGCCGAGGAGATCTGGTACGACGGCATCGACCAGAACTGTGACGGCAACGACGGCGACCAGGACGGCGATGGCGTCGAGAACGGCGAGGATTGCGACGATTTGGATGCCACCGTTGGGTTGGATTGCGGCGTGGACACCGGCGAGCCGGAGCTCAAGGGCGGCGGCGGGTGCGGTTGTGCGACGAGCGCGACGGACACCGCGGCGGCGTGGGGCGCGCTGGTATTGGCGGGGTTGGTAGGGTTGCGGCGTCGTTCTGAGGGGGCCCGCTGAGCGGGTCCCCCTCCGCCGGCCGAAGCCGGCTACCCCCGCGTACAGGCGGTGACGATCTGCCAGCGGTGGTCGGCGCGAGTACGCGCCGACCACCGGTCCCCGGCCCCAGGCCCGGTTGGGCATGGACCGCGTGCCCCCGCGGAAGTTCCATGCCCCTTCTTCCCTCTGGGGCCTCTGTGAGGCTGGGCCAATCATGTGCTGGGTACTGAACTGAACGCCTTCCCACCTGGATCCGCGTAGGGGCGGCCCTCCGTGGCCGCCCTGGACTCAAGCCCGGGGGCGGA
>CANKNP010000052.1 GCA_947483545.1 Deltaproteobacteria bacterium | reverse complement strand
GGTCACCCCCACGATACGGCCGACGCCGTCCCGCCGAAGCGTGACCCGCCCGCCGTCGACGATGCTGCTCACACGCCCCTCGTCGTCGCGCGACAGGGTTTTGCGGTTCGCCCCCGTACCCCAGACCCGAGCCAACCCCTCGGCCGTCTCCCAGGGCGTGAGCCGACCGATCGCGTCCGTGGTCGACGCAAGGTTTCCCTTTGCGTCGTAGCCCAGGGTCCAGCTCGTCGGGCCGCTGAGCGAGGTGAGGAGGCCCTGATCCCAGCGGAGCGCCCACGTTGCGCCCGCCGTCCGGACCCCCAGCAGGTCGCCCGCCCTCCCGCCGTCGCCCCAAACGAGCGCCGTGACCCCGCCGCCCGGATCGGTCCAACCGACCAGCTTGCCGTCCACCCAGCGCGTCGAGGTGACGCCGCCTGCAGGGTCGAGGACCCGCTGCTCGCCGACAGAGCGTGACCCCTCCACCCGCCACCGGGCGCCGGCGACCTCGAACACCGTCCCCGCAGCGTCTACGGAACAGCGCCATTCGGTGGGTCCTACGGTCACAGATCCGGGGGCGAGCATGGCGGGGGGACCGGCTGCCGGGGTGACGGAGGCGAGGGCGCCGGACGCATAGCCGTACCGCGTGAGGCCCCGCTCCGTGGTCACCGAGGCCAGGTTTCCAGCCTCCCACCGAAAGATGGCCTCCTGTCCGCCGCCGACCCAGCGGTCTTCCGTGCCGAGGACCTGACCGCGCTCGCCCATCGAGGGCCGGGTGGACGCGCGCCCGACCCAGGCCGTGCCGCGATCCATGCCGAGGAACATGCGGGAGGGATCGCGCCGAATCGTGGTGGTCCGGCCGTCGTGAACGAACGATTCCAGGAGCCCGCGCGCCTCCCTCACGTCGCGGACAGCGCCCGCGATGGGCGTGACATCGTTCGCGAACGTCCAGCCGGATCGCCCCCATGTTCGGATCAGGTCCAGCCCAGGCTCTTCGCCGACCAGATCAACGCTGGTCACATGGATCGAGCAATCCGAGGGCTCAAACCAGACCTGCTGGGTGTCGGCCAGGGTCGGCCCGAACAGGAACCAGCCCAGGGGGCCTAGGAGCGACGCGTTGCCGGCGAAGGACGCCAGGACACTACTGCTCACACAGGGCCGGGTATGCGGTCGGCGTCGGCGGGTACTCCCGCCGAGGACGGGTATGCGCTCGTACCCGAGCGCACCCCGGCTCGCGGGGGGCGTGGGGGGCTTGCCCCCCACAAAGCAGGGCGGGTTCGGAAGCCAGTACTGGCGAGAAGCCTCGCGCCAAAGACACTACTGCAGCTTGCCAGCGCTGATCAGGCCGCCCCACATGGCCGGCGACGTGATGCCGCGCGCGCTGTCGATCTCGGTGGCGATCTGCATCCGCGGCTCGCTCAGGGCCTTCCAAACCGGGAGGCGCTTGTTGGTCGCGTCCCAGAAACGCTCGCTGATCCGTTCGTTGAAGGCTTTGTGGGTGCCAACGCCCGTGGCGAAAAAGTCGCCGGCGCCGGCGGCCCGCAGCGCACTCAGCCGCGCGAGGGTGAGCCCCGGATCCGCCGGCCCGACAATGGCGACCACCCGAGCGACGAGCGGCGTGGCAGCGATGTCGGAGAGCTCCAGATTGCCACCGGCGGGGAGCACGAACCCGCCCGAAGGTGCTGAGGTCAGGCCCTGGAAGTGGAGGTACCGCGAGCGGGGAGCCTCTTTGAGCCAGGCGTCGCGCGTCGCAGCCGCACCCTGCAGCACCACCGCATCCGGGTAGATGCGCTTCACCGCCTCAGCCCCGGCGGCATCGCCGCAGATGGCCAACATGGACGTGGCGAAGTCGTTGTCCTCGAAGGTCGGGGAGGTCATGGCAGCGAAGTTCGGGTAGTAGAACGGGTGCCGGATGGCGGCGAGGTAGCGCTTGCCCTCGGATTGCTCGGGCAGCGCATCGACGGGGATGGACCCGAGCGGCGCGGGCCCGATGATGTAGTAGTTGCCGTAGCCGGTCAGGAGCTCGGCGGCGGGGTCGAGGAGCGCAGCGCGGACCTTGTTTCCGAGGGCGAGAGAGGCTTTCCCCGAAGCCAGCGACGCGACATAGTCGGTGACGTCCTGTGCCGCCTTCGCGGGGATCTGGACGCGCAGGTGGTTGTGGTCGGTCAGGTACAGGCCCTCCCAAGCGCCGTCGGTCGTCGGGACGAACGAGATGAGCGCGGAGCGGCCAAGCTCTGTCCGAATGTCGGCGAGCGCGCCGGCGCGGCGGGGCAGGAGCTTCAGCTCCACCGCCACGGCGTCGATCTCCGCGCCCGACCCAGCGGGGTAGGCGCCGGCACCGCTGAGCCAGGCGAGCGTGGCGGCCCGCTGCTTCGCCATCGCGGACCAGAGCTTGAGGAGGCGGTCGGGCGTGCCGAGGCCTGCCGCAACAGGGGACACCCCGTGTGCCCAAAGCCGAGCGCGGTCTTCATCCCGTTGGCGCCAGGCGTGCCAGCTCACCCGAAGCGACAGCGCGTCGTCGTCGGTGAGGCGGCTGGGGGTCCTGACGAGGCGCTCCAGCTCGATCGCGCGCGGCCCGTCCGACACCAGCACCGGGGCGAGCGGGCCCGACCGCCAGTCGGGGAGCACCGCGGAGAGCTCGTTCATCTCGGCGCCGGCCTGATCGGCGAACGCGCCCTCGACGGAGGCGATGAGCCGCGCGTAGGCGGCGACGTCGCCCTCGCTGGCCGGCGCGGTCCCGTGAGACAACGCCAGCCGCCAGTGCTTCGCGTAGGGATGACCCTCGTCCACGACCGCGCCTGCCGTACCGTCACGCACCCAAGCGCGGACAGCGTTCTCGGACGCCATTTGCGGGGTCTCCGGCGCCCCGGTGATGACGCCCCGCGTGGCCCACAGCTGCGCCCAGAGCGCCAGATCCGGCGACTGTGCCATCGCCCCGGCTCGGCTGGCGGTACCGGCGGTGTCCGTGACCCAGCCGGCGCCGAGCAGGGCTTGCCAGCCGGCGTCATCGCCGGTCAACCCTTCACTTGGAAGCTTGGTTTCGCTCCCGGTCATCGCCGCAGCGAGCGCCCGGATCCGCGCTGCGTCGGCCTCCGGCAGGCCTGCCGCAGCGGCAGCGACCGATCGCGCATCACCGAGCATGGCGTGCGCGAGCGCGAGGCGCCACTTGCCGGCGGCGGCGACGGGCGGCTGCGCAGCGGCGAATTCTGCGGCCGTCTTGGCTTCGACCGGCATTCCAAGGTGCAAGTTCGCGTCGGCCTGCACCGTGGCGAACCAGCCCGCTGCTTCGAGGTTGCCCATCTCCTCGGCGCCTTTCCGGCCGGCGGTCGCGGCGTCCAGCGCGGCCTGCGGCTTCCACTGGCGGTACGCTGCGAGCTTGCCCGCATCGAGCAGCTTGGCCGCGCCGACCAGATCCTGTGCCTTGGTGGCCGCCTCGGTCGCGGCGGTCGCCGATGCCCAGGACTTGACCGCGTCGGTCTCCCAACTCAACCGCGCCAACGCCACACGTTGGCCAAGCAACCCCGTCGCGGTCGCCGCATCGAGCTGCAGGAGCGCACCGGCGACGTCTGCGCGAGCGGCCTTGATCTCGGCCCGGAGGAGCGCCGCACGTGCCCCAGGGAGCGCATCGATCTCCGGGGTAAAGGGCGCCTTCGGGTCGGTCGCGGCCTTGTGGAGCGCGACGACGACGGGGGGCAGGCCCTCGGGCGTTGGCGCGCCTGCCTGGAGCGCCCGCACGGTCAGCGCGGCGCCATCTCCTGGGCTGGCGACTTCCAGCAAGCGGGCCGCAGCGAGCGCATCCGCAGCGCGACCGTTGGCCAGCGCGAGCTCCGCGCGAAGCGCCTGATGGCGGTCCACACGCCCACCGATGGCTGTGTCCGCGGAGAGCCGATCCAGCAGCGCTCCGCCCTGCGCCCCGCGGGTCGCGGCGATCTCGACGGCGTCCCAGGCGCTGTCGTCCGTCGGGGTCGCGGCGAGCGCTTTCTCCAGCTCCGGCAGGGCCTCGGCGTACTTGCCGGCCAACATCGGGGAGCTCGCCCCGGGCTTGGCGACCTCGACCGGCGGCGCGGTCTCCACCTTCGCCGCGGGGGGGGCTGTGCCCATCATGGCTTCGATTTGGGAGCAACCAAGCAGGGAAAGCGCGAACAGGAGCGACATCGGGGATCCTAGCGGCAGGAGCGAGCGCCGTTGGCGAAGCAGGTGAAGCTCCGCGCGGCGTTGATCGTGGTGAGCGTTTGGAGGGGCGTGGCGGGGCCAAGCCCGGTGATCTTACAGGAAGTCCCCTTCGGGACCTGGTTCAGTTCGACGACGGCGCCTGAGCCCATCTGACCGGCGCACCGCACCTCCAGCGACGTGATGTCCCCCTCTGCAGGGCGAAAACTCACATCGAACGGGCCAGGCTCTTCGGGAGCAGCAGGCGCCGCCGCGACAGGAACGGGCTCTGGGGCGGGGGTGGGGACAGGGGTCACACGCGAGGAGGAGCCCGTGATGCGGCTCGGCTCCTCGTCCTCGGGGGGGGAGGACGACACCGGGGGCGCGGCGCGCGGGGTGGCGGCGGGCTTGGGGGTCGCGGCGGCCGGCGCGGCCGCAGCAGGGGCGGGAGCGGGCGCGGCCGCGGCGGGCGTTGCCGCCGCGGGCGAGGGCGTGGCGGGAGCGGGCGTTGCGGTCGCGGCCGGGGTCGAACCGGCGGCGGGGGCGGCAGGATCGGCGACGGCAGCGGCGGGATCGGGCTCGACCAGGGCCTCGACGCCTGGCGGGGGCGGGGGGATCACCTCGGTGGTCTCGTCCGGGCCGTAGTAGAAGACGGCAGCGGCGGCGACGACGAGACCCACGACGGAGAGCACCCCAACCGCCGCGAGGCCAAGGTAGAGCCCGGTGCGGGAGGGGGGGGGCTCGTCCTGCTCGGGGAGGTCGATGCCGGGGCCGTCCATCGCGAGATCCACGCGGGGGCCGGCCATTGGGGCGACACGACGGGGCCCTGGGGCGGGCCCGCCCGTCGAGGGTCCGGGGCCAGCGCCCAACGAGGGGCCGTTGAACGAAGGACCGGCGGCGCCGAGTCCCGCGCCCCCGAGGCCGGCGCCGCCAAACGACATCGCGCCCATGGACGGGCCCTGGCCGATCCCAGGCCCGGCGCCCTGGCCGATCAAGGGCCCCGTGACCAGATCCCGGCGGGCGGGCGGGGGGGGCGAGCCGTCAACCTCCGTCGGTGCCTGCTCCCAGGTGACGGCGGGCACCCGGCGGGTGTCACTGGCCGGTTGCACGGCGATGGCGGAGCGAGTGGCGGGGGAGGGCGCCGGGGAGGGCGCCGGCATGCGAGGGCCCACCGCTACCGGGAGGGCCTGCACCGGCCTCGTCTCCCGTGCAGGCTCCGACCGGGGTGCGACCATCGGCTCCTCCGTCTCCAGGTCCCCCATCTCAGGGACGATCGTCCCGCCCGGGAGGCCGAGCGCTCGCTCCTCGGTGTCCGAGTCCGGCACCATGGTGGGCGACTGGCCGAAGGGCGCGGGCCCGGGCGGCACGGTCTGCCCTGCGACCCGGCCGCTGTCGGGGCTGATCCGCTGCGTTGCGGCCTCCGCCGTCCGGGCGGCGGTCAGCGCCTCCCGCACGGGCGCATCCGCCCAGGAGCGCACCGAAGGCCCCGACATGCCTGCGGCGATCTCTCGCAGCGTCTTCGAAAACGCGCCCGGGGCGGGGCGGGTGCTGGGCTCCGCGACGAATGCGGCCTGTATCGCGCGGGTCAACGCCGCGGGCACCTCGCCCTCTCGCCGGGTCGCGCGGATCAGCGCCGCCAGAAATTGCGCAGCCATCCAGGTCATCTCCGCCGGGCTGCCACCGCCCCCGCCCTCTGGGGGGCTGAAGCCGCGGCGGCGGGACAACGGGCCGCGCACCACCACGAAGCCCGAGAGCTTGCTCCTGCCGCTTCGCTCCAACAGGATCTCCTCCATCTCCGGCCCGGGGTGGTCCACCCTCGCGGGGCCGTGCCCGATCCGCCCGGCCTCATCGAGCGCGGCCGCCACCCCTGCAGCGATCTCCACGCTCACGCGCAGCGGCGGGGGCCGACCCGCTTGCAGCTCGGCCTCAAAGACCCGAGAGACCGCCGCGCCCCCGCTGTGCTCGTACACCTGCCCGATCCGGCCCTGCACTGCGCTGACGAAGTCCATCCGCAGCACATGGTCGTGGCGCAACCGGGCCAACACCTTGACGTCGGTCCGTGCAGCGGCCATCGCCTCGTCGCTCAGCGGGGCCCCGTCTACGCGCACGAGCATCGCCACATCCGGCGCGCCATCGCGGGAATACACCGCCTCCCGCACCGCGGGCGACCATGCAGAATAGGCTCCGAGTAGCCGCAGTGACGCTTTACCCACAGAAGTCTCCGGCGCGGCACGATAGCATACTGGCCGCCTAACCTGTCCCGGCCCGAGCATTCCGTTGAACACGCACGCCTCTCACCCCGATGCCATCGCGCTCCTCGGCATGGTCGCCCGGGCGGATGCGGTGGCCAGAGAGCATTTTGATCGGGGGGTGCTGGTGCGCCGAAAGTCCGACGGCTCGCCGGTCACGGCCGCGGATCTCGCGTGCAACGAGTCCCTCCTGGCCGGGCTCCGCGAGTTCTTCCCCGCGGATGCCGTGTGCAGCGAGGAGAGCCCGGCCACGCCCGGCAGCTCGGCTCACCGCTGGGTCGTGGATCCCATCGACGGGACCAGCGCGTTCATCGAAGGCCTCGCGCATTGGGGTCCGAGCCTTGCCCGGCTGGACGCCAGCGGGCGCGTGGTGCTGGGCGCGACCTCGCTCCCTCGCCTCAGAGAGACCTGGCTCCTGCACGACGGCGTGGCGTGGTTCGGTGGCCGACGGCTCGGCGCGCTGACTGCGGAGGACTCGGCCCCTCGCGTCGTCTACGTTCCCTCCGGGATGCACCGGGGCATGCTGCTCCGCTGGTCCGCGAAGGCCCGGTGCCTCGGGGGAACGGCAGCCCACCTCGCGCTCGTCGCCCGCGGGTCGGCGCGCGCGGTCATCGTCGGTCCCGATTGGCAACTGTGGGATGTCGCCTGCGGCCTCGGGCTGATAGACGCCGTCGGAGGCGTTGCCCGGCGGCTGCCGGATGGCGCGTCGCTCCGGATGCTCGACGATGTGGGCACGCCCTTCATCGCCGGCGAACCTGAGGCGGTTGCCCGGCTTTTCCGGCCTGGAACGCTTGATTTTCTTCCCCTTTCTGGCGCGCCTGATGTCCAGCCGCGATCGTGACGAGAATGACGAGCAGCCCGGCGAGGCTGAAGGCGAGTCGAACGAAGACGGCCTGTTCGACAGCTCCGGCGAGCCGCTCGACCCGCTGGGCAACGAGCCGCGCGCGAAGGTGCCGAAGCTCCCAGCCCTAAGCGCGGGCCGCGCGACCCAGGCGCGAGGGGGTGGCGATCTGCTGACCCACTACCTGTCCGAGATCCGGAGGTACGCGCTGCTGGATCCGGAGGAGGAGCGCGCGGTCGCGCTCCGGTACTACGAGGGTGGGGACGCCAAGGCCGCCGAGCGCTTGGTGACCGCGAACTTGCGGCTCGTCGTGAAGATCGCCTTCCAGTACCACCGCCAGTGGTCGAACGTGCTGGACCTGATCCAGGAGGGCAACGTCGGCCTGGTCGAAGCCTTGTCCCGCTTCGACCCCTACCGCGGGATTCGCTTCAGCAGCTATGCGCAGTACTGGATCCGGGCGATGATCCTACGCTTTTTGATGGACAACTTCCGACTGGTACGCCTCGGATCGACGCGGAACGGTCGAAAGCTGTTCTTCCAGCTCCAAAAGGAGCGGGAGCGCTTGCTCCGCGAAGGCCAGCCCGCAACGGTCGCGCAGCTGGCGGAGCGCCTGTCGGTGCCCGAGAGCGAGATCGTCGCGGTGGACCAACACATGCGCGCCCCGGCGATGTCGTTGAGCGCGCCAGCGACAGGCGATCCCGAGGGTCGCACGCTCGGCGAGCTGGTGCCGGACGAGGACGCCGCCGATCCGGAGGCCCAGATGGCCAGCAACGAGCTGGGCGGGATCATGCGGGAGAAGCTCACCGCGTTCGCCGAGACGCTCGAGGACGAACGCGAGCGCGCGATTTGGCGGGAGCGGCTCATGGCGGCGGACCCCGCCAGCCTCTCCGACCTGGGGGATCGCTACGATGTCTCGAAAGAGCGCATCCGTCAGATCGAGGTGCGCGTCAAGAAGCGGCTGAAGCAGTACCTGCAGCAAGAGCTGGGCGACGAGATCGCCTTTGAGTTCTCCGTCCCCGACGGCGACTGACCCCCGAGCACCTCTCGCGCCTCCGGTGCGCCCGCCGTTCTTCTGCGCCCCCGTGCCGCCTTCGTCGTCCCCCACGTTGGATACCTCGATGTCTTTTCTCCGGAACCTTCGCTCTCGCGCTGGCAAGCTTGTCCATGGGCTCACTCCCGCGGCCGAGGTGCCCAGCTCCCCCCGCGCCGCAGCACCCCTCTCCTCCCGGCTTGGCGCCCTGGCGCTTCGTCGCGGCGCATCTGGACCGTCAGCCGATGCGCCGCTCTCCGACTGGTCCGTTTGCCCCGAGGCGGGCACCTCCCTCCCGACCGGCCCCGCCGTGCAGGTCGGCCCCTGGGCGTTCGCCGCCGCACGGCGTTCGCTCCGGCACGGTTGGTTCCCGGCGCTCGCCTGGAAGTCCGGTGTTCCGGGGCCGGAGGGCGACACCGCCCGGACCCAAGCGATCGCGGGGATCGAAGCCTGGCTGCGGCAGGACCAGCCGGGCCAGGGGCTCGGCTGGGCGCACCCGACCGACATCGCCGTGCGCATGCTGCACTGGCACGCAGCGTTGTCCTGGCTCTCGCCCCCGGTGTCCGAGGAGCTGCGCGATCAGCTTGCGGGGAGCGCCTCTTGGCATGTCCAGCACCTTTTGGCTCGGCTGCCCAAGGGGGAGCGGGACGCTCTGCGTCGGGTGGTTCACTTCGCAGGGCTCGTGATCGCCGGGTTCACGTTCCCCGAGCTGCCGAACGCGCGCGAGGCCTGGAGCGCTGGGCTCGCTGGCCTCAAGCACGAGCTCCCCGGCTTGCTCTACGCCGATGGATCGCCCAAGGACGTCGCGCCGCTTGCGCTGGCCGACGCCCTCTGGCAGGTCGCCATCGCGCGGGCCGTCGCGCTTGCCAACGGCGCCGGCTTCCCCGCCGACGCCGATGCCGCCTTTGCCCGCGGCGCCCGCTTCCTGGAGCGCGTGGCAGGAGGCATCCCGGAGCTGCCCGCAGTCGGCGAAGCCCCGGTCGCGCCCGTGCTCGGCAATGGAGAGGGGGTCTCGGCCGCGCTGTGGGACGCATGTGTCGCGTGGGGCATCGAGCCCGGCGAGCCGGCGGCGGTGGCCAGCCCCAACCGCCTCGCCTGGCTGGGCCTCCCTTGCCCGGGGCAGCGGCCTGAGGCGGCGAAGGCCTGGTCGCTGCGCGTCTGGCGCGAAGGCGGCATCGCCGCTGCGGAGACACGGATGAAGAACCGGCCGTCACGGGCTTCGGCCTGGTTCGGCACGCTCGGTCGGAAGAGCCCGCTGACGCACCCCGTGCCGATGCACCTGCTCTGGGACGTCGGGGAGCTGACCGTGCTCGCGGACCCCGGTCCGAGCTTTGCGAGTCCGGGGCAAGAGGAGCAGGCGCGGGCGGTCGGTGGCCACAGCGCGCTGTTGCTCGACGGCCGGGAGCCCCCAGAGGGGGGCGCGGCGGAGCTCCTGGTGGGTCGCGTCGATGGCAAGAAGGTACGGATTGAGGGTCGCTATACGGGCTGGCGTGACATCGGCATTTCGCTGGATCATGAGCGCGAAGTGCTCTTCAACCAGGCGCGCTGCATCGTTCGGGACCGCTTGACCCCGGGCGCGGGTCGGCACACCGGTCGGCATGCGGTCGCGCTTCGTTGGCAGCTCGGCGCGGGCTGGGAGGTCACCCGCGATGGGGACAACTGGACCGCCAAGCAAGCGGGGGCGACCATCGTCATCCAGCTACCGTCGGCGTTGTCGTGGGAGCTGGTCAGCGGTCGGGGCGCGCCGTCCCCTGCGGGCTGGGTCAACGGCGTCGCCGCGCCCTGTTTTGTCGGGAGCGGCGGCATGGAAGCGGAGATCGAGCTGGTGTCGAGCTTCGAGGTGCGGTGAGGGGGCGGGGGGAGGGGCAGGAGTGACCAAAGGTGAGTTGGTCAGATCTGGTCAATTGGGTGGGCGGCCGAGGGCCCTCGGCGCCTGATCCTGCCAATCCGCCGCGCCCTCGGCCAACGTGCCCATCGTCCACTGCCACGGAGGTCCGGACAACACGGCCCGGACGAACCCTGGTTCGGGTGGGTGGCCGTTGTAGAGCTCCAGGCGAAATGGCTCGGACTGCAGCTTGCTCGTCCCGATCTTCGGCAGATCGAACATCGACACCGCGGGATCAAACCCCTGGGGGAACGCCGCGAAGGCTCGGAGGACCGCCATCATGTCCCGCATGGTCAGCGCCTTTCGGCGATCCCCCAGGCCGTCCAGAAACGACGCGAGCGCGGCCTCGCCCGTCGTTGGGTCGAGTCGCCCCTCGGTGAGGTGAACCCCGTAGACCTCGCGCCCGGGCAGGTCCCCGCCGCGGAGCGCCACCTGGTAGATCTCGGGCAGGTTGGGCGCCGGATCACAGGCTTCGACCGTCGCAGTTGGGTGGCCAAGCAGGGTCGGGGCTGTCGCACAGGTGAACTCGGGGGCGGCGGGGGGGCAGGCCGCGAGGGCGAGTAGGAGCATGATGGAGCCTATCGTCTTCGCCCGGAAGTTCGAATCCGGCCATCCGACTCTCGGGCGACGGCCGCAAAGGCGGCGTCAACGCGCCCGAGAAGGTCCGGCCGTCGTCTACCGCCGCCCCACAGCCGTTCGCGACCTACGCCGCCCGCCGCCGCCGCACCGTGAGCGCGACCAACCCGAGCACCAGCGACCAGACCGCGCCCGCGCTCCCGGTCGAGGCGCAGCCGCAGGTCCCGCCGTCCTTCTCATCCGGGACGTCGCCCGTGTCCTCGGTGTCACCTGAAGTCGCGTCGAGCCCGTCGCAGTCCTGGTCGATGCCGTCGTCGGGGACGTCGTCGCCCGCCGGGTTCGAGGTCGCGTCGTCGTCGTCGCAGTCGTCTTCCGTCGCCGCCGCGTAGCCGTCCGGCTGGTCGCACCCGGTCACCGTCTCGTTGGTGGTGTACCCGTCCCCGTCGGCGTCGGCGTACCAGGTCTCGGCGTCGATCGCGTCGACGTCGATGGTCCCGTCGCAGTCGTTGTCTGCGCCGTCGCACACCTCGTCCGCGTCGGGGTTGATCGTGCCGAGCGCGTCGTCGCACTCCTCGCAGGCGTAGAAGCCGTCGCCGTCGCCATCGACCACGCCCGAAGAGCCGTCGCAGTTGTAGTCGGCGGGGTCCGAGCAGTCGTCCTCGAGCGCGCCCGGGTTGTACGCCGCGTCGCTGTCGTCGCAGTCACCCGAGGCGTCGAGATCGGTCGCCTCGCCGGGGCCGTCGCAGAGCAGATCTGCGCTGGCGACGGTTGCGCCGCCGGTGCCGGTGTACCCGTCGCCGTCGGCGTCCACGTAGCACTCTTCGTCGCCGTCGCAGCTCTGGTCCACCTCGTCGCCCACGGTCTCGGTGGCGCCGGGGTAGGCGCCGGCGTCCGCGTCGTCGCAGTCCGTCGTCGGATCGGTGGCCACCGCCTCGCCCGCGCCGTCACAGGCGATGCCGCCGCTCACGACGCTGGTGGCGTCCGGGCGGTAGCCGTCATCGTCGGCGTCCACGTAGCAGGACTCGACGCCGTCGCAGTCCTGGTCGACGAGGTCGCCCGCGACCTCGGTCGCGTCGGGGTACACAGTCGCGTCTAGGTCGTCGCACTCCTCGCACGCCGCCCAGCCGTCGGCGTCGGCGTCGGAATAGCCTGCCGAACCGTCGCAGTTGTAGTCGGCGGGGTCGGTGCAGTCGGTCTCCGCGGCACCAGGGTTGTAGGCCGCGTCCGTGTCGTCGCAGTCGCCGTCGAGCGCCGTGACGAGCGCCTCGTTCGTGTCGTCGCAGTCGGTGTCGACCGAGTCGATTGTTACACCCAAGCCATCGACGTACCCGTCCGCGTCCGCGTCCGCGTAGCACAGCTCGGAGCCGTCGCAATCGCTGTCGATCGCGTCGCCGGGCAGCTCGATGCCGTCCGGGTTCACCGAAGCGTCGGCGTCGTCGCAGTCCGCGTCCACGGTCGCCAGGGCCTCGCCCGCGCCGTCGCAGGTCAGGCTGCCGAGCACGGTGTCCGTCAGGCGGTAGCCGTCGCCATCGGCGTCGACGTAGCAGAGCTCCGCATCGTCGCAGTCGCCGTCGATCCCGTCGCCCGCGATCTCGGTCGCCGCGGGGCTGACGCTGGCCTGGGTGTCGTCACAGTCGAAGCCGGCGGTGGCGATGGCCTCGGTCGGATCCGTACAGTCGGTGTCCGCCGAGAGGACGACCGCGCCGTCCTCCGTGCGGTAGCCGTCGGCGTCCGCATCCGTGTAGCAGGACTCCGCGCCGTCGCAGTCTGCGTCCACTTCGTCACCGATGGTCTCGGCTGCGGCGGGGTTGACCGTCGCGTCGGCGTCGTCGCAGTCCGCGCCCGCGTCGACCGTCGCCTCGCCGGCGCCGTCGCAGGCTACCGTGGTGCCGTCGAAGGTGCTCGTCGTCCGGTAACCGTCGCCATCGTCATCGACGTAGCAGGTGTCCACCCCGTCGCAGTCGCCGTCGAACTCCCCGTCGTCGAGGTGAGAGGCCCCGACCACCACATCGCCATACCCGTCGCCGTTCACGTCCCCCGCCGACGCCACGGACATGCCGAAGTACGCGTTGCCCTGGGCCGCCTCGGCCGTCCACGCGGCGCTCGTCGCGAGCCCTGAGGAGGACCCGAGGTACACCGACGCCCGGCCATCATCGCCCACCGCGCCGTCGTAGTAGGGCGTCCCGACCACCACATCGCCGTAGCCGTCCCCGTTCACGTCCCCCGCCGACGCCAGCGACGCCCCGTACCGCGCACCGCCCTCATTGCCCTCCGCCGTCCACGCCGCGCTCGTGGCGAGCCCCGACGACGACCCGAGGTAGACCCACGCGCCCCCCTCGTCGCCCTCCCCGTTGGCCCACGCCCACGCCCCCACCATCACGTCGCCGTAGCCGTCCCCGTTCACGTCCCCCGCCGACGCCACCGCGTACCCGAAGGACGCAGAAGCCAGGTTCGACTCCGCCGTCCACGCCGCGCTCGTCGCCAGCCCCGAGGAGGACCCGAGGTACACGTACGCCCGGCCCTCGTTGGTCTCCCCGTTGTCGTAGTCGGTCGCCCCCACGACCACGTCCCCGTAGCCGTCGCCGTTCACGTCCCCCGCCGACGCCACCGAATAGCCGAAGGACGCGGAAGCCTGGTTCGACTCCGCCGTCCACGCCGCGCTCGTCGCCAGCCCGGAGGACGACCCGAGGTACACGTACGCCCGGCCTTCGTCATTTGAGCCGTTGTCGTAGTAGGGAGCCCCGACCACCACGTCGCCGTAGCCGTCCCCGTTCACGTCCCCCGCCGACGCCACCGACCACCCGAAATACGCGTCGCGCTGGTCCGACTCCGCCGTCCACGCCGCCGTCGTGAGCAGCGGGTCTACGGTGATCGTCCCGATCGCCCCGGTGTCGTCCACCACGAGTCGCAGGCCATCCTCGGTCTCCTCCATCCGCGCCGGGAGCGCCTTGCCACGCTCGTCCCACGCCGCGAGCTTCGCGAAGCGCAGCGGATTTCCGACCTCCCGCACCAGCAGCGCCTCGTTGTCCTCGACATCCGCGATCGCGCCGGACAGCGCGAGCTCGAACACGAGCGCGCCGTCGCCGTCTGGCGGCGCCGTCACCGTGAAGCCCTGTTCGAGGCCCTCCGGCCGGTTTTCCCACCATGTTCACCTTCGCGGCGATGAGCTCCACGCTCGGCGTCCCCTGTGGGAGCGCTTCGGCGATCCGGGCCCGGACCAGGTGGAGGAAGCGGTCCGGCGACGCGGACGGGAGCGATGCGAGGTGGGCGTCCAGCACCGCGACGAGCTCCGGGTCGGAGCCTGCGCACGGCAGGTCGAGGTGCGCCCGATCGAAGATCATCGCCTCCACCGGCTGCCCGAAGCGCACCGGCGCCTCGAAGATCCGCGCGTGTTCGGCCACGGAGGGGGGAGCCGAATGGACGAAGGTCACCTCACGCAGCTCGAACGCGGGCCCGGCAGCGCGCCGCGCGCCGAGGAACACCGCCGCAAACACCCGCTCCGAGAGCGCGCGTGTCACCTCGGGCGTGCCCGGGTCGGGAAGGTGGCAGAGGTGGGCCCGGTCTCCATCCGCCTCGAGCCAGAGCACTCCCTCGGCATGGTAGAGATGGTTGAAGCGGAGGAGCCGCGCGAGACCATCTCCGACGGTGGCGCTCGCGAACAATGCCTGGCCGAGCACGGCTGGCAGCGGCGCGCGCAGGCTCAGCTCGCCCATGTGCAGGCCGAAGTCGGGGTCACCGGATCGACGAATCGCGTCATCGAGGAGGCGCACCAGGCACGCATGGGAGACCCGCCGATCGGTGGCGAGGAGATCCTCGAAGGTGAGCCCGGCCGCCGCGAGGATCGGGCCCGCGTCGAGCCCGTGGCTCAGGGCGGTGAGCACGACGGCCTGGACTTCGCGGATCGACACGGCATCCCGGCTGCTCATGCCTGCCTCCGGGGCCTTTGGGTCCAGCCAGAAAGTTCGATAACCATTCGGCCCTCCCGGGGTTCGCCAGCCTACGATCCGGTCAGCAGAAAATCGAGCGCGCGGAGGATCACGGGACCATCCGCGACCACGCTCCCAACACGCTCTCCGAGGCTCGCCTTCGATATCGCTGCGAGGAGGGGGGTCAGCATCATCATCTTCTGCCCTTCCACCTCCAGTGTGGGCTGCAGCAACGAGGGCACCCCAGGGATGGACCGCTCTGGCGCGAGCGGGACAACCACCCGAGAACCCAGCAGCGAGAGCACATCCGCCTGCACGTCAAGCAAGTAAGGCATGCTCGTGCTCCCCTTCGGGCTCAGGTTGCGGTGGACGTCGTAGCGAGCCATCAGAAAAGCCGAACATCATCGCCGAAGACACCGTTCTGCTCGATGAAGCGGTTGTAGTCATCGATCCAGTCCCTGTGTTCCTCCTGCCAGCGCCGATCTCGCTCTTCTTTGACCCGCGCCCGGAGGGCCAACTCCAGCGTGCCCGAGAGCGGAATGTTGAGCGCCCGAGCGTCGTCCACCAACTGGGCGTCCACCGACAGGTTGATGGGGCGCTTCGGTGGGCGGGGGGACTGCGGATGGGTCATGCACAGAAACTATACGCAGGGTCGATGTGTCGTCAAGGGCGAAGACCCTAGGGCACCAGCGGGTAATCCGGCCGTGGCGCGCCCGTGATCCGGCGGATCATGGCGTCTGCCGCGTCGAGTCCTCCCTGCACGGCGGCCTCCGCGCACCCGCCGTTGATCGCGCCGTGTACCCAATCGCCAGCCACGGAGAGGTTGAGAAACCCGGTGTCGCCTGGCGAGATGCGCGTGCCGGTGCTGCCCGGCACGGAGAGCACGTAGCGCTCAGAGCCATCCCGGTTCAACCGGACGTATTGGTGGGCGAGGTCGCCGCCCTGCAGCTTGCTGTAGGCAAACCCCGCGGGCTCGGTCGCGCTGGGCCAGAACGCCCCGCCGTGCGCGTCGAACCAGTCGCTGATCCCGTCGTAGATGGGCGCGACCGTGGTCAGATCCTCGGCTACCCCGCAGAAGTAGAGGATCCCCTGGGGGTCGGTCGGGCCGACGGCGTTCTCGGCCAGCAGCAGGTGGGACATGTCCGCCCAGTCCGAGAGGGGGGGTACGAACCCGGCGACGACGGTCGGTCCCCCGCTCCAGCCCATCGCGGCGAGGGAGGGCATCGTCCAGACCTGCAGGGACTGCGTCGCGACCGTCTTCATCGCGCTGCGCATCCGAGCCCAGCGGGGGCTGTCCGCGGCCAGCGTCGCGCCAAGATCGCCCCCCAACGGGATCGCGAGGATCACCTCGTCGAAGTCCACCCCGTTCTGAAGGGTGGCGACAGCGACCTCCGGGCCCCCGAATTCGAGCGCGTGGGGATCGGCCGTGCCCGAGAGCTGCACCCAGTCCGGCTCATCTGGCCAGGTTGGGAGAAGCTTTCCGCCGTAAGGGCGCGGCTGCAGGGGCGCGTAGGCGGTGACCCCCGGAGCCAGGTCCATCTGCTTCTGGACGTCCACGGTCGCGATCCGCAGCTTGTCCGGTGTGAGCGTGATGCCCTTGGCGCGGTGGAAGAACTGGAAGTTCACGCCCCGCGCTTGCAAGACCTCGTACAAGGGTGCGAACACCACGTCGCCCATCCCCGCCCGCATCCGGAAGACCGGCGCATCCTTGTAGTCCGCGCCCATGCGCATCGCGGCGAGCAGCATGGAGCCGGCCTCCATCCGCGGGTTGGTCTCATCGCCGCCCGGATAGGCGAACGCGAGATCGTAGAGGGCCTTGATCAGCGAGCTGTCGAGCGACTCACGCGTCGCGCCGTGGCTCAAGAGCCACTCCCGGAAGTCCAGGAGGTTGATCGGCTGCACGCCGTACTCAGCGAGCCCATCCTTGATGATCCCGCGCAGTCCCGCCGTCCCGATGTCGATGAGCACGCGGGCCTCGTGGGCCTCCTTCGGGGGCAAGGCTGCGGTGACGAGCGCCGCGGAGAGCGAGTCGAGCATGCCCAGCATCACGCCCAGCGTCGTCCCTGCGGGCACGACGGCGGGGATGAGGTTGAGGCGCCCGTGGATGCTCTGGATCATCCGGACCGCCAGATCGAGCAGCCCGGGGTGCGTGCCGTTGGGGTCATCGCCTGCGTGGCCGGGGCGCTCGCGGAAGGGCAGAGTCCAGTAGTCGAGCGTGCCGGGGCGCCCAAACTTCAGCTCGCGAAGCGGCAAGAAGGCGTCGCCGGCGCGGCGGAAGGGGCGGGCGGCGGGGTTCGGGAGCGTGTTCTGGAGCTCGTCGTACACCTCGCGCAGCATGTAGAACGAGAGCTCGTACCAGCCCATGAACATGTGGAGGCCGTGCTCGTGGATTCGGCCCGAGGCCGCGCGGCCGGACGCCCCCTTCCCGCCCAAGCGCCAGCCGGGTTGAACCAGGGTGATTTGGAATTGGGCGCGAAGGGCCGGGGTGCGGGAGAGGGCCCAGGCTGCAGAGACCCCGCCGAGCCCGCCGCCGAGGATGAGGACCTTCGTCATGCCGGGGGAAGTAGCACGTTGACCCCAGGCCCAGGTTCGCCTACCCTACACCGCGGATCTCGGCGACGAGAACGACGTCGCCATCGACATGGACATCGCGCTGTCCGGCACGATCTTCAACGGCTCCTCCATCGAGGACACCGCGGGCTTCACGACCGTCGTCGAGGCCGGCACGCCAGCGGACCCCGATGGCAACACCACCAAGGGCGACTTCGAGCTCGCATTCGACGTGGAGAGCTCGTTCTCCTTCGCGGGCGGCGGCCTCATCGTCCGGTTCGTGCCCACGGGCCCCTACGTTGGGGACGCGGACTGCACCCAGGTCCTGATGTACGGCCAGGGCGGGGACGCCTCCGGCTACTTCGTCGAACGGTTCTTTGCCGACACGGACGGGGTGTACCCCTGGGAGGACGGGGACGACAGCGCCATCGGCGAAGTGCGTTTCACCTACGCCGACGGGCTGTCCTGGTACGCCGACGACGATGGCGACGGGTTCGGCGATCCCGACGACCGCGTCGTCAGCGATGTCGAGCCGGCTGGATACGTCGAGGATGGTTCGGACTGCGACGACACCGACCCGAGCGTGAGCCCCGACGCCATCGAGATGTGCGACGGCGTGGACAACGACTGCGAGGGCACGGTGGATGGGGACGACGCCCTGGATCCGAGCCCCTGGTACCTCGACGCGGATGGGGACACCTACGGCGATCCCGAGGTCCTGGTCGAGGCGTGTGATGCCCCCGCCCGCTATGTCGCCGATGATTCCGACTGCGACGACGCGAACGACCTCGTCAACCCCTCCGCGGACGAGGTCTGCAACGGGCTCGATGACAACTGCGACGGGTTGATCGATGACGCCTCGGCGACCGATGCGGTGGCCTGGTACATCGACGACGATGGCGACGGCTTCGGCGCGCCCTCGACTGACACCATGGACGCTTGTGACCAGCCCCTGGGCTACGCGGCGACCGGCGACGATTGTGACGACACCCGGGCCGAATCGAACCCCGGCGCCGACGAGTATTGCAACGGGTACGACGACAATTGCGATGGCACCGTGGACGAGGGCACCGCGATCGACGCACCGGTCTGGTATGCCGACGCCGACGGGGACGACTTCGGGGACGCGGAGGTCGCTGAACCTGCCTGTGATCGCCCCGCGGGCTTCGTCGCCGACGCCACCGACTGCAACGACGCCGACGAGCAGATCTCGCCCGCCGCCGACGAGTACTGCGACGCGGTGGACAACGACTGTGATGGTCTCCTGGACGAGGACACCTCCGTCGATGCTGGCGTCTGGTATGCCGACGTGGATGGGGACGGATACGGCGATGCCGGCGACGCCGAGAGCTCCTGCGATCAGCCCAATGGCTACGTCCCCGACCCCGACGACTGCGATGACCGCGACCGGGATCGCAACCCCGCGGCCGAGGAGATCTGGTACGACGACATCGACCAGGACTGCGACGGCAACGACGACCATCAGGACAGCGACGGCTCCCCGGTGGCCGACGACTGCGACGACCAGGACGCCGAACGATCCCCGGAGAACGAGGAGATCTGGTACGACGGCATCGACGGCGACTGCGGGGAGGACTCCGACTTCGACCAGGACGCCGACGGCCAGGAGAGCGAGACCTACGGGGGCGAGGACTGCGATGATGCCGATGCCAGCGTATACAACGGCGCCATCGACGATCCCTACGACGGCCTGGTCACCGACTGCGCGAGCGCCGGGGAGTACGACGCGGACGCGGATGGCTACCAGAGCGACTCCTTCGGCGGCGACGACTGCGACGATGCCAACTCGGACATCCACCCGGGTGCCGCCGACGAGGAGGGCAATGGCCTCGACGAGGACTGCGACGGCCTGGACGCGGGGAGCGAAGTGGACATCGGGAAGGGTGGGTGCGGGTGTGCGACGCAGGACCCTGGGGTGGGGTGGCTCGCGGGGGTGGCGGTCATGGCGGTGGCGCGG
>CANKNP010000051.1 GCA_947483545.1 Deltaproteobacteria bacterium | reverse complement strand
GGCCGGGGCGGACCCAGCCGCAGCGCTGGTCGTAGCCGACAACGTCAACGCCGCGCTCAGCGAGCCGTTGGAAGAGCAGGCGACCGGCGAGGCCGAGGCCGTAAACGACGATGTCGCAGCGCCGGGGCGGGATCATCTGGCGGACGGGCGCGGGCTTGACGGGGCGGGGACGCTGGTTAGGAGAGGCACGCTGGGCGCATAACTCAGCGGAAGAGTACTACCTTCACACGGTAGGAGTCGCAGGTTCAAATCCTGCTGCGCCCACCAGACGTTCGAACGCCCGTTTTCGCCATGTGCGGGAGCGGGCGTTTCGCGTCTTGGGCGTGGCTTCGTCGCGGATTTGGCGAAGGGGAAGGCCCATTCGCTGATCTTACACGCCGGCGGCGCCTCCGCCCCGCGCAGATGGAGGCCCCGCCCAGGTCGGCCCGAACCGCTAACCGACGCGTTCCCCCTCAATTGATCGGCACCCCCGCCTGCTCAAGCCCCCAACATGCCAGAAACCCGTCGGTCGTCACCGCGCAAGTGTGTTTGTCCCCCGCGCTGAGTTGGAGGAACGCCCCCTCGGGAACGTCGCCCTCGCCGTAGTCGTTCGCACCTCCGCACGTTGCCGAGCCATCCCCGCGAAGGAAACAGTCGTGCTCCGGGCCCACGGTGAACGAGACAATCGGGTCGTTTGGATCGTACGTCAGTGCATCCCCATGAAATACGTAGCCCTCCGACGTGAGCGCGTAGCATTCGTAATCGGAGGCATCTACCTCGATCGCGATCAACCCGATATCGACCCAGGGGCCGTCCTCGGCCCCGTACCACCCGGTCAGCTCCCCCCGCGGACCCACGCCGCAGGCCGCGTGGTCGGCGATGGAAACCGCCGTGAAGCCCACCCCCGTCCGCGTCCCCGTCGTCGCAGTCACCGGCCTCGGGGGCGTACCCGGTGGGCTGAAGGCACGCGAGGAGGAAGGCTTCCTCGACCCCGTAGCCGTCCCCGTCGTCGTCGAGGTACCAGGTGGAGGTGGTCACGTCCGCGTCATCGTCGTCGCAGTCGAAAGGGCGCTGCAGGCCGTCCCCATCGAGATCCAATCGCGCGGCAAGATCGCCATCGGTGATCAGCGCACAGCCGGAAAGGAGAACTGTGCACAGGGAAAGCACACGAACCGCGGCCAGCCCTACCATGGCCCACAAACCACGGCCCAGTTCACCCCCGCCAACCCCGCTTGAAGCGCGCTCACGGTGTCCCCCGTCAGCACCCGCCTCAGCACCAGCTCCCCCCCCACCGTCGCCCCCACCCGCCCATCCGCCAAAACAACGCTCCTCCCGGCCGTGTTCCCGTCCACGCGCCAGGTCACCTCCAGCACCGTCTCCCCATCCACACCCCCCTCGGAATTCGCCGGCCCTGACCCAAAAAGCCGCATCAACGCGGCAAGCTCGGGGACAGCGGCCGCGTTGCAGTTGACCTCATGCGGCACCCCCCCGACCACCCACGTAGACGTCGCCACGCTCCTATGTAGGCCCTGAAGCGTCTGGTAGAGCGTCGAGAGTGTGGGCACCGACACGCCCTCGGGCACGACGATCACCCGCTCGGTCGCTCCTCCCCCGAGCCGCCACGTCGTGGTCCCGGTCGCATCGCTGACCACGCCTCCAGGCACCGTCACGTCCTCGATCGCCGCCACCGCCGAGCGAGCCTTGTCCATCGCGCCCGCGTCGAGCGTGAAGCGCACGGACCAGGCGCCGTCCAGCTCCAACCATCGCCCATCGTCGCGGATCTGAAAACCCGTCGCCGGCTCGCCGGACTGCACCATCTCGACGAGCACGGACCCCTCCGCGGCGGCGCTGTCCAGGGAGATCGCCGCCAACAGCAGGATCAAAGCGTGGGTGTGGTCGTCGGCGTCGCGGCGACGGCGGCGTCGAGCGTCGCGGGGTCGGGCCTTGCCTGGGTACCGCCAAGCGCCCACTCGCTCACGCCGCTCAATGTCTGAAGTGCTGCGTGGAAGGTCGAGTACTGCTCGGCGTAGACGTGGTTGCCGCCGGACATGATGCCGTCATTGTTCTCGTAGATAGCGCCCGCCATCGCGTTCCCCTCTTCGTCCAGCATGTTTCGGGCGAGCCCGTCATGCGCGGCGGCCTCGCCGGTCTGGGCGCCCGTGCCGCGGACTGAAGTCGCGTGGCCCGCCTTGTCGCTCGTCGCGTACTGGTCGCCGAGGCCGAACACGTGCCCGAACTCATGGCCCGCCAGCCCCTGTGCGCCGTCGGGATGATCGATCTTGATCATCACCCGCCGCGACCAGCGATGCTCCTGGTCGTCCTCGCGCATCTGGGTCTCGCCCTTGGCCGCCTGGTCGAGCCGCCCTTCGATGTCGGTGAAGCCGTTCGCGCGGAGCAGCTCGATGACCGTGTTCATGCGCCGCTGGGAGAGCTCCATGTTCCGCTCGGAATCCCCGACCGAGTCGGTGTGCCCCTCGACCTGAGCGCGGATCGCGTGGCTGGCCGCGCTGTTGGGATCGCCCGCGTAGGTCCGGGCCCAGCGGCGGACCTTGGCGCGCTCCTCGGTGGACAGGCTCGCGCTTCCGGTCGCGAACAGCACGTTGGTGATGTCGAGCATGTCGTTCGGGCGCGGGTCCACGTCGCTCGAGGCGATGCGCATCGTCGAGTCGTTCGGGTCCGTCGCGACGTTGGACGTGACGGAGGAAGCGAGCCCGTAGCTGTACAGGTTCTCCCAGTCCGGGGTCTTCACGGCGTCGATGCTGACGTGATCGTCGGCGTTGCGCTCGGTCCGCGCGGCGACGTTCACGTGAACCTCCACATCCGCGCCGACCCACTGCCAGCCGGGCTTGTGAACGTGGAATTCGTGCTTGCCGCTCCAGGTGTCCTGGACCGAGGTCTTCAGCCGGTCGATCCAGGCTTGACGGTCGGCGGGATCCGAAGACCAGGTGAATTCGGGCAGGATCCCGACGCGCTCTTCGGTGGGCAGCGCGTTGATCGCCGTCGCCATCTTCGCGTAGGCGGGGTCTACCGCCACCGCGCGACCGCCACCGTCGTCCCGGATCGGGTCCACGAAGTTCACGCCGCCGCGGACGGCGATGTCCAAGGAGCCGTCGCCGCCGTCCGGGTCATAGGTCGCGTCAAACCCGCCAAGTCCCGTCGCGGGGGCGATCGCCTGGGGGCCCTTGACCCCGCCTGCAACGAAGGCATCGGCGGCCTCCACGTCCGCGCGGGTGGGCGCGCCGAGCGGGCCGGTCGAGCGTGCGGACGGCATGTCCCGGGTGGTGCGCTCCTCGCCGTGGTTGTGGCCGCCAACGTCGCCAGGCGCCTCGCTGTGGCCATCCTCGCTGCCGGGGCCCATCTGCTGTTGCACGAAGCTGTTGCCGTACAAGCTCTGCCGGCTGGAGCCTCCGGAGCTCGATGCCGCCGCGCTCGTGGTCGGGGCCGCGGTAGACGGGGTTCGGGCCTGACGCTTCATGGCGACCTCACGCCCTTGGACGCTATGCCGTTCCCCGGGAATTCGCAACCGGGCTAAGCGCCGGCGATGTCGCTTCGGGCCGTGCGCGTGTTCATCGAGGTGCCGAAGGGCAGCTACCTCAAGCGCGAATGGCGCGATGGGGGGCTCGTGATCGAGTACCTCTCGCCCTTTCCGAGCCCGTACAACTACGGCTGCGTGCGCGACCAACTCTCGACCGACGGGGATCCTGCGGACGCCTTGGTGCTCGGGCCCCCGCGTGCGCTCGGCTCCGAGGTCCTGGTTCGGGTGCGCGGGATCGTGCGCTTTACAGACGCGGGGTGCGACGACCCCAAGCTCATCTGCTCAGGCAGCCCGGTCAACCTGCGGGAACAAGCGCACATCGAGGCGTTTTTCGCCCGCTATGCCCCCGCCCGGCGCCTGCTCAACCTCCTGCAGGGCAAGCCCGGTGAGACGCGGTTTGTCGGGGTGGAGTGGCGGGCTCTTTTCTGAGGGGGGCCGGCTGGCCGGCCCCCCTCCGGCGCCCGAAGGCGCCTACCCCCCGCGTGCAGGCGGCGACGATCTCGGACCGTTGGCCGCCGCGAGTACGCGACGGCCAACGACGGCCCGGAGCGGGCCGGTACGGAAGAGCCAGGAAGGATCCTCGTCTCGGGCGGCTAGACCCGCAGCGAACGGCGCTTGGCCCCGAGGTGCTGGTCCCGGCGCGCCGGATCGTGGACGCTATAGGTAGCCGAACCCCCCGCGCTGGCCCCCAAACCCACACTTGAACTGCGGAGCTATGACCCCCTGAACCTCCGGATGCGCGAGGTACGCCATACACACGAAGATGTGCAGCGACTGGGCCACCCCACGAAGGTTCGGATCCCCGGCGGTCATCCACCCGCGAAGGACCGCCGCGACCTCCTCCGATGGGAGTTCGGCGAGGAAGCCGCCGGCCTGCACCCGCGCGAGGGCGTCGAGGCCGTGCATCGCGACGCGGAACAAGCTTCGCTGGGTCGGCGCCATCCCCGCGAGGACAGCGTCCAAGTAGCGGGAGAGGTTGGCGTCGCCTCCGGAGAGCGGCGGGGTGCCACCCTCTGGGAAGATAGCGTCTGCCAAGGCGTCGAAGAGCGCGATCTCGGCTGAGGAGAGGTGAAGGAGCGGCGCGCGTGCAGGCTGATCCCACCAGGCGACAAGCGTGCCGCCCACCCCGACGACACCGGCGCCCGCTACCGCAGCGGCGGCGGCGAGCAGGTGTCGCCGCCCGATCTTCAATCCTCGGACCGCGCCGCTTCTACCCGGTAGATCTCGACGCGCTTCTCAGGCCCTTCGCCGAGCGAGCGGGAGGCCACGCCGGCGATGGTCGCGACCTCGGTGTGTACGAGACGGCGCTCGTAGCTGTTCAACTCGCGGCGAATAACCTCGGACGTTCCGGTGTCCGCCACCATGTTCGCGAGCTTGACGGCGAGCTCCTTCAGGCGCTGCTCGCCCCCTGCGCGGTCCCCACGCCCGCCACGGTCGTCCCGGCGCGGGCCCCGATCATCCCGGCGCGGGCCGCGGTCGTCCCGGGGAGCATCCCGACGGGGACCACGGTCATCGCGGGGTCCATCCCGACGGGGACCATCGTCCCGACGGGGACCATCGTCCCGACGCGGGCCGTCCGAGAACTCGCGCGGGGCGTCGCCTTCCGGGCGCGCCACATCGATCCGGAACTCCACGCCAGGGTGCTTCGGTCCGATGGTGGTCTCCAGCAGGTACTGGACCGCGCGCAGCGTGCTGCCGCCCCGGCCAACCAGGTGGCGACCCGCCTCGCCCACGTCCACGTAGGTGAGCACAGTCCCCTCACGCTTCTCCGCCCGGACGGTGCCCTCGCGGCCCATGCTCTTGAGGAGCCCCGACATCCAGGCCTCGGCATCCATCGAGGCCGCGACGTCTCCAGGGTCTTTGGCCCACGCGAAGATCTTGACGGTCTCGGCGCCGGTGGTCCCGGCCGACCGAAAGTGGGCCATGTCCAGCTTGTGCTGGACCAGGTTCGGAGGGACGCCAAGCTGCGCGGCAGCGGCTTCGACCGCGGCCTTCAGACTGCGACCTTCGGCGACGATGTGGGACTCAGGGATGCTCATGGGGACGGCTCCAGGACGGATGAGGAGGATGCGGCAGCACGGCTCTCAGGCCGGTGCAACCTTGGAGTCCGGCGCGGGGCCGGAGGGGGTGACCACGTTGTCGCGCGTGTTGTACCACTGCTGCAAGATGGAGAGGAACGTGTTGATGACGTAGTAGACCGACAGGCCAGCGGGATTGCTGAACATCAGCACCCCGAAGATGATGGGCATGAACTTCAGCATCTGGACCTGGTTGGGGTCCATGCCCGTCATCGGCATGAGCTGCTGCTGCATGTACATGCCCGCGATGATCAAGACAGCGAGCACCCCGTAGGGGTCCTGCATCGAGAGGTCCTGCAGGTACAGAAACGGCGCGCCATACAGATCCGGGCTCGCGTTGAGCCCAGCGATCAGGGCGAAGAACACGGGGATCTGCACGAGCATCGGCAGACACCCGCCGAGCGGATTCACGCCGTGCTCCTTGAAGAGCTTCATCGTCTCCTGGGACTGCTTCTCCTTGTCATCGGCGTACAAGGCCTGCAGTTCCTTCACCTTGGGCTGGATCGCCTGCATGGCCTTGCCGCTCTTGAAGGCCTTGGCGGCGAGCGGGTAGAGCGACGCACGGACCAGGAACGTGAGCGCGATGATCGAGAGGCCCCAGCTGGGGATGATCCCCCGGAACATGTCGAGCGTAAACAGGATGATGCGGGCGAAGAACCCAAAGAACCCGAGGTCCACCGCATGCTCGAGCCCACCGCCGATCTCGGTGACCCGCTCAAACTGCTTCGGACCGACGAAGAGCTGGAAGCGCGCAACCAGGGGCTTGTTGGCGTCGATCTGCGTGGTGTCCGCGACATAGTAGACGCCCACGGGGTGGGTGCTCGCCTTCTCCGAAGGGACGCCGATCGGCGCGTAGCGGATCGTGCCCGGGGAGTCCGGCGCCGCGACAAGCGCCGCGAGAAAGTAGCGATCCCCGATGCCAATCCACTGGGCCGGGCCCTCCAGCGTCCGCGGGGCGAGCAGCTCCTCTGGGTTGAGGAGCGGGTCCAACGCGGCGTCGGACGTCGCTTCGAGCCGCAGGTTCATGTCGTAGATGCCAGCCGCCGGCGCCAGCGTGTCGCTCACCGAGACCCAGAACGGCCCGGAGAGCGGCCGGTCCCCCGACCAGGTGACCGTGACGTCCAGCAGGTCGGGGCTCGGGCCCGGCGCGAGCGTCTGCGTGGTCGTGAGCGGGCCCTCGGTCCGGCTCCAGGTCAGGCTCTCGCCGGTGCGGGTGACCGTGGACTTCGTCGCAGGCGCAGGCCCGATTTCCCCACGGCCCGCAGCCAGGAGCGTGCCCGAGGGGCCCAGGAGCGCCTCATGGTCTGCGGTGCGCAGGTACGGCACCCAAGGACCCGGATCGGGCGTCCCAAACAGCGAGGAGCCCTTCGCGTAGATCCAGGACCACCAGGGTGTCACGGTCAGCGGGGCGGGGAGGCCGGGGAGGTCGATCGCGCGGACGCTGCCGCAGTCGGACACCGAGACCGAGAAGGCGGAGGTTTGGAGGGTCTCGCGCGCGTCGGTGCAGGGCTCCCCGGTCGCCACCGGCGCGTCGAAGGACGCAGGCGCGCTGGGCGTGATTTGAGCGACCGCCGGGAGCGCCGCGACCTCCGCTGCGGTTCCCGCCTCTGGCTCGGGCGGGGGCGGGGCGAAAAACGCGCTCCATACCCAAAATACACCCATACAAAGCGCTATCGCAAGCAGGGTACGCTGCTCGCTGCGATCCTTGGGCTTCACGACCTCGCTCACGGTTCCCCCGGCCGTGGCACCGGGTCGAGCCCGCCGGGGTGGAAAGGATGGCACCGGGCCAGCCGCTTTGCGCCCATCCAGAGGCCTTGGCCGGGACCCCAGATGCTGACGGCCTCGGCGGTGTACTTGCTACACGAAGGATAGAAACGGCACACGGGAGGCATCCACCAGGAGATCGCCCGCTGGTAGACACGGATGAACGACAGGATCGCTCGCTGGAGCACGCGCGACATCAGGTGACCTTCGCGAAGAGCGCCGCGACATCCGCGCTGAGGCACAGAAGTCCAGCGTCCCCCGCCCCTGGTCGCGCGATCAGCACCAGGTCCACGACACGCGAGCCCAACACCGACGAATGGGCGCGTCGAGCCTCGCGCAGCCAACGCTTGACGCGGTTGCGCACCACGGCGTTGCCCACCT
This sequence comes from Deltaproteobacteria bacterium, assembly GCA_947483545.1. Next base: position 11,447 of record CANKNP010000051.1, on the reverse strand, counting down.
TCTTGCTGACGGCAAAGCCGCAGCGGGCGGTCGTCGCCCCGCCCGGAGCCACGACCAGCTGCAAATACGTCCCACGCAAACGCCGACCCTCCGACTGCACCCGCGTGAAGTCGGCGGACCGCCGCAAGCGTGCCGTGGCCGGCTGCACGCGTCAGCGGTTCAGGAGCGCTTGTCGGCGACGACGACGACGAGGCGCTTGCGGCCCTTCGCGCGACGACGGGCCAGCACGGCGCGGCCGGGCGTGGTGGACATGCGTTCCCGAAACCCGTGGGTGCGCTTACGACGGATGTTGTGGGGCTGAAACGTGCGCTTGGACATGGAGAACTCCGACCTGAACAGGGACCGACGAGACCTGGACCACCGGGTCACGTGCACAGCTTGAGAGCGACGCGACGAGGGGCCAAAAAGGCGGCGCCGCCTATTGCAGCAGGTCCCGAGACGCAAGTGACGGACGCTCGAAGATTGTCTGCTTGTCCATAGGATAGCGGCGCAATTCGAAATCTGGCCATCGGCGTGGCTGCTAGTTGCGTCCTGGGTCGCCCTTGAGCAACTGCTCGCCTTCGGGTACACGTTTCGACGGAACAGCCGCCCCCTGAACCCACTCCCGCGACGACGACCAGCGTGTCGCGCGGAGCCTTCATCGGGCCCCCGTGGATGTCATCGCATGAATGCCTTCTGGACCCGCTTCTGCACCACCCTCGAAGCCAAGATCGGCGATGGGGAGATGGAGGCGTGGGTGCGCCCGGGCCTCGTGGCCGAGGCCGTGTTTCCGGACCTCCAGAACGCCCGCCACGTGGTGTTCCGCACCAGCTCCCGATGGCACCATGACTGGATCAGCGAGAACCTGCACGCCGAGATCGTCGGTGCATGCAGCGAGGTGTTCGGGCGCACCGTGACCGTGGAGTTCCTCGGCGAAGGCTCGCCCCGCACGGCGAGCGCATCTCCGAGCGTGGCGCGACGCCCGATCCCCACCGTCGATCGGTCGATGATCTTCGAGAACTTCGTGGTGGGCCGCTGCAATGAGTTCGCCCACGCCGCGGCCATCGCCGTCTCCGAGACCCCCGGGGTCGTCTACAACCCGCTCTTCGTCTACGGATGTACCGGCCTTGGAAAAACCCACCTCTCTCACGCCATCGGGAACCGGGTCGAGCAGGCACACCCGCACCTGAACGTCTGCTACTACACCGGGCAGCAGTTCTTCGAGCAAATGGTCCGGGCGATCCAGAACAAAGCCACGCTCGAGTTCAAGGAGAGGTTCCGAACGGACGTGGATGTGCTCATCCTGGACGACATCCAGTTCGTGCAAGGGCGCGAACGCACGGAGGAGGAGCTCTTTCACATCTTCGAGGCCATGAAGGGGAACGGCAAGCAGGTGGTGATCACCGCCGATGAGCCCCCTCGAAACCTGGGCAAGCTCGCACCCCGCCTGCGCACCCGCTTTGAGCAGGGGTTGCTGGCCGACGTGCAGCCGCCGGACGTCGAGACGATGATGGCGATCCTCGCGAAGAAGGCCGAGGCGATGCGCCTTGTGATCCCAAGCGACGTGCAGTACACCATCGCCGAGCGGGTCCGGTCCAACGTGCGAGAGCTGGAGGGCGTCCTGAAGCGACTCTCCGCGTTGCACGCATTTTATCGGACGCCAATCACCCAGGAATTCATCAACCAGCGGATGCAGGACGTGATCCGGCCCGCAGCCCCCCCGCCCACCCCCGAGCGGATCGTCACGCGGGTGGCGGACCACTACCACATCCGCGTGAGCGACATCCTCGGCAACCGCCGCCCGGCGAACATCGCCTGGCCTCGACAAATGGCGATGTACCTGACCCGGAAGATCACCGGCCTGTCCTTCCCCGAGATCGGGCGCGCCTTCGGCCGTGACAACTCGACGGTTCAGTACGCCTGCAATCGGGTCGAGGAGAGCGCGGATCGCGATCCGAACATCCGCGCCGAGATCGAGCAGCTTGAGCGGCTCTGCAAAGGGCCTGTCGCGTGACCAAAGGCGCCCTGGGGACAAGCTGGGGAGCGCTTGGGGGGACCCCCGGGACAACTTGTGGGCCGATCAGCCGGTTACCCATAGGCGCCCGCCACCCCCGCGCGGCCATGTGGACAAGACGCCCGTTCTGCGGATTTCGTGCCCCGGTTCTCCCCAACGGCTTCTCGAAATAGCATTCCTTATACCTGAACTTCCAGGGTTGTCCCCTTCTCGACACCCCCTCAGCATCAGCAACATCTATCTAATTATCTATCTCTCTACTCTGGAGCCTCCCGATGGACTTCTTCATCAGCCGCGACGTCCTCCTCCACGCGCTGACCCGCGTGTCCGGCTTCGTCGACCGGAAGAGCCAGGGCTCGATCTTGAGCTCGGTGCTGTTGCAGGCCGAGGGTCAGGTGCTCCGGTACACGGGCACGGACAAGGCGCTCACCGTGTTCGGCCACGTTCCAGCAACTGTGCGCGTTCCAGGCGCGATTGCGGTGGACGCCAGCTACCTCTTGAACACCGTGAAGTCCTTGAGCGGCGACACGGTCACCTGTGTGCTCGGGGATCAACAGCGGCTGGAAGTGACCGCTGGAAAGTCCAACTTTCGCCTGGTCGGTCAGCCCGCTGGCGACTTTCCCGTCACCCCGCCGCTGGACCAGAGCCGCTCATTGATGATCCCGCCGGACGCCCTCGCGCGGATCCTTGACCAGACGGTGTTCTCCGTCGCCGGCGACGACAACCGGTACGGACTCAACGGCGCCCACTTTGAGCAGGTGGCCGGCGCGGATGGTGGGCAGCGCCTCCGTGTGGTCGCGACCGACGGCAACCGACTCTCGTGGAGCCAGGCCCCGTTCGCGGGGGAGTTGTCGATCGCTCGCAAGGCGTTGGTGCCCCGGAAGGGCCTCGCCGAGGTGCGGCGGCTCTTGGACGGTGTGAAGACCGACGTCGAGATCGCGTTCGGAGAGCGTGCGGCGGTCGTCCGCCTCGGCGACTGCACGATTCACATGCGCCTGCTTGAGGCGGACTTTCCAGACTACCGGCAGGTCCTCCCGAGCACGTTCAAGCGCAAAGCGGTGTTGAACCGCGAGGAGTTCTCCGACGCGCTCAAGCGCGTGCTGATTTTCGCGCTGGACAGCACCCGGTCGGTGCGGTTCGCCTTCACGGATGGCCTGCTGACCATGACCTCGCGCAAGACCGATGCGGGCGAATCCAAGGAGGAGGTGAGCGTAGACCTGCAAGGGGAGCCGATCACCATGGGGTTCAACGCCCGGTTCTTGCAGGAGGTGATCGCGTCTTTGAGCGGCAACCTGGTGGTGCTGGACCTCGGGGATACGCTTTCGCCCTGCCTTGTTCACGACCCCGCGTCGCCGGACGCGCTCTCGGTGGTCATGCCCGTACGGCTGGACTGAAGGTGCCCTTGCGGCGATGCGCGTCCTAAGGTTCCAACCTCGCTCTTTTCGGAATCTCGCGAGCGAGGTGATCGACGTGGACGCGCCCATGGTGGTGTTCCACGGCACGAATGGGCAGGGCAAAAGCAACGCGTTGGAGGCGCTCAGCGTGCTTGGGAGCCTCCGCAGCTTTCGCACGCCCCGTCTGGCCGAGGCCGTGCCGGTCGGGAGCCGCGCTGGGCTCGATCTGCGAGCGGTGGTGCGGTCCGAGGAGCAGACCCGCTCGTTCAGCTTCACGACGGGGGACGGGGGCCGCAAGCTCGTCCGAGAGGAGCGCAGCCTGGATGCGGTGGCGTGGCTGACTTCGTTGCGGGCGAGCTGGTTTTCCCCTGCTGACGTCGCCGTGGTCCGTGAGGAGCCCGTCGCGAGGCGGGCGCTTCTCGATCGGACGATTTTGACCTTGGACCCAGGGTATTTGTCGATTGCCCGAGATCACCGCCGGGTGCTGGACCAGAAAGCGGCCTTGTACCGGAGCGGTCGGGCGACGGATGCTGAGCTCGACGTGCTGGACGCTCAGCTTGTGCCCCTGGCCGTCCGGGTCACGCGGATGCGGCGAGCGACGACTGAGCGCATTCGCGCCGGCTTTCAGCGCATGTACCGGGAGATCGGCGGGGGCGAGGAGGCCGATGTGACCCTGCACTCCCAGCTCGGCGAGGGCGACGACGCGGAGCTCCACCGGCGGTACGGGTTGGCGGTGGCGGCGCAGCGCTCGGTCGAGCGGGAGCGACGGCGGGTGCTGGGCGGAAGTCAGCGGGACGACCTCGTCTTTCACGTCGCGGGGCGGCCCGCCCGCACCTGCGCTTCCGGCGGACAGGCCCGCTCGGTCGTGCTTGCCTGGAAGCTGGCGGAGATCCTGGCTGCGGGCGAGGCAGGGGAGGTCCCGATCTTCCTCGTCGATGACCTTGGCAGTGAGCTGGACGCCGGGCGCACCGCTGCGTTCGTCCGTCGTCTGAACGAGCTTGGCGCGCAGGTCTTCGTCAGCACGACGGACCTCCGGGTCGTGCCGCCCGCGGCGGACGTTCGCGTGGTCCGCGTTGAGGCCGGCCGGCTGGTCTGACGCCGTCTGGTGCTTACAGAACGGGGTCGGCGGGTTACGGCAACCGGTCTGTCCGAGCGGAGTTTTTAGACTATGTCCAGCGTTGAAACCGAACCCCTCACCCTCGCCCCAGAGGGGACAGCGCCGGTTTCCTCCATCCCCAGACCGCCCTCCGACGGCAGCTATGGCGCTTCCAGCATCACCGTGCTTGAGGGCTTGGAAGCCGTTCGTGTCCGTCCGTCGATGTACATCGGGGACACCGGCACGCGCGGCATGCACCACCTTGTCTGGGAGGTCGTGGACAACGCGGTCGATGAGTCGCTCGCGGGTCATTGCCGCAACATCCTGATCGACATCCACGCCGATGGTTCGGTCTCCGTCGAGGACGATGGGCGCGGGATCCCCGTCGATCTGCATGTCAAAGAGGGGCGGTCTGCGGCGGAGGTCGTTCTGACCGTGCTGCACGCCGGCGGCAAGTTTGACCGCGACAGCTACAAGGTCTCTGGTGGCCTTCACGGGGTCGGCGTGAGCTGCGTGAACGCGCTGTCGGACACGCTCTGGCTCGACGTCTGGCGGGACGGTTTCCATTGGCAGCAGCGCTACCATCGGGGCGTCCCTGCGGCCCCGCTCGCCCGGAAGGAGCCGAGCACCAAGCGTGGGACCCGCGTGCAGTTCCTCCCGGACCTCACGATCTTCACCGATGCCGGGGAGTTCCTCCACGACGTCCTCCGCAACCGGGTCCAGGAGCTCGCGTTCCTGAACCCCCGTTTGACCATCGTACTCACCGACCATCGCGATGGCGCGGCCCACACGTTCCACTACGAAGGCGGCCTTGTCAGCTACGTCGCCCACCTGGATGAGGGCCGGGAGGCTGTGCACAAGCCCCCCATCACGTTGCACGGCGCCAAAGAGGGCATCGAGGTCGAGCTCGCTTTCCAGTGGAACACGTCCTACAACGAGACGCTGACCAGCTTCGTCAACAACATCAAGACCGCGGATGGCGGCACGCACGTGACCGGCCTTCGCGGCGCGCTCACCCGCACGGTGAACGCCTATGGGACCTCGCACGGGCTGTTCAAGAGCGCGAAGATCGAAGCCGTGAGCGGCGATGACATCCGCGAGGGCTTTACCTGCGTTCTGGCGGTCAAGATCGCCGAGCCGCAGTTTGAGGGCCAGACCAAGGGCAAGCTGAACAACGCCGAGGCGAAGAGCTTTACCGAGGCGCTGGTCAACGAGCGTCTCGCGGCCTGGTTCGAAGAGCACCCGGTGATCGCCAAGACCATCGTGAATCGCTCGATCCAGTCGGCCAACGCCCGGGAAGCGGCGCGAAAGGCCCGCGACATGGCCCGCCGCAAGACCGTGATGGATGGCGGTGGGCTTCCGGGCAAGCTGGCGGATTGCCAGGAGCGCGATCCTAAGAAGTGCGAGATCTACATCGTCGAGGGGGACTCGGCCGGCGGCTCAGCCAAGCAAGGCCGAGACCGGGCGTTCCAGGCGATCTTGCCGCTGCGGGGGAAGATCCTCAACGTCGAAAAGGCTGCGTTCGAGCAGATGCTCAAGAGCGAGCAGATCAACATCCTGACCCAGGCGCTGGGCTCGGGGCTCGGCGAAGACTTCGATATGTCGAAGCTGCGCTACCACCGCGTCATCATCATGACCGACGCCGATGTGGACGGCTCCCACATCCGGACCTTGCTCCTCACCTTCTTCTGGCGCCAGATGAAAGACCTGGTGCGAGCTGGGTTCGTCTACATCGCCCAGCCGCCGCTCTACAAGGCGCGCAAGGGCAAGACCGAGGTCTACCTCAAGGACGACAGCGTGAAGGAGAACTTCTTCCTTACGCGGGCGGCCAACAGCCTCCGTCTGCTCGCTGGCCCGCCGGAGGCCGACCCGACCAAGGTGTTGACCGGCAAGGAGGTCGAGGAGTTCATGGCGGCGCTCGGCTCCTACGTCTCCCGCCTTCAGCGCCTCTCCCGGAAGTACCACCCGGACGTGCTTGATGCGTTCCTGGCCCAGGGCCCGACTTCGCCAGATGAAGACGGCACCGGGCGGGAGGGCTGGGCCGCACGCGCGGTGAACCTCCGGGGGCGTTTGCGGGTCGCCGTGCCCGAGCTGGACGTGCTCGCGGTCGAGGTCGCAGACGATGGACGGGGCATCGAAGCCAAGACCCTGGCCGACAGCTTGGAAAAGACGACGCGGCTCGGGGCCTCCGATCTGGCAGAGCTGCATGTGCTGCTCGACGCCCGTGTGGCCTTGAACGCGACGCTGCCGTTGCCCGCGCGGGTCGAGGACGGTACCTCGCGGCAGACCTGGCGCGAGCTTCGCGCGGACATCCTCGCGGCTGCGGAGAAGGGGTGGGAGCTCCAACGTTACAAGGGCCTTGGCGAGATGAACGCCGAGCAGCTCTGGGACACGACCCTCGATCCCAAGAATCGGACCCTGCTCCAGGTCCACGTGGATGACGCCGAACAGGCGGACAGCTGGTTCTCGAAGCTCATGGGGGATGAGGTCGAGCCGCGCCGCGCGTTCATCGAGCACGAGGCCCTCAACGTGCGAAACCTCGACATCTGAACCCGATCCTCGGAGAGCATCCATGACCGGCAGCACCATCCTAGGCATGGGACACTTCGTCCCGCCGCGCATCGTCACCAACGCCGAGCTGTCCGTGCTCATGGAGACCACCGACGAGTGGATCACGCAGCGCACGGGCATCAAGGAACGGCATTGGATCGAAGGGGATGTTGGCGCGAGCGAGCTTGCCGAGCACGCCTGCCGCGACGCCCTCGCCGAGGCTGAACTCACGCCCGCCGACATCGACCTGATCTTGTTCGCCACCCTGTCGCCGGATCTGAACTTTCCAGGGAGCGCCTGCCTTCTCCAGGCGAGGCTGGGCATCCCGGGTGTCGCAGCGATGGACATCCGCAACCAGTGTACCGGGTTCCTCTACGGGCTCAAGACCGCGGACGCCTACCTCCGCTCCGGGCTTGCAAAGCGGGTTTTGCTCGTCGGCAGCGAGGTTCACTCCACCGGGCTCGACATCACGACCCGGGGCCGGGACGTCGCGGTGCTGTTCGGGGATGGGGCAGGTGCTGCGGTGATCGGTCCGACCGAGGGCGAGTCGCGCGTGCTGGACACGGAGCTGCATGCGGACGGCCGCTTCGCCGAGATCCTGATGGTCGAGTGCCCCGCGAGCCGGCTCAACCCGCGCCTGACGGTCGAGATGATGGAGCAGGGCCGCCATTGGCCGAAGATGGACGGTCGGAGCGTGTTCAAGCACGCAGTCGAGCGGCTCCCGGAGGTGATCCACAGCATCTTGAAGCGAAACGGGTACACGCTCTCGGATGTGGACGTGCTCGTGCCGCACCAGGCGAACCTGCGCATCAACGAGATGGTCGCCCGACAGCTCGGCTTCCCCGCCGAGAAGGTGGTCAACAACATCCAGAAGTATGGCAATACGACGGCGGCGAGCATTCCCATCGCGCTGCATGAGGCGGTGCAGGATGGCCGCGTCAAGAAGGGCCAATTGGTGCTGCTCGCAGGCTTCGGCGCGGGCTTGACCTGGGGCGCTTCGCTGGTGCGCTGGTAGTTGATGGGAGCGGCTGAGCGCGATTCGAAGGAGGGCGCCGGGATCGGCGTCGCCGATTCCAGCGTGCTCTTTCGTTCGCGGGTGCTCTTCCTGACGGGAAAGGGCGGCACCGGCAAAACCACGCTCGCCGCCGCGGTGGCCAAGCTCGCGGCCTCCCAGGGCCGCCGAACCGTGTTGTGCGAGCTGGACAGCCAGCGGCCTTCCCTGACGGCGATTTTTCAACGCATCCCGGCGTACCAGCCCGTCGAGGTCGGCCCCAAGCTCTCCATCTGCAACGTCGAGTGGATGCCTGCGCTCGACGACTGGCTCGCGGATCTGGTCGGGGCCGGCCGGATCGTCCGCATGATCATGAAAAATCGCATGATCAGCATCTTTTTGGAGGCCACGCCGGGCGCGCGGGACCTGATGTTGCTGCACCGGGTGGTCCGGCTCGCTGAGTCCTACGATCTGGTCGTGGTGGACATGCCCGCGTCAGGGAACGCCGCGGGCATGCTCTCGGTGGTCGGAACTTCCCGTCGCCTGTTCGACGCCGGACCCATCCGGCGCTGCGCCGAGGAGATCGACGCCCTTCTGGCGAGGCCGGACACGAACCTGGTGCTGGTCGGCTTGCCTGAGGAGATGGTCGTGAACGAGACCGTGGAGACCCGCGAGCGCATCCGGGCGGAGATCCCCGCGCTGGCCCAACCGCTGATCCTGCTCAACCGCGCAACGCCGGCGAGCTTCTCGGTGGCCGAGCGCGGGCTGCTTCACGCGCTCGGCGAGCAGGGAGATGTGGGCGTAGACGCGGCAGAGCTGGTCGAGGCGGGCCTATGGGAGGAGCGGCTTGAGCTCGCGACGACGGAGGCGCTGCTCCGCCTTCGGGAGGTCGGGCCGGTCGTCGTTCTCCCGGTGCTGGCCCGGGGCGAAGGGGCTGCCAAGGTCGTGACGCAGCTCACCGCGGCGCTCGCCCGGCAGAGCAAGGTCCGGGTTGACTTGGTGGGCGGGTGAGCCCATCTGCCGTCGCCGAGCTCGCACGCACCCAGCGGCTGATTGTCTGCGTCGGCTCCGGTGGGGTTGGCAAGACGACGACGGCGGCGTCGCTGGCCTTGTGGGCGGCGTTGTCCGGGCGGCGCGTCCTGGTCCTGACCATCGATCCCGCCCGCAGACTGGCGAACGCGCTCGGGCTCTCTGAAATCGGGAACACCGAGGTGCGCATCCCGCTGGAGGCTCTGCTCGGATCGCGGGCGCCCGCAGGTGGAGAGCTGTGGGCGATGATGCTCGACCCAAAGAGTACGCTCGATGACGTGATCGCGAAGGTCTCGAAGGACACAGCGACCCGCGACGCGATCTTCCAGAACCGGATCTACCGCTCCATCGCGGGGAGCTTCTCCGGGAGCCAGGAGTACATGGCGACCGAGCGGCTCTACGATGTCTACGGCTCCGGCCGCTACGACCTCATCGTGCTCGACACGCCGCCCGTGAAGAATGCCCTGGACTTCCTGGAGGCACCCGGCCGGCTGTCCCGGTTCCTGGACCGCCAGGTCATGAAGTGGTTCCTCACGCCCGCGGAGGAGGAGCGCGCCATCGGGAAAAGGCTGATGCTCGGCACGTCTGCGGTGGTCTACCGGCTCCTCGGGCACATCTTCGGACGGGAGTTCTTGAGCGAGCTCTCCCTGTTCTTCACGCTCTTTCGGGACCTCTACGACGGCATGCGCGAGCGCCATGAGGCGGTCAGCCGCATCTTCGGGGATGCCCGCACGACATTTGTCGTGGTGAGCGCTCCGAACGAGCCCTCCGTAGACGTCGCGACCTTTTTCCTGCATGAGCTGCGAACCCGTAAGCTGCGGGTCGGAGCCGTGGTCGTCAACCAACTCCACCGGGCGAAGCTGATCAGTCCAGATGTGGACGCGCTCCTTGGCCGGCGAGCGCGGGAGCTGGACCCGCTTGTCGCGCCGCAGCTGCTCGCCCGACTCGGAGCCGCGCATCGCCGACTTCGCGATCTGGCGGGGCTCGAGACCCAGTGGGTCCGCCGGCTTGTCGCCGAAGCTGGCGGTGTGCCGCTGGTCGAAGTGGATCGCCAGGCTCAGGAGGTCCACGATCTGGAGGGGCTCTTGGGGTTGCACCGATGGCTTGTGGGCTAAACGCGTCGCCGATTCTCCCGCCGCGCGTGGCGCCTTCAAAACTGGCTCCCTGGACACCGTGGGCATGCTGCTATAGTGCCCCAACGCCCTGGAGTCGGATTGATCTCGCTCGCACTGTTGTCGCTCCTCGCGGTGAGCCCAGCGCAGGCGTCCTCGATGCTCGAGCCGCAGAACCGCCTGCACGTCGGGGTCAGCTTCGTGGATTCGCCGTCGCCGTTCGGCCTCAGCGCCGGGTTTGACTCTCGGCTCACCCGCGTCATCTCCATGGACGTCGGCGCGTTCCTCTCTCCGTTGCGCATCGCCCCCGACGTGGCGCTGCTCTCGGATTATCCGGCGTACTACGAGCTTCGTCACGGCCTGTACGTCATGCCGGGACTTCGCATCCCCCACGGGCAACCGCGCAACTGGGCTTTTGACGTGTTCTTGCGCGCGGGAGGCGGTGCGATCTGGGTCGCGAACACCGATCCCACGCGGGATGGCTTCCAGAACAGCAACTACATCGTCGCGCCCTGCGCTGCCGGTATGGCGGGGGGCGATGCGCTTGTCCGCTTCAAGCGCGTCGGGCTGCGCATCTCTGGCAAAGCCGTCGCGTTCGGCGCCACGCGGGACGTCCAGGAGGAGTCCTGGGTCCTGGTGCGGAGCCAGTGGGCTGCCGAAGGCTTCTTTCAGTGGTAGCGCTCCGCTGCCCGGTTCTCTGATATGCTTTCCCCAGCACGCGCCATCCGGGCCGTGCTCTCCGGTTCGCTCGCGAACTTCACCGTCCACCGATAGTCACAGGTCGAATGTCTCGTAACGTATACGTGGGAAATCTCCCCTACCGAATCACCGAAGACGACGTCCGGTCTGTCTTCTCTCAAGGGGGCCGCGAAGTCCTCTCTGTCAACCTCATCACCGATCGTGAAACAGGTCGGCCGCGCGGCTTTGGGTTTGTCGAGCTGGCGGATGAGGCCCAGGCTGAAGCGTCCGTGCAGGCGCTGGATGGCTTCATGATGGAGGGTCGGCCGCTCAAAGTGAACATCGCTCGGCCGCGAGAAGGCGGGGGTGGCCCCGGCGGCCCGCCCAGGCGTCCTCGAGATCCGGGTGCCCCGGCGCCGTTCTATCGGGGCCCTCGGCCTGAGGGTGCTCCAGGTGGCGGCGGCGGTGGCTGGGGTGGTCCACCCCAGGGCGGCGCCGGTGGTGGCGGCGGCGGCTGGGGTGGTCCCCCGCAAGGCGGCAATGATCGCGGCCCAGGGGGCGGCGGTGGCGGTGGCGGCTGGGGTGGCCCCCCACAAGGTGGGGG
>CANKNP010000050.1 GCA_947483545.1 Deltaproteobacteria bacterium | reverse complement strand
CGCCGGAGTCTTCCGCGCCGTCGCCGCGGGTCGCGGAGCTGGGCTCGTCCTGGCAGTAATCGTCGCAGCCATCGCCGGCCGTGGTGTTGCCGTCATCGCACTCCTCGCCCGCCTCGACCGTGCTGTTGCCACACTCCGGGATGTCGGTGTCGATGTCGGTGTCCACGTCCGTGTCCACGTCCGTGTCCGTCGCGGTGTCCCCGCCCGTGTCGGGGATCACCTCTTCGTGACAGTCCGGCGAGCAGCCGTCGCCGCCGTCGACGTTCCCGTCGTCGCAGTCCTCTCCGGAGTCTTCCACGCCGTCGCCGCAGGTCGTCGAGGTGGACTCGTCCTGGCAGTAGTCGTCGCAGCCGTCCCCGGCGGTGGTGTTCCCGTCATCGCACTCCTCCCCGGTCTCCACCGTGCTGTTGCCACACTCGGGGATGTCCGTGTCGAGGTCCGTGTCGATGTCCGTGTCGATGTCGGTGTCCGTCGCGGTGTCCCCGCCGGTGTCCGGGATGACCTCCTCGTGGCAGTCGGGCGAGCAGCCGTCCCCGCCGTCCACGTTGCCGTCGTCGCAGTCCTCGCCGGAGTCGATCACGCCGTCCCCGCACGTCTCCGAGAAGTCCTCTGACCGGCAGTACGGATCGCAACCATCGCCGGCGGTCTCGTTCCCGTCGTCGCACTCCTCGCCCGTCTCGACAACACTGTTGCCGCACTCGGAGGCGGTGCCCCCGGAGTCGATGTCCGTGTCGACGCCCGTGTCCGTATCGGCGGTGTCGTCGGGGATCACCTCTTCGTGACAGTCGGGGGAGCAGCCATCCCCGCCGTCGGTGTTCCCATCGTCGCAATCCTCGCCGGAGTCGATGACCCCATCTCCGCAGGTCTCGGAGAAGATCTCAGTCTGGCAGTACTCGTCGCAGCCGTCGCCCGAGACCTCGTTCCCGTCGTCGCAGTCCTCGCCGGTCTGGATCGTCCCGTCGCCGCAGACCGCGATCTCCGTGTCGGTGTCGGTGTCGGTGTCGGAGTCGCTATCCGAGTCGGAGTCGCTATCCGAGTCGGAGTCGCTATCCGAGTCGGAGTCGCTATCCGAGTCGGAGTCGCTATCCGAGTCGGTGTCCGAATCGGTGTCGGTGTCGGTGTCGGTATCCGTATCGGTATCCGTATCGGTATCGGTATCGGTATCGGTATCGGTATCGGTGTCCGAATCGGTGTCGGTGTCCGTATCGGTGTCGGTGTCGGTGTCGGTGTCGGTCTCCGTGTCGCCTTGGGTGTCCCCCGTGTCCACGGAGTCGATCGCGTTCTTGTTCACGCAGGCGAGGGTGAGGAGGAGCAGGAGCATGAGGGGCACCGGGGGAAGGGGTTCGCGCCGGAGTTTAGCACGCTTCGTGGGCCCTACCCTCCCGTCTTTTCCCACACCCGCTCAGTCGCGAACAGCTCCACGGCATCCCCCAGGATCTTTCCCGCGTCGGCCTCCGCGCGGAGCACGCCGAGCGCGCGATCGACGGACATCGCCGTCTTGTAGGGTCGGTCTTTCGCCGTGAGCGCGTCCCAGATGTCGGTGATCGCCATCAGCTTGGCGCCGTACACGATCTCCGCCCCCGGGATCCCCCTGGGATAGCCCGTGCCGTCGAGCTTCTCGTGGTGGCTGCGCGCGATCTCCGGCACGTTGCGAAGGTCCCGTGTCCACGGGATGATCTTCAGGAACCGGTAGGTGTGCTCCACATGGCTCTCGATCTCGCGGCGCTCGTCGGGGTCGAGGGTGCCCGACTGGATGCTCAACCTGCGGATCGACGCGGGCCCCACCACGGGCGATTCGCCACGGGCACCCCACCCCTGCACATGCCAACGGGCGGCGACCTCCGCCAGCGTGGCCTGGTCCCGCTCCGAGGCCCGGCCGGCGGCGTTCATCTTCCGGACCAGGAGAAGATCATCCTCCAAGCGCAGCAACTTCACCTTGAGCAGCGCGCCGTGGAGGTTCTCGCGCAGGGAGAGCAGCGTGACCTCCAGCGCCGCCACGCGAAACCGGGTCTCGATGGCCTCCAGCTCGTCGGGGTGCAGCTTCTCGGCCTTCAACAGCACCCGTTCGCGCACGCCGACCTTGCCGAAGTCATGCAGGAGCGAGGCGTAGTGCAGCTCGGTGAGCTCCTGCGCGCTGAACTGGATGCCTTCGAACGCGGGGAGCGATGACCGTGCGACCTCTTTGGCCAGCAAGGTCGTGAGCTCTGCGACGCGTTGAGAGTGGCCGCCCGTGCTCGGATCCCGCGCCTCAATCGCGGAGACGGAGGCCTTCACGAACCCGTCGAACAGCGTACGAATGTCCGCGTAGAGTCGGTAATTCTCCAGGGCGACGGTGACTTGCGAGGCGATCGACCGCAAGAGGTCGCTGTGCCGCTTGGCGAACGGCGTGACCTCCGTCCAGCTCGACAGCGGTACGTCTGGCTGCGACTTGTGGTTGTAGAGCGCGAGCACGCCCAGGAGCTGGTTCTCCCGGTCGAGCAGCGGCACAGCGATGGCGGAGCAGACCTTGTAGTCGGGCATCCCGTCGAGGCCCTCGTCGGGGGCCCACGGCGGGCGCACCGGAGGCGCACCGGAAGAAGCGAGCTTCTCGGCGGCGAGCGCATCGCGGATGTTCCGCACCTCTTTGTTCGCAGCCGCGCCCGAGACGAACCCCTGCGCGGAGATCCGGAGATCGCCCCGGCGCACCCCTGAGCCCTGGGGGGTGTCCGACTGATGGGCGGCGAACCGCAAGGTGTCCCCATCCGCCAGGTAGATCGTGCCGCTGTCCGCCCGAACCGCCCGCCGGGTGTGGGTGAGCACGGTCTCCAGCAGCGCGGCGCGGTCTGTAGACGCCGAGAGCGCGTAGCCGATCTCGTTCAACACCTGGATGGTCTCGCGTTCGGCGTTCACCCGGAACTTGAGGTTCTCCTCGCGGACGAGCGCACGAATCGCGCGGGCGAGCTGCGTCGGGACCAGATCGGGTCGGATCGACTCGTAGCAGTCGAGATCCGTGCGCTCGGTGATGGCGATCACCAGCCCACCGGATCGCGCGGGCGGGGCTTTGCCCGCGGGCACCTCCAGCACCAGGAGCCGGGCGACGATTCCGGGGGCTGGGGCTGCTGAGAACGGCACAAAGCCCACGCCGGCCGCGGCGGCTGCGGCACGGGCCGCCGGCGAAAACCGCGAGTTGGGCGGCATCACGGACACCGTCATCGGCGCCATCTCGGTGATCCAGCTCGTATTCTCGGACATGGCGGCCATCCTATTGCCCGCGGCCCTACGATGCGAGCGTTAGGGCCGAGGGCATGCGTGAGCTGCGGATCCCCGTATTGTTGAAGGACCGGGAGGTGGAGGGCGAGACGGACCCAGAGGGTCGTTGGGCCCCGTACGAGGTACGCCGGGTTCGCGTGGAGAGCCTCTTGGACGGGCCCGTCTCTGACCGCGTGGCCGTGGTGGACGTGCGCGCGGATGGTTCCTTGGCTCCCGCGGTGCCGCGCCCCAGCTCCGACGCCGAGCTGTTGCCCCAGACCGCCGAGCCCTACCGCGAGCCGGCGATCATCCGCTGGAGCGTGTTCGCGATCGTCCTGGAGACGCTCGCGCTCTTCGAGAGCCCGGATTGCCTCGGTCGCGTGATCCCCTGGGCCTTTGGGCATCCTCAGCTCCTGGTGGTGCCAGAGGCGGGGGAGGAGCCCAACGCCTTCTACGACCGCTCGTCCTGCTCGTTGCAGTTCTACTACTTTCAAGGCGGACAGTCCGGCAAGCGCATCGACGCGGCTGCCTCGCACGACATCGTTGCGCATGAGACCGCCCACGCCGTCCTCGACGGGATCGCCCCTTGGCTCTACGCATCGGCCACGGTTCAGGCGGTGGCGATCCACGAGTCGATCGCCGATCTCACCGCGTTGTTCGCCGCGACCTTCTCGCGATCGCTGGCCTCCCGGGCGCTGGTGTTGACCGCTGGAAACCTCGCCGCCACAGGCCTGTTCAGCTCACTCGCCGCAGAGTTTGGGCGTGGGCTGGGCGAGAAGAACGGCCTGCGCACGCTCGTGGACGAAGACCCGGGCAAGCCGCTGGCGCTGTCCGCCTTCGGCCCGGGCGGGCGCGCTTCGGAGCCGCACGACGTCTCTGTGGTCCTCTCCCGCGCTTTCTACGCCCTGCTCATGGACGCCTACGACGCGCGCCTGCTCCGGCCCCCAGCCCGTGCCAACTCCCAGGCGCACACCCTGCACTTTGACGGCGCGCCGGGGCGCTCAGGCCTCCCGGCACAGCACGCCGCCCTGCGCTTTGCCGTCGGCTTGGTGAAGCGCCTGCTCTTTCGCGGGCTCGACTACCTGCCCCCCGCAGATGTCGGGTTCCTCGATCTCGCCCGCGCCGTCCTGGCCTGTGATCGCGCCGCTCACCCCGAGGACACCACCCACGTTCGCGATCTGCTCGTGGTGCGGCTGCTTGAGCGTGGGGTCGGCGCCACCGCTGCCGATCTGGACACCCCCTTCCAGCTTGTGCGCGCCGCAGTCGGTGTCGTTCGCCTGGACGCGATCATGGCCTCCACCTGGCACGCCATGCGGCTTGTCGAGGCCCACCGTGCGGTGCTTGGAATCCCGCCGGGCGTGCCCTTCGATGTGCTGCCGCGTGTGCGCGTGCAGAAAGTGCTGATTCGTCCGACCGAGCGCCCGGTTCGAGACGAGGTGCTGCTCAAGATCGCCTGGCGCGAGCGGGATCCGGTGCGCGCGGGGCCTGCAGGGCCGCTTTGGACGCGCCACGGCGCGACGGTGGCGTTCGACTGCGCCTCCGGAGAGGTTTGTGCCTGGCTCCGGACGGACTCCCTGGCCCAGGCGGAGGACCCGGGGGTCAGCGTGTCCGGACTACACCCGGCCCGGGCCATCGGGGCGGGAAGATCGGGTCGCGTCGCGAAGTTGCCCGATGCCCCTGCCGGTGTGGATGCGACGGCGTTTCGAGAGCTTTGGGGGACGTTGATGGGGCGGGGGTAGGGGTTAGCGCCGAACCAACACCGCTTCCAGCTGCGGAAAGTCCTCGCCTCCGTTCGCCTTCCCGCCCGAAGCCGGGAACGTGAAGGCGGAAGGCTCCAGGCGCTCCACCTCAAAGTGGGGGTGGAACCTGTGCAGTAGCTCGGACGCGCTGGTGCCGTACGGGGGGCCCGGGCGCTTGAGCACGGCGTTGTCAAAGTCCAGGAACGCGCCGAACAGCTTCCCGCCGGAGCGGAGCGCGCGCGCCGCGGCCTCCACGTACCGGTCCCGGTCGGCCGGCAGGATGGCGCAGAAGCACGTGTGCTCGCAGAGGAGGTCGAAGGTGCCGAGCCCGGTAGGGGAGAAGTCTGCGTCGAGGAAATTCGCGAGCGTGACCTCGACGCCGTTCAACGCCCGGGCGCGCTCCACCGCGAGCGGGGCGATGTCCAGCGCGGTCACCCGATAGCCGCGGTTGTCCAGCGCGCGGACGTCATGCCCAAGGCCGCAGCCGGGGACGAGAACGCGCGACGGGGGGTGATGGACGACCGGGAGGAGGCGCAAGATCACGGGGGAGGGGCGCCCGAGATCCCAACCGGGGGTGTTGCCACCCGAGTAGCGCTGGTTCCACTCTGCTGCTTCCATGCTCGTAGCTCCGAAGGGGCCGGGCGGTAACACGGGGGCGGGGGATCGCGCTGGATGTGCAGCGGCGTTCCACGGCCCGGGGTGGACCTGGGGACCTGGGGGAGCGAGCCGCCCAGAAGCTTCAAAACCGGCCGGAGAGCCCTACGCGCACGTCTGCGACGGGTCCGACCGCGGTGATGGTCATCCACCCGCCGTCCGAAGCGATGAAGACATCCACCGCGTCTTCGATGATGGTGAAGCCGGCGTCGGCGCCGACCTGCGCCCAGATGCCGGCCCCGTGGATGCCGACGTTCTTGCCCCCGGCGATCAGCGGTTCGATGTCGGAGGCGTAAAAATCCTGGTCCATGGGCGCGTCCGCGAAGGCGCCACCGATGTCTACGTGCGGGACGAGCCGAAAGACGCCGAACGGGATCGGCAAGCGGGCGCCGACTCCTACGTTGGTGAACCGGGTGTCGCCGACGACAGGCGAGAGGCCGTCCGAGTACTGGTTGGAGTACTGGATGTCCAAGCCGTTGTGCAACGCCATCTGCGCGGTGCCGTAGATCTGCACCATCTCCGGCCCAGCCCCGACCTCAAAGCGGGTGTATGCGAACCCGGAGGCGTTGGAGAGCTCGGGGAGGAGCGCCGGCAGGCACTGCCACCCCGTCGAGACCGAGGCGTGGACGAGCGTCTCGGCTTGTGCCTGCGCTGTGAGTAGCAGGATCAAAACCATACGAACACCTCCCCACCGAGCAGCGCGTTGTTCTTCATTTCCAGCGTAGTGGAGTTGATCGTCTCGGTGTACCCCACCCACTCCAAGCGAAGGCGAAATGCGACGTAGCGAATCCCGAGATCCCAGTAGAGCCCGCCGACCGGGCCAGGGTGCCACTGATTGGCGGTCGCTGCAAAGGTGGGATCGGAGGCATCGACCTGGAGCGCGTACGGGTCGTCTCGGGTGGAGACCACCGCGGCGCCGGCGAAAGCGCCCATCGAGAGCGTCCACGCGCTGTAGTCGTAGCTCAACGCCCGGATTCGGAGGACGCCCTGGATCTCGAACGCAAGCTTCGAGATGTCCGGGCTCACTGAGTTCTCCGTGAGCAATTGTTTCGTGAGGGGTGTCCAGTCCGGGTCGTCCGCGCTCCCCGACGCGCCCAGGATCGGGAACCACACCCCGGCCAACCCGACCTCGACCCAGGGCGCCGGAGACACAGAGAAGCCAAGCCTCGCGCCATTCCGGATGACGAACGGATCGTTGGTGACGGTCTCAAGCCCGCTGGAGAGCCCAAATCGGATCTCCGAGAAATCGGCTGCCTGGGCGTGGGCCAGCAGAACGAGGACGATCATAGGCGCACCATCACGTCGAACTGCACGACGGGTGCTGTGTAGAGCGTCATGCCGAGCGCTTGCTCCTGGCCGTTGGCGTCGAGGTTGCCATAGTTCGGCTCCTGGGCGATGTACCAGCGCCCAAGGCCCATCAGGCGAAAGCCGAAGTGCTGAAATGCCGTGAGCTCGAAGCTCGCGCCGACCACCGCGGCGACCGCTGGGCTCGTGCTCGGTGACGCGTCGAACACCGCGGCTTCCGCGCCTTCGACGCCCGACGCGTAGGCTTCGCTGATCGACGCGTACGACTTTTAGACCATCAGCCCCGAGAACCCCACGAGCCCTGTCGCCCACACGGTCACCGCCTCATCGGTCGGACGCTTCAGCGGGCTCAACACCGCGAGGACCTCGACCGACGCGGCCTCGCGATCCACGGGTTGCCGAAAGCTCGTTTCATTGTCTCCCTCATAGGCGATCCCGACCAGCGTGTTTGTCAGGTTGGATGGCGAGTCCGGCGCGAGGCTGACAAACACGCCCGCCTGAATCCCGATGTTCCCGGTGAACAGGAAGCGTCCGGACAGCTGGGGTCCGACATCGCCGTTGTAGAATTCGTTCTGCGTGAGCCGCGGACCGAGCGCGATGTCGATGTCCATCGCGGCCGCGAGCGTCGTCAAGAGTAGAAACATGCCAGGAACCTCCAGGGAATGCTACCACAACAGGGGGGGGACGGTTCACGCCCCCCCCCACGCAGTCTACTTCAGTCCATCCACCTCTTTGGTCAGCAGGAAGCCCTCCTTCCCATCCACGGTCGAGACCTTGACGTAGTCGCCCGACACCTCGACCACGGTGAGCATCATGCCTCCCGGGAGCTGCACGACCGCGGCAGATCCCTCGCTCGCCTCGGCGCGCAGCGGCACGCGCGCGTTCTTGCCGCCGTTGACGGTCACCTTTTGGGCAGCCACCGCTGGGGTCGCGCCGGCATCCGCGGTCAGCATCCCCGGCGTGTGGACCATCTGGTATTTCTGCACCAGCACGGCGACTTGTGTTTCACGCGTGCTGGCGCGGGTCAGGGACTGGGTGATCTCGTCCTTCGCCAGGAGCGCACCGGCCTTGTTGTACCAGGCCTTTGCGTTGGTGAGATCGTCCTGTGTCTCGTACGCCAGCCCAATGTTGTAGTGCGCGGAGGCGTTGTAGGGATCCACGTTGATCACGGCGAGCCAGGTGTTCACTGCCGTCTGAATCTGGCCGTCACGAGCCTCCTTGTTGCCGTCCTTCACCGCCTTTTCGACGAGCAGCTCCCCTGAGGTTCCCGTGACGTAGGGCATGATTCCGTTGATGAGGCCCGGTGCGGCGGTACGGAGGATCTCCTCGACCGCGTTGCTGATGGAGGTGAACTCCCCCGTGTCTACGGCGTGACGAAGCAGCTCCGGGCTGTCCTTGCACATCCGCGTCACCGACGTGCGGCCCACCTCCATCTGGGTGAGCAGGGTCCCATCCTTCGCCGTGACGCCCGCGCGCACGTTCACGGTGACCTCGCGCTTCTTGCAGTACACCGTCACCTTGTACGTGTTGCCGTCCTTGAAGCGGCTCTCCTGCTCGGCGTAGTCCGTCACCACCGGATCCGGCACGGAGACAGTGGCGTTCAGCGTGGCGTCCGTGTCAGAGCTGGAAACCTTGAAAACGTTGGTCGTGAGCCCGGCGAGGGAAGCGCTCGTGCGCCCGACGATGGCCGCCTGCATGTAGTCGCGGAGCTTGTCTGCCTGCGTGCCGGAGAACTCGCCCATCCCCACGGACTTGACGCCCTCCAGAATGTGGGCGGGCGGGACCACCACCGTCCACTCAAGCTTGGGTGCGGCCGTCGCGGCCAGCGGGAGGGTGAGGGCGAGCAGGCAAAACGCAGAACGAGCAGAGAACAGAGACATGAGGAACACTCCGGTGATAATTATTTGACGGTACACTTCTCAAACATGATGTTGCATTGCAAGTTGATGGTCTGCCCGGCCACGACACGCAGGGTGCCAGCGGCCACAGGGGTCTTGCCATCAAAGCTCGCTTCGATGGTGTAGGTGCCGATGGGGACGCGCCCCGCCGGGATTCGCTTGGCGCCCGCGAACAAGTAGACGGCGGTCACCTTGTTGCCCGTGAAGGTGACCGTGCCGAAGCCCGAGGCGGCGTCGGGGGTGGCCGTTGGCTCAAGGGTCGCAGGGGTGGGTGGCGCCAGCGCCACCGGGGTGGGTGCTTCGACGGGTGGGGGCGCGGCGGCGACAGGGGCGGGAACTACGGTGGTTGTGGGTGGGATCTCCGGGGGTGGTGCCAGGGTAGCGGCGACGGGTGCGGCGACCGGGGCGGCCGGGTTTGCAGTCTCAGTCGGCGCCGCGAGCGGACGGGCGGCGGGGGGCGATGGCGCCGCGACCGCGACCGGGTTGGCTACCGCGGGCTCGGGCGCTGCCACCACCGGAACGGCGGCATCGGGCTGACCGAGCCAGGCAGCGGCCCCGAGGGCCAAAGCGAGGCCCGCCCCCACGACCCCCAGGCCGCCTACACCAAGCCCGAGGATCAGCCAGCCGGCGCCAGATTTTTCCGCAGGCCGCTCTCTGGCGAGCGTCGGGGTCGGTCCGGGGTTTGGCAGCGAAAGGGTGGGGGCGGGTCGTTCGATAGAGGTCGAGGCCGTCCCGGAGGGGCTCAGCGGCGCTGAGGCCGAAACGCGAGGTGCGGCCAACATCGGCACGCCGACTGCCACGTTCGTAGACTGGACGGGCGCCCGTCCCGGCTCGCCCGCATCCAGCGCGAACGTGTGGTCCCCCCCCGGTTCCCGTTCAAACCCCCCGCTCCCCTCTTCGAGGGTCCGCCCATTCAGATCGTCCTCCAGCGGGAGCTGCGCCGCGATCAGCGCGGGGATCACACGCTCGGACCACTGGCGCACGCCCCCGCTGGACGACAACGACTCGCACAGCCCGACGACCTCTCGCGCGTCGGGGCGGCTCGCCGGCTCAAAGGCCAACATTCGAAGCACCAAACCCGCCACCGCGGGTGGTACGTTGGCCGCAGAGAGCTTGCCGTCGGCCTCCTTCAACCGCGTGGCATGACGCTCTTCGTGTGCCCACGTGCGGCCAAGCCCTTCGCCTAGGAGGAGCTCGAAAAGCACCGCGCCCAACGCATAGACGTCGCCCTTCGGACCATCCTCAAAGTCCAGCCGCTCCGGCGACATATACGCGAGGGTGCCGTACCCCATGGCGCGCGTCTTCGCCTCGCGGGAGGCAAAATTGGCGCGCGCAATACCGAAATCCAGCAGCTTGGTTTCGCCCCCGGCCGTCTGCTGGATGTTCGAGGGTTTGATGTCCCGGTGGATGAGCGCCAGCGGACCGGTGGGACCGGGCTGGGTCGCGGCCGCGTGCAGGGCGGCGGCGACCTCCCCGACGATCGCCAGCGATACGTTGGTAGGTACCGTGCCCGCGCTCTCCAACACACGGTCGAGATCCGCGCCCTCGACAAATTCCATCACGACGGCCCAACGTCCATCGAGGCGCACCAAGGAGTCGGCTTGAACAATCGCACGGTGGCGCACGAGGCCCAGGATTCTCGCTTCATCGCGGAGCCGCTGGGCGGTCTCGACGACGCCTTCTTTGTCAGGGTTCAGCACCTTCAACGCCACCAGCTTGGAGAACCCGCCCTCGCCGAGCAGCTCGGCCTTGTACACGGTCCCAAATCCCCCGCGTCCGATGGCGGAGATCACCCTGTATCGGCGCCGCTCCGTCACGCCCGTGCTCGCTGGGGGGGCGCGGTAGCGCCGGACCCGGCCGAATGGACGCGAACACAAGCCCGCGGATGCGGGCGTTCTTGGCCAACACTGGCCGATAATCCCGGCGCGCGCGCTCGCGCGCCGGGAGAATCGGCGAGGGGGTTGTTCGCGGGAACCATGTCCGAATCCTCGCGGGCAGCCTACCACACTTGCGGTTCCGACAGGTATAGGAGTCCGTAGGGCATACCCCGGGAGCGCCGCGAGGCTCGCAGCGGGCGCCGCGGCTGCTCCCGGAGCCGAAGAACTCAACGTCGCCCGGGCCCCCGGCGCGGGTACTCCCGCGTCGGGGCTGGCCCCCGACGACTACTCCTGCCTGGGCCCCAAAGCCACGTCCGACACCACCCCCGCCCCCCCCAACCCCCGCGCCCTCACCACCGAACTGCTGATGAACAAGGCGGGGTCGTGCAGATCTCCCCCGGCCGTCACCGCCACCGCCGCCCCGCTTTGCGGCTGGTACCACCACGCCCCCGCGGCGTCTTGCGCCAGCATGTAGAAGGGCGCGTAGCCGTCCGTCACCAGCGCCTTCAGCTCTCCGGGCAGGCTCCAGGGCCCTTGCGTCAGGGCAAAGGCCTTGCCACCGAGATCACTCCACTGCGCCTTCCACTGCGACACCCCCTCCGTCGTCGAGCGGATGAAAGAAAAGAGGGACAGCCCGCCTGGCCGCTCCCCGGCGTCCGGCAGGGTCTCGAACGCGAGGCCGTTCGGGACCCACCCCGCGCTCGCCACCCAGTGCCTCGTCCCTTTCGCGGGGATCTCGATGGGCGCGGTGGCGTCCACCTTGTAGACGTCCACCCCCCCCGCGACGCTGATCGCCAGCAACAGGTTTGAGCCTGCGTCGATGGCGGTGGCGTGGACCTCGGGCTTGGCGGGCAGATCCACCACGCTGCGGAGCGCTTGGGTGCCGCGCTCGGTCAGCGTCCAGGCCTTGAGCGACCCCCCTTTTCCGCTCGGCGCCGGGATCCACATCGGGATCACGAGCTGACCTTTGCCATCCGTCACGCCCCGGTCGATGAGCTCTGCGGTCGGGTAGGGCAGCGCAGCCGTGCGGACCCCGTTCCGCAGCGCGGTCCCATCGAGCTTGCCATACGCCACCGTGGCCGTTTTCGCCTTTGGCACCATCCAGTACACGAACCGGGCGAAGGAGTCTCCGGGGCGCGACCGCGACAGCACCGGATCGACCGCCGCGGTCAGGTCCGCGAGCCAGTATTGAGCGACGGCCCGGGTCTGCGCGCGGGCGTCGAACTGCATCAGGTAGAGGGCGCTCCCCGCTGCCCCGCGATCGTGTACCCAGGGGAAGATCGCGCCCAGGTTCTGCGCGATGGTCGGCTCCCAGATCGGTGTGCCGGCGACGGGCTTCGCTGGGCGGATGGCCATCGGCACCGGCGCGAACGTCACGGTCCCGCCGGGGTCGAGGATCGAGATGGTCAGCGTGTAGTCGCCGGTTGGGAAGGCGCCGGAGCTCGGGATCTCCAAGAGCACACGTCGCTCGGAGCGCGGTGCGAGGGTCCAGCTCGTCGCCACGTCGAAGGCGGGCGGGGTGTTGTAGCGCTCGGACTTTCCGCGGGGGCCGTCGAGCGCGAAGCGGACGAGGTGCGGCCGGGCTGCGAGATCGGGGAAGCTCTGGGCCGCGCCGGTGCCGTTCTCGACCTCGAAGGCCACGAGGATGGGGAACCCCGTGAGGTTCTCGGGGCGAACGGCGGCGGTGATCCCGAGGCCGTTCGCGGCGAGTTGGCGGCCCTGGGACGCGACAGGGGTGGGGGCAGGGGCGGGAATCGCTGCCGGGGTGGCGACGGGGGCAGGGCCCGGCGCAGCGGGCGGGTCGCCAGCGAACGCCGCGCAGGAGGCGAGGAGGAGGGCAACGACGAGGGGAGCGCGCATGGCGCCCCACTATGGCACGGCCGGCAGGTGCTGCCAGCGGGGGGATGTCCCGAAAGGTCAGCAGGGGGGCAAGCCCGGGCGCTGGACAAGCAACGGCGTCCTAAGCCCCTGGAAGAGCCGCGAGCGAGGTTCGCCGAGCGCGCGGATCGGCGGGGCGGCGCCGCGATCAGCGCGCGTTCAACCAGCCCAGCGCCCCCTCCCGCGTCGTCACCCGCCCGCTGAGCTGCTCCTCCCGCAGCGCTCTCAACGTCGCTCCCATCTGGGGGCCAGGGGCCATGCCGAACGTCTCCAAATCCTTTCCGCCGAGCAGCGCCGGGAGCGGCCCCCGCGAGACGCCAAGCGCCGCCGCCCGCTCCAACAGGCGGGGCGACCCGACAAGCGCGGCCAGCAGCTCCACATCGCACCCTTCGGCCGCCCGGAGGATCCCCTCGTCTGTCGGCAGATCCAGCAGATCATCGCCCCGATGAATTGCTGGATCCGCCGTCAACAACGCCACCGCCTGCTCGCGCACCCGGTACCCGTCCACCCGATGCACGTTCAACCTGTCCAGTACGGCCTCCACCTCCCCGATCTCGAGCCCCTCGCACGCCGCCGCCAGCATCAGCGCGAGCCGGCGGGGTTTGCCCTCCACCGGGGCCGTCGCCACCCGGTCCAGCGCCCGCGCGCCCTTCCCCGCCCACTCCGGCACCGCCCGCGCCCACATCCCCGTGCTCTCGGCCACGTCCCACCCCACCGACGGCCGCGGCGACCGCATCAGCAGCTTCTCGATCTCCCCCCAGATCCGCTCAGCGGGAAGATCTCCCAGGGGCATCTCGGCGCACAACCTGTGCAGTTCTGGATCCACCGTGAACCCGAACCGGCCCGCGAATTGCGCGACCCGCAAGGCGCGCAGCGGATCCTCGCAGAACGTGCGCGGGTCCACGGCGCGGAGCAGCCTGCGGTCCAGGTCGCCGAGCCCGTCCCAGGGATCTTCAAACGTCTGGGTCAGGGGATCCCAGCCGATCGCGTTGATGCTCAGATCGCGGCGGCGTGCGGCTTCTCGCAGGCCCAGGAACGGGTCCGAGACCACTGCGATGCTCTTGTGTCCCGTGCCGCCCTGGGTGTCCCGGCGCGGCACGCTCACGTCGATCTCGTCGCCGCCGAGGCGCAACTTGTACACGCCGAACGACTTGCCGACCTCGCTCACCCTGCCGAGGCGCCGCAGAAGGACTTCGAGATCGGCGGGGGGGATGCCGTGAACCTCGACGTCCAGGTCCTTGGGTGCTTCGCCGCGACAGTGATCCCGAACCGCCCCGCCGATGGCGATCGCGCGCCCACCGGCGTCTGCACACGCCTGGAAGAGGCGGAGGAAGCGCGGGGGGAGGGGGAGGGGGGCCGGCATGGGGCAAGGTAACGGGCGGCCTTGGGTCCACCGGGAGTCGGTCGCGTTCGCCGTGGGACGGCCGTGCAGATTCCGTGGGACGGCCGTGCAGATCGGGGGGTACCGCGACGCGCTCACCACCGTGGAAAACGCCCGCGGCGAGATCATCGCATCCTGCCGCGGGCGCCGCCTCTCGGGATTGGAGCGGGGGGTGGCGGGTCAGTTCCAGCCGCGCCACCGCGCCACGCGAGAGTGAGGGCTGGGCCGCTCGAGGCGGCGGCTTTGTTAGAACGGAGCCGTGCTATCCTTCCGGAACCACGGAGTGACTGCATGAGCAAGCCGCAAGCCGCAAGCCGCTGCGCCTACCTCTGCCTGATCGTCGCGGGCTACGCGCGAGCGGATGAGCTGATTTTCGAGCGCCGCATGGAGTTCGGCAGTGAGGGGGTGGTGGCGGAAGAGGTGGATGGCTCGCCGGTCGTCACGCTCGCCGATGGTAGCTCGTTCGTGGTGGGCATACGCAACCTGCGGGCGGCCGATGGCACCGTGTTCGGCGTGGACTACGATCTCGGCCAGGCCTCCGAGGGAGCGCCCATGGACGCGACCGTGCGTGTTTGGCGGCTGGAGCCCCCGGCGAGGGATCCTGCCGACATGGCGGGGTTGTACGCAGAGGTGAACCCCGATGCGTCTCGCGAGGAACTTACAACCCTCGAAGCTGCTCTTGGGAACGCGCGTGGAAGCGGTCTGGCACGCGGGGTCAGCATCGCGTCTGATGTGCGGGCGTGGTTGGAGACGGGGGAGGAGGACCGGATGGCGATCGTCGCGCTGCTCGCCGACCACCCGGATCTGGACCTGCCGCCGCCCGTGGACGACTTGCTTGAGACGGATCCCGCGGCCGCGCTCGACCGAATGGAGAGCCGCTTGCTCGCCATCGAAGCGCACCGGACCCGAGCCGCCGAGCTGCGCGACCCCATCGTTGCGGAGTTGGAGGCGGCCGGGTCGGAGGTGACCGGCGCGAGTTGGATGGCAGGCACGGTGTATTTTGAGGCTGGCCCCGAGGCTGTAAGGGCCATGATCGAGGATTCCAGGTTCTCCAGGATCCAGTTTGAGGGCGAATCCACGGTGGACAGCAATGACGGCATCGCGGCGCGCGCAGCTACCCAGATGACGCAATTCGTGCAGGCGGGCTACCTCGGAGAGCGCCCGTCGGATTTGAACGGCAAGGCGGACATTTTTGCGGTTGTGATCGACGGGTGTATCGATGAGGATCATCCTGCGTGGAACGACACGAGCACGGGGAGCCCCCGGTTGGACACCGTGTGGCGGTGGGATACGAGTCTGAACCCCGACGCATTTCGGGCGTTGCTTTCGACGGAGGACAGCGCCACGGGGGCCTGTCATGGCAACGGAGTATCGGGGATCCTCGCCGCGGACCTCACCGACGGGCAAGACGCAACAGTCACCGACACTGCGCTCCAGGCGGATCGGAGCGGAAACGCTTTGGAGGCGACCTTTGATTTCCTGGAGTACGACGCATCGAGCTTCGGGCAGGAGGTCGACAAACTCGCCGACTTGAATCCGGATGTGGTGGTGATGTCGTTCGGGACGGGGGGAGACCCCTGTGATGTGGATGACGCCAACAATGCCGAAGTCGAAAGTTTGTTTGGACTCGACGTGCTCGTCGCGAAGTCCGCGAGTAACGACGGACATTCGCGGTACGGCCCCTGCTCGGTAACCAATCCCGGTGCGTCCGCGGCTATCCTCGTGGTCGGCGCACTTGAAACGACCGCGGTCCCGGACCTCCAGGCCGGCATTCTAGATCCTTCCTCGTCCCAGGGCCCCGACGTGCACGGCCGGGCCCTCGTGGATCTCCTCGCACCCGGGAGAGAGACATCCAACCTTCCGATTTGGAACAACGGCTATCGGACCACTGCCTCCTTTCTCCACACGAGCGCCGCCACGCCCGTCCTTGGGGGGGCGGTCTCCAACCTGAAGGACCTCCTGTCCACCTTCCTGCCAGCCTCAGTGTACAACGATGTCGGTAACCTATACGCCACGATGCTATTGATGGGCGACGGGACGTTGTCAGAAAACTGCAGTGGGATTGACGCGAACTACTGCAGCGATCCCGGCGCTACGGCAACCCACGGCGATGCCCTCGATCAGCGTTGGGGCGCCGGCCGCCTCCGCATGCGCATGTTCACCGACGACGGCATGGACAGCCCATGGCGAGCCCGTTGGTGCGTGCGCACCATCGGCCAGAGCGAGACAGGCACCTGCCTCACCAACCCAGACGGTGGGGGGACGAATCAATCCCTCTCGTCCGATGTGGAGCGCCTTCGCGCAGCCGCCTATTGGTTTGAGCCCAACCTCGGGAGCGTGGAGGATCCCGCCAACATTGCGTTTGCGGCGTACAAGAACGGCGGCTTCCAATATCAGACCGCCGGCACCGCGCCGTCGAAGAAACGCCTACGGGAGGACGCCGCGAACGACGCTGCATGGGAAGTCCGAGTGATTGGCTGGTGTGTACCGGAGGAAGACGCCATCTTCGACGAGGAGGATCCGTACGCCAACTGCACGGGTGATGGCGAACGCACTGTTCACATTTCGCTGTATTGGGAAGATATGGATCGCGAGACGCTTGATCCGGAGATCCAATGATCGCCGGGTGGGTGGTGGTGTTCGAGGTTCTCGGTTGCACTGGGCGGGGGGATGACGAATCCGCCGGACCCGCCGATTCTGAGTCTGTGGATGCCGCAGAGGAATTCGAGTGCGGAGTCTCACTGCCAGAAGGCCTGCGGCCCGTGTTCGCGGGTGGGAGCTTTTCCACTGATGCGGAGTGCCAGATGTTCGGTGTTACACGGGGTCTTTACCCGTCTGCCACTGAACTGGATGCATTCGTGGGGGATGTTGAGGCCTGTGCGGGCTCGCTCACCTATGGAGTGCCGGTCTCAGATGCGGTGGACTGGACTCAGGAGTTCGTCGTAGCGGCGACCGCGAACCGGACGTACTATGGCTTTCGCCTCGGCGCCCTGGGGGCCCACGACTCCGGCGCCACCACTCACGTGGACTGGTGCTTCTGGAGGCCCAGTTCGACCGCCGACTCCTTCGGTACCCAGCTCGTTGTCTACGCCCTCCCCAACACTTGGCCAACCAATCTTGAAGACACCGTCACCAAATACCAGGAAGAGTAGGATCCTCGCCCTCGGAGCCTGCGGTCTTGCCGGCCTGTTTGTGCTCGCCCAGGGTTCGCCGAAATCGGAAACCCCTGCGCGCCAGGGCCGCGCCGCCGAACTGCTCATGACGTCTCCGGATCCCCTCCGCGAGGACATCCAGGCGTCCCTCAATGCATCTGACGCCGTGGTGTCCAGGCTCCGTGCCGAGGGCGTGACCAACGTCGGGGTGGAGTTACGCAGCCGAATGGCTGCCATCCCGGTCAGCGATGCCGACGCTTCCGCGTTCCTTGTGTCGAATCCCGATGTCTTCGCTGGCCGGACACTCCACGAGTCCCGGAGTGCTGTCGATCAGCTGATCCGAATTCACCGGCTCCGGGAGGAACTCGGCCTCCCTGATCCCGCCGCCGGGTTGAACTACCCCTGACCTCGCCCGCCATCGGGCGAGTGGTGTCAGATCCCAACCTTTACCCCGCCACCACCTGCGGCACCGTCACCACTCACCCCCGCAGATCCTCCGGCTGTTGGCATCGTGGCATCGAAGCTCCGGAGGCGTTGTGGTCTCGCCTCAACGAAGGGCCGTCACGGTCCCGATCACCGAGCCCGCCCCAGGGGCTTTCGAACGTCCGGGTCAGGGGGATCCCAGCCGACCTCGCGCCCGCCCGGAAAGCGCGCAGGAAGCAGGAAGGGCGTTGGGAGGGCCATCGGGGGGGGCGCCATGGGCAGGGTAGCGCGGTCAACGCAATCGTTCGGGCGGCCGGCGGCGATGCCATGGGGCGTTCGACGGCCTGTTCGTAGGCGGCGCCGACGGCACCGAGCCCGCCCCTCGGCATTGGGCAAACAACCCCGACCGGTTACCCGCCCGGCCAGCCCCCCGGTCCAGCATGCAACGCCGCGCAGAAGATCCCCTCGTCACCCCGGAAGGCTGGTTGCACCGGGGCGAGACCTTCGTCTCCGGCGATGGCGTGCAGCTCGCGGTGTTCGGCGGCATCCCCGGCGAGCAGGCCCGCGTGCGGCTCACCGGCACCCATCGTCGCCAGGATCGCGCCCGCTGGGTTGGCGCCGTCGGCCGTCCGAGCCCCGCCCGCGTGGACCCCTGGTGTGATCGCTACGTCCCCTGCGGCCGCTGCCCGACCATGCACGTCCACGTCGAGGCCCAGCACGAGCTGATCCGCGGCCTCATCCAGGACGGGGTCGATCAGGCCGGCCTCCGCGGACGCGTTGACCCCGTGATCGGCGGCACCGCCCGCACCGAGCTCCAGCACGAGCTGAACCTCGTCGCCGGCTACAGCGATCAGCGCAGCCCGCGGATCGGCGTCCCCGGTCACGATGGCCGCGATGTCGTGCCGATCCCCGGCTGCATGATGGTCCCCGCTACGCTGCGCGAGACCATGAAGGTGCTCGCCCACCACATCCGCGATCTCGAGATCTGGCCCTGGAACGGCAAGGTCGGCACGCTCCGGGCAATGCACCTGCGTTGTTCCCCTGTGACCGGCGAGGTTGGCGTCCTGCTCTCCGTCGCCCGCCCCTCCAGCATGCTCGCCGAGCTGGCCGACCGCATCTCTTCCGGACACCCGCCCATCGCCGGCGTCGCCATGCACATCTCCCAGCCCCCCGGCTTCACCTGGGAGCGCGACGAGGACGACGAGCTGGGCGTCTCCATGCTCTACGGCAAGGCGCTGCTCGACATCTCGCCCGGCGGTCTGCCCCTGCGTCTGGGCTTCTCCGACCCCTGGCCCGCTCGCCCCGACGAACCCGCGTTGCTCGACGCTGTGGCCGCGCTCGACGCCCGCCCTGGGGACGCCGCCGTGGAGATCGGCGGTGCCAACGGCGTGGGCGCATTGTTGCTTGCGCGTCAGACGGGTTGGGCGCTCAGCCTGGGCCTCCCCGAGTCGCGTGCCCGCCGTGCGCGCGAAAACAATGCCGGGATTTCCTACCCAGGCGGGGGTGGCGGCGCCGATTTCGTTTCCGGTCCTGTGATCGAGGGGCTCGCGAGCGTCTACACGCGCCTTGAAGGTCGTCGCCCGCTCGTGTTGTTGAACGCCGGCACCAAGGGCATCCCCGACGAAGTTTTGGACGCGATCCTCGCGCTGGATCCCCGCCGGGTTGTGCTCCTGGGGGCAAATCCCCGCGCGTTTGGAAAAAATCTGGCACGGTTGACGGCGGGATTGAGTGTTGTGCGGGTCACACCCCATGACGTGGCGCCCAACACCCCGTTTGCCGAGGTTGTGGGCGTGCTGGAGAGCGAGGACAAGGCGTTGCCGACCGCGCGGGCGCCGAGGCGGAGGGTGGTGCGGAGGGGGTGAGTTACCCCCGCCTCCGAACCAACAACAGCCCAACCAACGCGCCGGTCGCCACCCACCCGTGTGCCGGCACGGCGCCACAACTACACCCCCCACTGGCATACGCTTCGGCGTCCGCGCCATCGCAGTCCTCATCCACACCGTTGTTCG
>CANKNP010000049.1 GCA_947483545.1 Deltaproteobacteria bacterium | reverse complement strand
GGTGGAAGGGCGGCGGTGGAGGGCATGTGAATACCTCACGGCTATAGTAGCCGTGAGAAAGGCGACGCGCCACAGCGGCTCACATCGCAGGTTCACGAACGCGGCGTGCACCCCATCGCACGCCAACGCTTGAATTCCCCCCCCACTTCGCATACCCTCGCGTGTCGGAGTTCCCCGCATGTCCTCGCTGCTTGCCGTACTCGTCCTGCTCACTGCGTGCGAGACCCCCGCTCCTGTTGCTGAGAAGCCTGTGGTGCCCGTCGTAGAGGTCCCAAAGGGCCCGTCCTTCGACTACGCCGCGGACGCCGCCGGCCTCAACGTCATCTTCATCAGCATGGACGCGCTGCGGTTCGACCGGACCGGCGCTGGCGGCTCCGCGCTCACGCCGAACCTCGACGCCTTCAGCAAAGAAGCCGTCGTCTTCACCAAGGCCACCTCCGCAGCGCCTTGGACCGTGCCCTCGCACATCGCGATGTTCACGTCCCGCTGGCCGACGCTCCACGGGGTCACCAACAAGCTGATCCCCGGCCCCGACCCCAAGGGCGAGATGGTGTTCGACAAGCTGGCGGACGACATCCCGACGTTCCCCGAGCGCCTGGTGGACGCCGGCTGGAGGGCGGTCGCGTTCACCGGCGGGGCGGGGGTGCAGGCCAAGTTCGGCTACGGTCGCAAGTTCGAGACGTATCTGGACGACAAGACCTTCGCGGGCATGGACTACTCCGGGCCTCCGGCCATGGACTGGCTCAAGGCGAACAAGGACGCCCACTTCTTCATGTTCTTCCACGGGTATGACGCGCACGGGCAGCACGACCTGACCGGGATCGACCCGCGCGTGGCGATCCCCGAGTACAAGGGCGCGCTCGATGGTGGGATCGAGGAGCAGGCCAAGCTGCGCGAGAAGGGCCTTGCCGAGATCAAAAAGCCCGGCGATCCGCCCAAGTTGGAGGGCCTCTCCCCCGAGGACATCGCGTTCCTGACGAAGGTCTACGATGAGAAGGTCAAACAGGCCGATGGGCGGCTCGGCCAGTACCTCGCGACGGTCAAGGAGCTGGGCCTGCTCGACAAGTCGATCATCGTGATCGTCGGCGATCACGGCGAGGAGTTCATGGAGCACGGGTACCTCGACCACGGCGCGACGCTCTGCGAGCACCAGCTCCACGTGCCGATGATCATCCGGTTCCCCAAGGGCGACGGCGCCCGCCAGGTCTCCGATGCGGTCCGCACGATCGACGTGTTCCCGACGGTGTTTGACGCGCTGGGCGTCACCGCCCCGGACGGCATCAACGGCAAGAGCCTGATCCCCCTGCTGCAGGGCGAGAAGATGGACCTGCCCATCTACTCGGAGTCCGACTACCGGCTCTTCGTCCACCTGCGATCCACCCGCCAAGGCGACTCCAAGCTGATCCTCGACCTCGAAGACGGGCAGCGCTCGCTGTTCGACCTCTCGAAGGACGCCGAGGAGGTCACCGACCTCTCCACGACCGATGCTCGCACCACCTACGAGATGGAGCAGTCGCTGCGCACGTGGCTCGGCGAGATGAAGACGGACCCTCAGACCTTCCTTGGGGTCGAAGAGGAGCACATCAAGCTTTTCTGACCTCTGCCACGGTCGCGCCGCTCCGTCGCTTGACGGACCCGCCGGTCACCTGTACCCTTCAAACACCCGTTCTACGTCCACAGGAGTCCCCATGGCTACGCCCTCCCTCGACCCTGGCCTCTACACCTCGACCAGTGGTCAGATCGACCAGATGTTGATGGATCAGATGCTCCAGCAGGGGCTCGCGCCCGTCGCCACGAGCACCAAGATGCCCCGCATCACGCTGGTCGTAGGCCCATCGCCGTTCTCCATGCCGCGGGGCTGGGAGTTCTTCTTGACCTCGCCGTACGAGGGGGTCACGTACATCGCGACCGTGCTCACGAACGCGGGCTACCCGGTCAAGATCGTGGACGTGCGCTACGACCGCACCCCGCTCCAGACCGCCTACGACCAGATCATGGAGGGGACCGACGTCCTCGGTATTGCAACGTACGAGGACAACTATCCGTTCTGCGAGGACCTGATCCGCGAGTCGAAGAACGCGAAGCCCAACATGCCGATCATCCTGGGCGGCTCGCTGGTCACCTCTGTCCCGCATGTGTTCATGCGCGAGACCCGTGCCGATGTCTGCGTGATCTCCGAGGGCGAGCTGACCATTCTCGAGGTCATGGAGGCGTTCACCTGCGGCGCCTGGTCTGCCCGCCTGCCGGACATCAAGGGCATCTGGTACAAGGATGCTCAGGGCGTCCCCCACGCCAACCCGCCCCGCGGGCAGATGCCCAACCTGAACGCGCTGCCGAACATGCGGCTCGACTTGTGGCCGCAGTCCAAGGATCCCCGCGGCCTGCAGCCCCAGATCATCGCCAGCTACTCGCGCGGCTGCAAGATGGACTGCTCGTTCTGTTACCGCACGACGCCCCAAGAGCGCGTGAAGTCGCCCGAGAAGCTGCGCAGCGAGCTCACGTGGCTCAAGCAGCAATACAACACCGAGTTCATCTTCTTCGTGGATCTCACGTTCACGGCGCACAAGAAGCAGACGTTGCAGTACCTGGACGTGATCCAGGAGCACGACCTGAAGTGGACCTGCCTGACGCGCAACGCGGATGTGGACGCCGAGGTGGCCAAGGCCATGGGCAAGGCGGGCTGCGACATCGCGCTCTACGGCGTCGAGTCGCTCACCCCTGCCGCGCTGAAGGAAGCACGCAAGGGCAGCACCGAGAGCCTGGTCATGAAGGCGATGAAGAACACCTGGGATGCGGGCGTTCGCTACGGCGGGCTCACGATCGTCGGCTTGCCGAACGAGACCGAGGACAGCCTTGACCACATGTGCAAGTGGGCCGAGGAGTTCCAGCACATCACGCGGGTCAAGTACCTCTCCGCGATGCCCGGCACGACGGTCTACAAGCAGAGCGTCGAGAACAAAGAGATCCGCGACGAAGTCGAACATCTGCGTTGGCTCTCCGTCGAGCAGGCGTTGGAGCGCGACGAGTTCTTGAACGTGAACCACCTTCCGGACGAGGTGATGCGCAGCGCGTACAAGCGCATCTATGACAGCTACCAGCCTGGCCCGGTCATGGACTTCCACCACTTCCCAGAGCACTTCGCCTACTACGATCCGGAGCCGACCACCGAGTGGCGCGCGGTGTTCGCCTCCGCAGGCGCCGTGCCGGATCCGGGCACTGAGCAGTTCCGCGGCTTGAAGCCGGCGAGCCCAGGGATCACGCTCTCGCGCGTGAGCTCGGGTGAGTTCACCGTTCAGGTGTGATTCGAAACACCCGGAGGATCGCGTGAGTCAAGAGAAAGACCGGGCTGCAGGCCGGTATGTCCAGCCTGCGCTCAAGGAGACGCTCACGTGTGAGCAGCTCGAAGGGGCCTTCAGAGACGAATCGGTGGCTGCCGCGGAGTGTGCGTACTTCGCCCGCATCGCGGAGATCGAGGGCGAGCCGGAGATGGCCAGAGCCTTGCGGGAGATCGGTGAACAACACACGATCAACGCCAATGGTAGCCTCGACTTGCTCATGCGGGCCCGGGAGCCGTTGACTGGCCGGCCCATGGGCAGCTCGTCGCAAAACGTAGCCGCGCTCGCGGCGTTCTACCGGGGGGACGCCGAGGCGAACAACCGGCGGGCGCGGACCGCGATCAACGAAGGCTTCTCGGACATCAGCAGTTGGTTCACGAGCCTCGCCCGCCTGCGCGCCGCCCATGCGGACCGTTTGGCGACCGTCGGTGAGCGCGCCCCAGAGACCGGAGAGAGCACGTGACGACCCGCTACGACGCAGACAGCATCGTCATCCTCGAGGGTCTGGACGCCGTCCGGATGCGTCCGGCGATGTATGTCGGGTCCACCGGTGCGGCCGGGGTCATGCAGCTCGTCATCGAGGTGCTGCAGAACGCCTTGGATGAGGCGCTCGCAGCTCAGGCCTCGCGCATCAACGTGGGCGTGGACTCCGACGGCCGGTGGATGGTCGCGGACGATGGCCGCGGCATGCCGCTGGACATACACGTGAGCGGGCGGCCGATCCCGGAGGTGCTCGTGAGCGAGCTGCACGCGGGCGGCAAGTTCAAAGAGGGCGCCTATCGGCTCCCGGGCGGCCTTCACGGCGTGGGCCTGACCTGCGTGAACGCGCTGTCCGCCGAGTTCGTGCTGGAGATCCACCGCGACGGCGGTCATTGGCGCGGGCGCTGGGTCGCCGGCCGGCGCGTGGAGGCCTTCACTCGAATCGGACCCAGCGACTTGACGGGTACAACGGTCACCTTTCTGCCGGATTCCGAGATCTTCGGCACCGAGCGGGCCGATCCGCAGGCGGTCGAGCGGTGGCTCCGGTCCCAGAGTTGGCTGACCTCCGGCCTCACCTGCACACTCGCGAACGGTGGGAAGCAGGTCGGCTTCTCGTCCGACGAGGGGCTGGCCGGGTTCGCAAAGTGGCTGGCGGGGAACCAGGAGCTGGTGCACAGCGCCCCCGTGGTTGTTCAGGGCGGCGAGGAGCCCAAGGTGGACGCGGCGCTTTTGTGGACGCGCGCGTTCGCGGAAGAGCTGGTCTGCTTCGTGAACCACGTGCACACGCCCCTCGGTGGTGCGCACGCGGACGGGTTCCGGGCGGCTGTGGGCCACGCCCTGACGCGGTACGCGCGGGAGTCCCGGCTGCTCGATGTGGGCGAACCCCTGGACGGCAGTGACGCCATGGAGGGCCTGGTGGCGGTCCTCTCCGTCCGGATGCGGGACCCGCACTTTGAGGGCCAGACCAAGACGCGCCTCTTGGACGCCCCCGCCGGGCGCGCTGTCGAGGCCGCCGTGGGCGAAGCCCTGAGCACCTGGCTGCGCGCCAACCCCGTGGATGCCGCTGCCATCGTAGGCCGCGCCATCGAAGCGAGCCGCGCGCGGCTGGCATCCCGGCGGGCCAGTGAGCGTGCGCGCTACGAGCGCGTCGAACACCTCGTGGACAAGGAGATTTACCGCCAGCAGTTCGGCATCCGCTCGAAGAACTGGCACACCTCCGCCGACTGGATCACCAACGCCGGGCTGCTCGGCCTGCATGGCGGCTCGTCCAAGCTCGCCGAAGACGCCGTGATCCTCGATGTCTGCTGTGGCAGCGGGGTCGTGGGCAATTCCTTCAAGGGCAAGGTCGGCCGCATCATCGGGCTCGACCTCACGCCGGAGATGGTCGCCCTGGCGCGCACTCGCCTGGACGAGGTCGTTCAGGGTGACGTGTACGAGATCCCCTTCCCGGACAGCACCTTCGACGGTGCCTGCAACCGCGAGGTGCTCCACCTGTTGCCGCAGCCTGAGCGCCCGCTCTCCGAGATCTTCCGGGTCATCAAGCCTGGCGGTCAATTCGTCGTCGGCCAATGGGTTCCGTTCTCGGCAATTGACGGCCCCTGGATGTTCCAGGTCGTCAAGAAGAAGCAGCCGTTGTTCGTGAACAACCTCTACGACGAAGACATGCGCACGCTCCTGGCCGGTGCCGGGTTCGTGAACGTCACGACCGAAGAATTCCTCCAGTGGGAGGACATCGACAATTGGATCGCGACTTGGGAGACGCCGCTCCTGCATCGCCACCAAATCCGGGATTTGTACCGAAATTGCCCCGCCGAAGTTCGGGCGGTTCATCCTTTCGAGATCTCGCCGAGCGGCGCGATTCGGGATTGTTGGCGTTGGGTGATTTACTCGTGTTTCAAGCCCGAGTGAGCGGCTCGCCGATTCTCCCGCCGCGCGAGGGCGCGCGCCGGGGTTATCGGCCAGTGTTGGCCAAGAACGCCCGCATCCGCGGGCCTACCGAAGCGTAGTCCCAATCCGCTCCGTCCGCAGCTTGCCGAGCCCGCGGATCGATCCATGGCAGCTATCGAACGAGAGCCAGACAAGCAGGGCTTTGCCGCGCACATTCTCACGCGGCACGAACCCCCACACCCGGCTGTCCGCCGAGTTGTCCCGGTTGTCCCCCATCACGAAAAAGTGGTCTTCCGGCACGGTGATCGGCCCGTAGTTGCTGATCCCGCCCATCATCAGGCCGCGGGCTTGGAGCACAGGGTGGGGTCGGCCCTCCAAGAGCTCGACGTATTGCCTCATCTGCTCGGGCTCGGCCCGGCAGGTGTTGTCCGTGTACGCGAAGTCCGCCTCAAACGTGCGAGGCTCCTCGCGCCCGTTGATGAAAAGCAGGTTGTCACGCACCTCGATCGTGTCGCCCGGCTCGCCTACGATCCGCTTGATGTAGTCGAGCCCGCACTCCGGGCCGGGCAACAGGCCGAGCGTCGCGCTCTTGGGGAGCGCCTTGAACCAGCAGATCGGGTCCGCGGACTGCGAGGGCGGGTAGATGAAGACGACAATGTCGCTGCGCTTGGGCTCACCGAGCGGCAGGATCTCGATGCCCGTGAACGGCACACGCAGCCCATACGCGAACTTGGACACGAGGATGAAGTCGCCGATGGCGAGCGTCGGCACCATCGAGCCCGACGGGATCTGGAAGGGCTCGAACAAGATGCTTCGGATGACGAGCACGATCACGATCGGCGGTCCCCAGGCGGTCACCACCTCCCAAAGCCAGATTCCCACGCGCTTCCACAGGGGTCCTTGCGGCTCAGGGGCCTCCTCCACTGGTTGGCCCAGGTCGATGTCGAGGCCGCTCATCGTCTTCTCTCGCTCACGCCGGGCGGCATAACCCCGGGGGCGCAGTACCCGCCCGGCGGAAAGCGAGGTATCCGGGGCCGCAGATGTCCAAGCGTGCCGTGCTCCGATCCCTGGTGCTGCCGGCCTCCCCGGCGCTTTCGGCCGAAGCGGAGCCTGGAGGCCGGCGGGCAGCCGTGGCGATGATCCTCGGTCCGGATGACAAGTTGTTGCTGATTCGCCGGGCTGCGCGGGCGGGCGACCCCTGGAGCGGGGACATGGCGTTCCCCGGCGGACGACGCCAGGACAGCGACGCCGACGATGTCGAGACCGCGATGCGGGAGACGATGGAGGAGGTCGGCCTGCAGCTCCCTCGGGGCGGCCTCGTTGGCGCTCTCCCGGTGCAGCGCTCTCCCCTCCGGCGGCCGGAGCTGGCGCTCTCCGTCCACCCGTTCCTGTTCCGGATCGACGGCTGGGACCCGTTCGTCACATCGGACGAGGTGGCGGACACCCACCTGCTCGACGTGGATGCGCTGTTCAGCGGTGCAGGACGCGAGACCTTCCGGTACGTCGGCTGGGGCGTGGACCGCGAGCTGCCCTGCGTGCGCGTGGACGGCACGTTCATCTGGGGGCTCACGCTGCGGATGCTGGACGACCTGGCGGAAGCCTGTGGCGCACCGGCGCGACATGACTGGCCGGAGCGCGCGTGATCCCGCTGCTGGTTGCCCTCGCCTGCGTCCACACGCCCCCGCACGACCCCATCGCGGGCGCCTGGCAGAAGGACTTCGCCCGCAAGGAGGAGATGCGCGCGAGCGGCGACTACTGCTCGTGGGAGGCCGAGTCGCTCGTCTACGACGGCCGCAGGATCTGGGGCGCGGACCCTCCTGAGGGCGAGAACTGGTGTGGCACCCCCAGCGAGGTCTCGCTGGCGTTCGATCCGCTGCTCCAGGACGGGGCGTTCCTCTCCTCGCGCACCGAGGAGCTGGGGTGCTGCCCTGCGCGCTGGATGATGCAATGCGTGACCTGGAACCTGCTGACCGGAAAGCCAGCGACCCTCGTCGAGTACGATGAGAAGCGGGCGGAGAAGCGCTGGGAAGAGGCGCAGACCATCGTCAGCGGCCCGGGATGGGAGGGCTACCGCATCACCCAAGACGAATTCCTGCTGGTGGAGGGCGGCCATGTGGCGTTCTGCGCCGTGCCCACGATGGGCGCGAAGGCAGCGTCGGACATCCGCGAGATCGTGGTCAAGTGACTGGGAAGGTTCAGCTTGCGCTGCTCGCGCTCGGGCTGCTCGTACACTTCGGCGTCGCCGTTCCCATCGCGAAGACTGCGGTCTGGGAGACGCGGAACGCCCGGGACTTCGCCAGTTATTATTACGCCTGGCACGTCGCCGCCGACGGTGGGGATCCCTACAAGACCTTGGCGCTGACCAAGCTTGCGAAGGCGGAGGGCACCCGGGTGGGTCCGGTGCAACCGTACTTTTATCCCCCGCCGTTCCTGTACACGATGGCGTGGGTCCACGACTTGCCGCTGCGCAGCGCCTATCGCGCGATGTTGGTGCTCAATGAGGTCCTGCTCTTTGCAAGCCTCGCCGTCCTGGTTCGGGGATTTGGGGTCTCGGTGGGCGCGGTTGGCCTCTTGCTGGCGGTCTGGTCCCCGATCCCCGACAATCTGAAGATGGGTCAGGCGAACCTCGTGGCGCTGTTGCCCGGGCTCCTCGGGTTGTGGCTCGCCAGGACCCGCCCGTGGGTCGGCGGCGTGCTGCTCGGCATCGCCGCGATGTTCAAGATGAGCCCCGCGCTCTTCCTGTTGTATTGGATCCTGCGCCGCGAGTGGAAGCCGTGTGTTGCCGCCGGGCTGACCGCGATCCTGCTCTCGGTTTTATCCCTCCCCATCTGCGGGTTCGCGCTCCAGCAGAAATTCTACCTGACCGTGATGCCTGGATTTGCCCAAGGGGATTATCACGGCCTCGGCGTCTGGATCTCCCTCTCTGCCAACCACTCGATCCCGGATATTTTCAACAATTGGTGGCCCGGTCCGAGTCGCACGGCCTTGTCTGAGACCGCGCTTTGGGCCAGCCGCGCGCTGACCGCCGCGATCCTTATCTTCTGGGGGTTTCGCGCGGTCCGGCTGCGGGATCAGCCCGGCCGAGTGCTTGGCGCGCTCACCATCCTCATGGTCACGATCCCGACCTACGCTTACGAGCACCACCTCGTCTTTCTGCTCCTTCCTGCCGGGGCGTTGATGACGGGACTGTTGGCCGCGGAGGCGGATCCCGCCCACAAGCTCCGGTCGCGTATCTGGCAGGCCCTGGCGCTTTTGACCCTGGCGGCCGTCGCCTGGCCCCTGGATGTCCTGAACCTCGTTCTGGACGAGACCCCGAAGTCCATGCGGTGGCTCGTGCGCGAGAGCAAGTTCCTGGGGCTGACGTCGATGTTTTTCATGCTGCTGGCGCCGTTTCCCGCCAGAGCCAAGCCCGGTTGATGCACGATGGCGCAGCGCAGCGACCGTGCGCGCTTGCGGATAGCCTGACCCCATGATCTGCTCTGTGACTCGCGAGGGCGCCTGACCTTCCTCTGGGATGTCGAGGTGACCCGCGCGGACCTCCGGGCACATCTCATTTTCCACCCCCGGAGCCCCGATGATCCCACTTACTCTCGCCCTCGCCACCTTCACGTTGACCGCCTGCACCCCCAAGACCACCGACGACACGGCGAACCCCGGGGATGCCGACACAGACGCGGATACTGACGCTGACAGCGACGCTGATTCGGACACGGACACCGATTCAGACACCGACACCGACACCGACACCGACACCGACACCGACACCGACACCGACTCAGACAGTGGCTTCGTGAAGATCCCGGCGAGCACCTTCGACATGGGGAGCACGCCGGGCCAGCCCGACGACGGCTACGGAGTCCACAGCGTCACGCTCACGCACGCCTACTACGTCGGCGTGACGGAGGTGACGCAGGGCCAGTTCCAGGCGGTGATGGGGTACAACCCGTCGTACTTCACGGACTGCGACGGTCTCGGCCCGGACAACTGCCCGGTCGAGCAGGTGAGCTGGTACGAGTCGGCGGCGTACGCCAACGCGGTGTCGGCCGCTGCGGGGCTGCAGGAGTGCTACACCTGCACTGGTTCCGGCACGAACGTCGAGTGCGACGTGGGGCCGAACCCGTACGACTGCACGGGCTACCGGCTGTTGACCGAGGCCGAGTGGGAGGGCGCGGCGCGGTGCGGGACGGACACGGAGTACGCGGGGTCGAACACCTCGACCGACGTGGCGTGGACCGCGGAGAACAGCAACAACAGCACGCACACGGTGGCCGGCCTCGCTCCGAACGCCTGCGGGCTGTACGACATGAGCGGCAACGTCTGGGAGTGGACGCAGGATTGGTATGACGACTACCCGTCGGGGAGCGTTACGGACCCTATCGGCGCAGAGTCAGGCTCCTACCGTGTCTTTCGCGGTGGCGACTGGGGCAACGACGCGTACAACGCGACGGTGTCGTTTCGCAGCATCAGCGACGGCGACCCGAGCAGCGCCTACTTCAACCTCGGCTTCCGCCTTTCGAGGTCGAGCCCTTGACGCTTGATCGCTGACGCGAAAAAGAACGCGGTTGGGGGTTGGGGCGGACGCGGCGCGCACGCTCCGTGCCGACCTGGAGCGGCTCGGTCTGGAACGGAGTCGGATCCAGGCGGCCTTCCACAAGGGGCTCTACACCGAGGACGAGCTGGCGACGGAGTTGGAGACGATCGAGCGGGAGCGCGCGCCGCTGCTGAACCGGCTCGAACTGTCCCAGATGGACGAGCGCAATCACGGAGCACGCTCCGCGCGGCTCGCCGCACCGGCGATGGACGAGTCGCGGGTGCCAGGAGCGGCGGGCGGAGACAGCGGGGCCGGGCCAGCGCCGCACAGTTCCAAGGGCGGGAGGCGGAAGGCTCAGCCGGGTTCACAAAGTTACGGAACCGGACTCTCTCCTGCTACCGATACACCCCCTCCACCCCGAAAATCGGCAACGTCGTTAGTCCAAACCCGTACGTTTGGACCGTGTACACATCCGAGATCCCGGTGATGACCGGCTCGGGGATCCGGCGGTTGTAGACGTTCTGGATGTCGAGGTAGAAGTCGAGGCCCAGCTTGCGTTTGGTGAAGTGGCGGGAGATCTTGGCATCCAAGGAGTGAAAAGCGGGCAGACGGCCCGCACTGTCGCGGGTGAGCGGCACGGACTCGGAGCGCAGCACGTCATAGGCGGAGGCGTCTGGATCGTCGGGGGCGGGAAACCCGGTGGCATACCGGAACCGGCCTGAGAGGCTCCAGCCTTTGCCGAGATCCTCGCTGCCCACGAGCACGGCGGTGAGGGGCTGATCGTAGATGGCGGGCGCCCACGCGGAGCTCGACTCCTCGCGCCGCAGGCTTCGACCCCAGGAGAGCGAGAGCCAGCCGGCGAACCGATCCTTGTCCACGCGGGTCATCGTTTCGAGGCCAAACGCGAGCCCGTCGCCCTGGCCGAGGGATCCGTCGGCGTCGTATTGGGTGAGGTTTTCGATTTTCCGGCCGAACGCATCGAGCTCCAGGGTGAGCCAGCCCGGTTTCCAGCTCACGCCCGCGCCGCCGCCCCAACTGTACTCCAGGCGCAAGGACGAACCCTCGGGCGGGCCCAAGAGGAGCTCGTACGTGGGCGCCTGGTGGTAGACCCCAGCGTCTGCCCGAAGGTCCAAGGTTTGGCTCAGAGGGTGAACGACCGAGAGCCGAGGAGAGGCGCCGAAGCGGGGCAGTTGGTCGGTGACCAGCGTGGTGTCGGTGCGCAGCCCAACCACGACCTTGGTGTCCGAGCCAACTCGGAGGTCGGCGTAGGCCTCGGGGGAGCCGACCCAACCCTTGCGCGGCACGTCGTTGTACGCCAACTGAAAGGAGTCCACCCGGAGGTCCAGGCCCGCGGTCCAGCCGATCACGGCATCGCCGTCATCCTGGAGCTCCGCACGGGTGCCGGCGCCGACGACGAGGCGGTCCTGCTGCTGGTCGGCGGCGGAGATGGTGACACTGCGCAAGTCGTAGGAGAAGTACGGGCGAATCAGCGCGGGCTTTCCGAGGGCCCGGCCCTTCCACTCGCCCTGGATTTGTTGGCTGTTGAAATCGACGACGATGCGCTCGCTGTCGCCGGTCGAGCCGTCCAAGGTGTCGAGGAACCCAAACCCGAAGAGCCGAAAATCCCCGAGGTCCAGCGACACGTCGCCGCGGGCCTGCCAATCCCAGAACTTAGGTGCGATCTCGGCCTGCTCGTCCGTCACGCTCGGGATGGCGCGCATGAAGGCATCCAAATACGAGCGACGAAATCCGACCGCGACGCCGCCTTTGCGCTCCCCCGCCTTCAGCACCGGGACCGACACGAACGCCCCAGCCAGGATGATGTTCGCGCCCGCGCGCACATCGACACCGTCGCTCGGTTCGTTGGTCACCAGATCGACGACCCCCGCGGTGGAGCGACCGTACCGAGCGGATTGACCGCCTGGGAAAAAATCGACATGGTCTACAAACCCGGGGTGAATGACGCTGGTGAAGCCCCCCAGGTGGTAAATCAACGGTACCCGCAGGCCGTCGATATATACGCCGGTGTCCCGAGGGTCGCCGCCACGAACGATGAGCCAGCCTGCATCCAGGGGCGTACGAACGGCGCCCGGTAGGTTGGCGATCGCGCGCAGCGGGTCGCCCATCGTGCCCGGGGTCGTGCGAATCTCGTCTTCCGAGAGGGATCTTT
The DNA here is from genome assembly GCA_947483545.1 of Deltaproteobacteria bacterium. The sequence continues at coordinate 7,341 of CANKNP010000049.1, read as the reverse complement.
TGACGACCTCCGCGCGGACCGGGTCGTACCGGGCGATGAGCCCCTCGCCCAGCGTCAGGTTCGGATTGTGCGCGTAAAGTACGACGTCTGCAGCCTGTCCCGCCGCGATGTCGATTGTCCGGCTGTCGAAAAACGGGAGCTTGCCGTTTGGGAGCGGCGGGCCCTCCAGCACCAGCGCGTAGGTGCCGTCGTCCAGCCCGCGGATCTCGATGGCGCCTGTGTCATCGCTCTCGGCGACCCGGATGTCCACGTCGCCCTGGCGCACGCGAAGGGTCACGCCTTGCAGCGGCGTGCCGTCATCCAGCAGTACGCGGGCGGTCAGCCGAACGGGCGGGGGCGTGAAAGGCAGGGTCAGCGGGATCTCGACGCTCACGGGCGCACCGGCTTCGGTGGCGGGGGCGAACGGGAGATCGCGCGCGATTGCGAAGGCTCGGATGGCCCACGCCACCGTGCTGTCCGTGTCGAGCGATTCCCCTGCGATGCCGATGAGCGTGACACCCTCGACCTTGCCGGTGATGCCGACCAACAGGAGGAGCTCGATCACGACGACGCCGTTCTGGGGGTCCGCGTCCTCGGGCCAGGGAAACAGAAGGGGCGTCAGCGGGGCGGGGGCGACGAAGGTGTCTACGACGGGCGCCGGGCTCGTTTCCGGGGGCGGCGGCGTCGGTTCGAGGGGCTCGGCGAGCGCAGGGCGGACGGCGAGAGCCGCGAAGAGCGCGAGGAGGCCGAGCACGGCGCTACCGTAACCCTGCTTCGTGGGGGCAAGCCCCCCACGCCAGCGGGGCACTGCGCTGAAGCGCACCCGAGCCGCGCCCGGCTTCGGCTTATACTCCAGCCCCCTGGAGGTCCCCGTGCGCATCCTCATCGCCGACAAGCTCGCCCCCTTCGTCCCCGGACGGCTCCAAGACCTCGGCGCGATCGTCACGGTCGATGCCAAGGCCGATGGCGACAGCCTGACGGCGCGCATCGTCGAGCTGGATCCAGAGGTGGTGATTGTGCGCTCCACCAAGGTGCAGACCGCGCAGGTCGAGGCCGGGGGCAGTCTGGCGCTCGTCGTGCGCGCCGGCGCGGGCGTGAACACCATCGACCTGGCGACGTGTTCCCGGCGTGGCGTATACGTCGCGAACTGCCCAGGAAAGAACGCCATCGCAGTCGCCGAGCTGGTCATCGGGCACCTCGTCAACCTGGACCGCCGCATCGTGGACAACGCCGTCGCGCTGCGGGCGCACCGCTGGGACAAGAAGTCCTTCGGGGTCGCGCGGGGATTGGCCGGTCGAACGCTCGCGGTGATCGGCACCGGCCAGATCGGCCAGGAGGTCATCACCCGCGCCCGAGCGTTCGCGATGCGCATCGTGGCGTGGTCGCCGAGCTTGACGGAGGCCAGGGCCGCCGCGATGGGCGTCACGCGCGCCGGTTCGATCGAAGAGGCGGTCGCGAACGCCGACGCCGTCAGCATCCACCTCGCGCTCGCCAAGGAGACGCGCGGTCGCATCGGCGAGTCGGTGTTCGCGTCGATGAAGCGCGGCGCGTTCTTCCTCAACGCCGCCCGCCCAGAGGTCGTGGACCACGACGCGCTCCTGCGTGCGATCCAGGAAAAAAGCCTTCGGGCCGGGCTCGATGTGTTCCCCGACGAGCCAGCCGTCGGTCAAGCCGAATATGCCCATTCCATCGTGGACCACCCCAATGTCTACGGCACGCACCACATCGGCGCCTCGACCGATGAAGCCGAGGAGGCTGTCGGCTACGAAGTCCTGCGCATCGCGCAGGCCTACCGCGACGGTGCGACGATCCCAAATTGCGTGAACCTCGCGACGCGCACGCCCGCCAACCACCAGTTGGTCGTCCGACACGCCGACCGGGTCGGGGTCCTGGCCCGGGTGTTCTCCTACCTTCGGGAGGCGAACATCAACATCGAGGACATGCAGAACATTGTGTTCTCTGGCGGTCACGCCGCCTGCGCCCGCATCAGCATCGTCGGCGACCTCTCCGAAAACGCGCTCCAAAAGCTCCGTGCGGACGCGGACATCTTCTCTGTCTCCCAAGTCGTGCTCTGAACCCCGAGGCCCCTCATGTCGAACTACGGTCGCATTCACAACTTCACCGCCGGCCCCGCCGTGCTGCCGCTCTCCGTCGTCGAGGAGGTCCGCGACGCGCTCCCAAACCTCGGCGGATCCGGCGTTGGCCTCTTGGAGATCTCGCACCGCTCCAAGACCTTTCAGGCCGTGGTGGACAGCGCGGTCGCCCGCGTCCGGCGGGTGCTCTCCGTACCGGACGACTACGCGGTTGTTTTTCTACAGGGCGGCGCGAGCCTTCAATTCTACATGACCGCGCTCAACTTCCTGATCCCCGTGGACGGCCAAAAGGGCGCGGCCGATTTTCTGGTGACCGGCACCTGGTCCCAGAAGGCGATCAAAGAGGCGAGCCGCCTCGGCGATGCCAAAGCCATCTGGGATGACGCGCCGAACAATTTCAAGTCTGTGCCCAACGACGGCGACTACACCGTCCGAGATTCGGCGCAGTACCTGCACTACACCAGCAACAACACGATCTACGGGACGATGTACCACCATCACCCCGACAGCCAGGGGAAACCCCTCGTCGGAGATCTGTCGTCCAATATCGGCGGCGTTCCGGTGGACATTTCCCGGCACGCGATGGTGTACGCCGGCGCGCAGAAGAACCTTGGGCCCTCGGGCATTGTGCTGGCCATCCTCTCGCCCTGGGCCATGGCCCGCATCCCGAAGGGGTTGCCCGCCATGCTCGACTACAATGTGCAGATCAAAGAGGGCTCGCTCTACAACACGCCCAATTGTTTTGGCATCTTCGTGTTGGAGCGTGTGTTCGCGTGGATGGAGGCCAACGGCGGCTTGCAAGGCGCCATCGCCCGCAACAAGGAGAAGGCGGCGCTCTTGTACAACGAGCTGGACCGCACCGGCTTCTGGCAGCCCCACGCGGCTCGCGGCTCGCGTTCGTGCATGAACGTCACCTGGCGTTTGCCCAACGAGACGCTTGAAGATCTGCTGGTCAAAGAGGGCAAGGCCGCGGGGCTGGAAGGGCTCAAGGGCCACCGCTCCGTGGGCGGCATTCGGGCGAGCCTGTACAACGCGCTGCCGCTTGAGAGCGTGGAGGTGCTGGTCGGGTTCATGCGGGACTTTGAAGCGAAGAACGGGTGACGTTCACGTTGCTCGGCGTCGCGCACCTGCTCGCGCTCCCGGCCGGCCCGGTCGCGTCGCTCGGGTTTGCCGCGGTTCGGGCGCGTGCGCTGGCCGACGCCGAGGTGTTGGCCGGCGAGGGGTTTGACGGCGTGATTTTGGAGAACTTCGGAGATGCGCCTTTCCCAGCGGGGCCGGTCGATCCGCACGTGGTCGCGTTTGTCGCGGTGTTGGCCGCCGAGATCCGAAGCCGACACACGCTGCAGATTGGTATCAACCTGCTGCGAAACGACGCACGCGGGGCCCTGGGCGTCGCGGCCGCTGCCGGGGCGGATTTTGTGCGCGTGAATGTTCATACCGGCGCGATGCTGACAGACCAGGGCGTGCTGCAGGGGGATGCCCACCACACGCTGCGATACCGACGCGAGCTGGGTGCAGAGCGTGTGCGCATCGCCGCCGATGTGTTGGTGAAGCACGCGGTACCGTTGGCGCCGATGGAGGTTGGGGGGGTGGCGTCCGACACGGCGAAGCGGGGCGGGGCGGATGTGTTGATCGTCACGGGGACGGGGACGGGGGCGGCGGCGGACCCGGTGCGGGTGCGAAGGGTGCGGGAGGCGGTGCCAGGCACGCCGATCTGGCTGGGGAGCGGGGTGACGGCTGAGACCCTACCGATGTGGGCGGAGATCGCGGACGGGGCGATCGTGGGGACGGTGGTCCACGAGGAGGGGGACCTTCGGCGGCCGCTCGATCGCGGGCGGGCGGCGCGGGTGCGGGGAGCGGTCCGATGAGCGTCGGCGGCCGCCTCGCGCGCAACTGGTTCAGCGGGCAAATGCGGGGGTGCCTGGCCCAGCTCCTCGCCACGGTCGCGGTCTTGAGCGTGGTCGTCTGCTCCGGGCTCGCCGCCTCCTTCGCCCCGAAGTCGGTGCAGCCGCTCGCGTTCGGGGCCGCGTTCCTGCTTGGCTTCGGCGCAGTGATCGGCGCGATCATCTGCTGGGGCCTCTGGAATCGCTGGCGGATCGGCCAGCAGCTCGGCGCCGCGTTCTTGTCGCTCCCGCTGAAGAACCCGACCTCCTCCGGGTGGCTGCTGATTGGGCGGCAGTACCACGGCACCTTGAGCGGTCGGCAGTTTGACGCCTGGTTCAACAAGGGGCCCACGCTGGAGATCTACCTCGGGTGCAACGGGCGGACGCGGACGGGGTTTGCGATGCCGGGGACGCTGTCCAACATGGTGGGTGGGCTCGCGGGGCGGACGACCTTCGAGGCGCCAGACCTGGGCGTGACGGTGCTCGCGGCAGACGCCGCGTGGTCGCGGGAGCTGCTGCGTGATGCGGACGCGCGGGATGGCATCCGCACGCTCTCAGAGACTGTGAGCGGGGGCGAGCTACGAAGTGTGTCGGTGATGCCGGCGTCCGTGATGGTGACGTCCCGGTACACGCCGATCGACGAGATGACACCCGAAAACGTACAGAAATGGGCAGATGCGCTGGAGAAGCTCGCGGGGGCGGTGGACCGGGCGCCGAACCCTGGAGAGGTGGTCGAGGAGAGCGCGCTGGAGGCGGACGCCCGAAGCTCCCGCAAGAAGGCGATGGGCTGCGCGATCGGGATCGTGGTCGCGATCTTCGGCGGGGTGCTGCTGCTGTTCATCCCCGTGGTGATCGGCCTCGTGTTCTTCTCCGGCGGGCGCTGACCTGCTCCGGGCTGAGATCCTCCGGGTGGACCGGCCGGACGGGGGGCAGGCCCTCTACGATCCGCTGTTGGACCGCGTCACAACGTTGACCGCTGCCGAGGCGAATGAGCTTGATACATTAAATGTATCAGAGTCGTTAGGCGCGCGGCTCACGTCTGCGATGCTGTTGGAAGGACCCGTCGCGCAGCGCATCCGGGGGCAGATCTTGGCGGCGCGTGTGCCGGTGGCGGAGGTTGAACCCCCCTCATCCGGCAGCACCAAAGGCTCCGTACTCTCCCGCCCCGACAGAACAAAACTGAGCCCCTCAGAATTGTCACATCATCATCCCGAAGTGACGCCACCACTTCGGGATGATTTTCCCCCGGAGATCGATCCGCGGTGGCGGGCGTTTGAGCCCTGGCGTCAGCTTCGAGAGGCCCGGCTCTCCGGCGGCGAGGCGCTCGCCCTCGACGGGTTCCTGAGCCCCCAGGCTGCCGCCCAACTTGCCGCGATCCCCCTGACGTTCCACCGGTTGGACACCCCCCTGGTGCACGCCGATCGCGCCCCCTGGACGTCGGGCGGTGCCGGCGACGTCATGGATCACCCCGCCGTCCGCAGCGCCATCGCCTGGGTGTTCGACCTCGACCCCCTCGGCGGGATCGTCGCCAACACCTGGAGGATGGCACCCGGCGACCATATGGGCGTCCACCCCGACGGCCGGCGCTACCAGATCACCTTCAGCCTGGGGCTGACCCCCGACTGGCGCGCTGAGAACGGCGGCGCCATCGCGTTCGGCACTCCCACTGCCGCCGGCTTTGAGGTCCGCGAGCGCTGGCTCCCGCACCTCGGAAACCTCCTGCTGTTCGCCCCGCACGCGTTGTCCTTCCACGCCGTCGAGCCCGTCCTCCGCGGCGTTCGGCTCTCGTGGACCGGCTGGTATTGCCGCCAATGACCGTGGACGTCCTGTTGATGGGCGGGTGTGGATTGGAGCGCGTCGCGGTCGCCCTCCGCGCGCTCGGGCACACCGCCGCCGTCACCGCTTGGAACGACGTCTCCCTGGCCCACTCCCTCCGGCCAACCCTCGTCTACTGCGACCTCTACGGATTCGACGTGATCGCCCCGCTCACGACTGCGGCGGTGACCGGGCACAGGCCCGCGCTGGACCTTGAGCCGCTGCGGGCCGTCGCCGCTGCCCTCGTTGATCTCCCCGTGGTGTTCCGGGGCGTGCGGAGGCCCACGCCCGGCGCCTTTGGGCTCGTCACGACCCCAGAGAGTCGGTCACTTCTCGCAGTGCTACGCGAATTGGAAGCGGTCACCAAGCCCGACCGGGTCCTGGACGTCGCCGGCCTTTGGGCAAGGGAGGGCGTCCGCCTCGACGATGTGCGCTTCGGCATGGGCCACGGAGAGGCCGATGACCCCCGCGGACCGGAGCTTGAAGCGGGCTGGATCGCCACGCTGCTGGCGATTCGGCGGACCAGATGTATCAAATGTATCGTGGTGGATCTCGATGATACATTGATACATGGACGTATCACCGAAGACGATTTTCACGACCGGAACCCCGCTTGGCTGCCCGATGGAGAGGCCGTGCGACACGCGCCAATCGTCGGCTGGTGGCGCTTGAATCGCGGGCTTCACGAGGCCTTACGGCTGTGTCAGCGACGTGGCATCGTGCTCGCTCTGGCGACGCGGAACGACCCGGCGGTGGTGATGGCGCAGCTTCGAAAGCGGCCTGTCCGAGAGTCGGGCGCTCTCGGAGACTACGAGTTCGTCTACCCGGAAGGTGCGCCGGGCGGACATGCCGAGCTGCTGGATCGGCTCGCGCTTGGCCTTGGGGACTTCGTCGTCGTGGAGGCGGGACACGGCGCCAAGTCGGAGATGTGTCGCAGCATCGCCGGGGCACTGGGCGTGGGGCTCGACACGCTGGCGTTCCTGGACGACTCCGCCTTCGAGCGAGCGGAGGTGGTGCAGAACGCGCCGGAAGTCCTGGTGGTCGAGGGCCCCGTGTCGGCATTTCGTGACACATTGATACACGGCGTGCGCTTCAACCCCTGGGAGATCACAACGACCGCAATGCAACGCCAGGAGAGCTACAAGAGCCGCGCCGATGTATCACGTGTATCGAACGACGCGTTGGTGCCATTTCTCCTGGGTTTGAACATCGAAGTGGGGCTTCGACCTGCACGTCCGGCAGATGCTCCGCGGGTGCGTGAGCTGCTGCACCGCACCCACCAGCTGGTGCTCAACGGCTGCCGGCCCGAGCCGAGAGCCGGAGACGAAGTGTTCGTCGGTTGGTGCCGGGACCGGATCGCGGACCACGGGATCGTACACGCTGTCGTGATTCGCGAGGGGGTGGTGCTGGCCTGGGCGGTGAGCTGTCGGGTGTTGCCGCACCAGGTGGCGGCTTCGTTCCTGGCGCTTTTGATGCAAGAGCGTCCGGGGCTTGAAGTGGCGTTCGAGCACACCGGCACGAACGGGGCCGCCTCGGGGGTGATCGAGGGGGCGGGGTTGGGGGTGGCGGGG
>CANKNP010000048.1 GCA_947483545.1 Deltaproteobacteria bacterium | reverse complement strand
CTCTCCCGCGTCGCCCCCGACGACACCCGCGTCCTCGGCGCCTGGGCCACGCTCGACGGCCGCCGCATCGCCCTGCTCCCCGTTCCCCGTAGCTCGGCCGGCCCCGACCCCCGCCGCGTCCTGCCCGCCGCCACCTACGAGGCGCTCGCCGTGCCCGTCGAACCCCTCGGAGCCCGCTGATGGACGCGATCGCCTACGCGATGTGCACCTTTTGCCCGCGACTTTGCAGACACGTCTGCCCCGTCGCGGTGGCCACCGGCCTCGAATCCGCGACCGCCACCGCGATGATGTCCGCTGCGTGGTTGGCGATGGAGACGGGCAAGCCCGCCGACCCCGATGCCCTCGCCCTTTGTCTGGGCTGCGGGGCATGTACGCGGCATTGTAAGCATCATGTTCCGGTTGCGGAGCGGCTGGACACGGCCGCGGGGCGACCCTCTCCGGACCGTCCGGACCGCATGCTGCCCCCGATCGGCGGTCCCAGCGCAGACCCGACCCGCTTCACGACGTGCTTTGAGGGCAGCGTGGGCGCCCCGCACCAGCTCGCGTGCTGCGGACGGCGGGACGGTTTTGCGGATCGCCAACCCGAGGCGGCCCACGCCGTCGCAGCGGAGAACACCCGCTTGCTCGCGGGCAAGACAGTCAACTGCGCCGACGAGGCCTGCGCCTGCTGGCTGCGCGAGCACGGCGCCAACGTACAATTCGAGGAGCGGACATGAGCGATCACGGCGCGCGGAACGAGGGCGAGCGGCTCGTCGTCATCGCGAATCCCAAGGGCGGGGGCGGGCGCGCGGGGGCGAACCGTGAGGGGATCGAAGCGGCGGTGCAGCGCGCCTTTGGACAAGGACGGGTGGTCTGGACCGAGCGGCAGGGGCACGCCACGGAGATCGCACGGGAGCTGGCGATCGCCGGGGAGGCCGACATCATCGCGGCCTTGGGCGGCGATGGGACCTGCCACGAGGTGGTGAACGGCCTGTTCAAGGACGGCGTGGTGGTCAATCGGCGGGCGATCTTCACGGTGATCCCGTTCGGAACGGGCGGAGACCTCGTCCGGAGCTTGCAGATCAAGAAGGATCTGCAAGCCGCGTTGTGGGTGGCCAGCACGGGGATGACGCTCCCGCTGGATGTGATCAAGCTCACGTTCCCTACGGGGCGAGTGGAGATGTGCGTGAACGTCGCTGGCTTCGGGATCAACGCGATGGTCTGCCAGCTCGTGAACGGCTCCGACAAGCGCTACGGGGGCACCGTATCGTTCCTCGGGGGCATCCTCACCGCGCTGCGGCAGTACGTCCCGCGGCGCGTGGAATGGTCCTGGGAGGGGCCGGAGGGGGCGGGTAGCGCCGTCGTCGAGACCCTCGCAGGGTTCGTCGCCAACGGGCAGTACTGCGGCGCCGGGCTGCTCGTCGGCAAGGGCGGGTCGATGGCGGATGGCCTGCTCGACGTCTCGATCATCCCGAAGATGGGCGGGTTCGACGCGGTCCGACATCTTCCAAAGCTCTACGGCGGCGAGTTTGGCCGCGTTCCTGGCGTCATCCAAGCCCGGGCCAGCCGGGTCGAGCTGCGCAGCGCCATCCCCATCGAGACCGACGGCGAAGCGATCGGCGATGCGCCGGTCACGCTTGAAGTCCTGCCCAAGGCGCTGATGGTGCGCGGCGGGTGGTTGAAGCCGCCAGGTTAGGAGTCCGTAGTTCATACGCCGGGAGCGCCGCCCGCGAGACTCGCAGCGGGCGCCGCGATGCCGCGAAATGCGCCCCCGGAGGCTCGTTGACAGCGTCCTGGGGCTGATCCTGGCGCCCATCGTCAGGACTGCGCGAGACTCCTTTCGCTTTTGGGTTTTCTTTCGTTTTTGCATTCGTGACAAAAACCGGCGTTTTCACGTTGGCAGCGTGCGTCGCTTCTGTTAGGGTAGCGACGTCCTAAGCAAAGGTGTCTCTCGTCTTTCCATCGGGCCTGTACCGAAATGTGCAAATCCCGGTCTACGGCGGTAGAACCCTCCCCGCGCTTGGACTGTTTTAGTTATTTCGACATTCACCCAGTCCTCAGGAGTCTCCAATGAACAAAGCCGACCTCACCGAGCAGCTCGCCCAGAAGGCCCAGATCGCCAAGATCAAGGCCGCTCAGCACGTGAACATCATCATGGAGACGATCCAGGAAGCCCTCACCAAGGGCGACAAGGTCACCATCTCCGACTTCGGGACCTTCACGGTCTCCCAGCGCCGCCAGTTCAAGGGCCACAACCCCAAGAACGGCAAGGAGATCCAGGTCCCCTCGCGCCGCATCCCCGTGTTCCGCGCGGGCAAGGGCCTCAAGGAGTCCTTGAACACGTGATCCCCTAGGGATCCGCCGCTCAAGGCCACAACGCCCCCCTTCGTCCCTCGGGACGGAGGGGGGTTTTGTGTGTCCCCACCTTGACAGGGCCCCATCCGGTAGCAACGTTGCCCGCAGCGGCACGTCTCGTGGCCGTCGGCGTCCGCGACCCCGTGGCGCCGAGAAGGGTCCCGCACCCACGGAACTGTCGAACCCTCACCGAGGGGTGGTGCAGTTCGGAGGCCTCTTGCAACTACACCCGACCGAAGCCCCAATCCCCGCCCCTGCCGTCCGGTTCGCCGCCGAGGCGCGGCTCCCCTCGCGCTACGGCGATTTTCGTGTGCTCGCTTTCGAGTGCGCCGCCGATGGCATGGACTACGGCGTGATGGCGCGGGGTGACCTTGAGGGGGCGGAGAACGTGCCTGTGCGCCTGCACTCCGAGTGCTTCACCGGCGATGTGATGGGTAGCTTGAAGTGTGATTGCCGCGACCAGCTTGAAGCGGCGCTCACCTACGTCGGCAAAGAGGAGCGCGGTGCTGTGCTCTACCTGCCCCAGGAGGGCCGCGGGATCGGCCTGGCGAACAAAATACGGGCGTACGCTCTACAAGATCGCGGTCTCGACACGGTCGAGGCGAACCTTGCGCTCGGCTTTCCGGACGATCTGCGTCGCTACGACATCGCCGCGGAGATCCTCCGTCAGCTCGGCATCAAGTCCGTCGCGCTGCTGACGAACAACCCGCAGAAGCTCGCCGGGCTCGTGCGCGCCGGCATCCCTGTCGCCTCGCACGTACCGCTCAAGGCCACGCCCAACCCGTTCAACGCCTTCTACCTCGACACCAAGAAGAAGAAGAGCGGTCACCGGCTGTAGTGTCCCCCCCGAAGCCATCGATCTTCTCCCTCTGGTTCGCGGGGCTGGGCGGGGGCATCATCGGGGGCTCCGCCGTGGGCGTGGCGGAGGCCGGCTGGGTCCTGACCAGCACCGTGCCCTCTGAGTACCAGGCGATCTTCTACGGTGCAGTGATCTACGGGATCATCGGCGGTCTGATCGGCGCGATGATTGGGGTTGCCAACGTGCTGGCCGGCTGGATCGGCGGCCTCGGGCCGGCGCTGGGGTGGTGCCTCGGCTTCTTCGGGACGACGACGGGGCTGGGGGTCGTGATCGTCCGCGAGACCTTGGACGAGCGCTGGTATCTGGAGGCTGGCGTGCCCTCGACCACCACGGCGGGGATCGTCGCGACCCTCGGGGGGATCGCCCTGGTCGGCATCTGGCTCGGGCGGAACCTGCTTACCAAGACGCCGCTGCGTGTGGTTTCGGGGCCGAAGGGCACGGCGACGCTGTGGGGCGGGGCGGCCGGGCTCGCCTGGATCGTGTCGGTGGCGCCTGCACCGGGTGCTGAGGGCGTGGAGGTGCCGCACCACCCGCAGGACGGCACCGCGAGCCGACCCAACATCCTGCTCATCCACATCGACGCGCTGCGGTACGACGCCGTCGGGATGCATGCCGGCGAGCCGTCCGTGTCGCCCAACCTCGACGCGCTGGCGGCCGATGGCGTGGTGTTCGACCAGGCCATCGCTGCCGCCTCTTGGACCCGGGCTTCGACCGCCTCGCTGTTCACCAGCCTCTCCCCCTCGTCTCACGGGTGCCAGACCAAGAGTGAGACATTGAGCCTGGAAAATATCACCATCGCCGAGCGGTTGGGCGAAGCGAACTATGCCACCGGCGGGTTTCCCAACAACGCCAATGTGACTGGCGCGCTGGGGTTCGGCCAGGGGTTCGACTGGTACCCCTACGCCCCCGAGTACCCGCTGGGCGCGCTGGAATCGACCTACGCCCTCTCGATGTACAGCGTTGCCCGCCTGCTCTACGCGAAGGCCGTCCCCGAGAAGCACGTCGAGGACTACTACCTGCCCGCCGAGACACAGTTGGAGCGGGTGCGGGGCTGGATCGGCGCGCAGGGGGCCGACCGCTGGTTCGCTTACGTCCACCTGATGGAGCCGCATGATCCGTACTTTGCGCACCCGCTGAACGGCCAGGCGTATGGCCGGGCCGAACACCCATCGCCGGATCCGGCGGAGGTAGACCGCCTCCGCGCGCTCTACCGGGGGGAGGTGCGCCATGCGGATGAGCAACTGGGGCGGTTCTTCGCGCAGATCCGACAGGAGGGACTCTACGACGATGCGCTGATCGTCGTGACCTCGGACCACGGTGAGGAATTCCAGGATCACGGCGGGTGGTGGCACGGGACCACGCTCTACGACGAGCAGCTTCACGTCCCGCTGATCGTGAAGCTGCCGAAAAACGACCGGGCGGGCACGCGAGTGCCCTGGCAGGTGCGGGGGATCGACGTGCCGGCGACGATCGCCGACGTCGCGGGGGTGCCGCTGCCGGTCTACTGGGATGGCGAGCCGCTGTTCTCCAACGACTTCGACCAGCAGCTCGCGGTCACCCTCCCGCCTCCGGTGGATGCGGAGGAGCCGTGGGCGGTGTGGACGCCCCCCGCATGGTGGCAGCTGCCGTCGAGTCGCGACGCGCTCTCTGAGCAGGACTTCGAGGGGTATGCACTCCAGAGTTTTCGCTCCGAGGGCCAGAAGCTCCTTCGTGTGGTTCGAGTGCCCCCAGGCCAGGCGTTGCCCCCCGACGCGCTCTACGACCTGCGCACCGATCCCGGGGAGCAACGGCCGCTGCTGGAGCCTGGGGAGTCGGTTCGCGCCAGGCTCGATGAGGCTCTGGCGTGGGCGAAGGCAAAGGCGGTGACTGGGGCGCTGATGGCGCCGTCGGATGCGGAGCGGGCTCGGCTGAACGACCTTGGCTACACGCCGGACTAGTTGAGCGCCGCCTGCCTCCTCCTCGGCCTTGATGGCGCCACCTGGCAGGTGATCGAGCGCCTCCAGGACCGCCTCCCGAACCTTTGGCGGTTGCGCACCGAAGGGACCTGGGCCCGCCTCGGGAGCACGACCCCCCCCATGACGCTACCGGCGTGGTCGTCCGTCCTCACCGGGTGTCGCCCCGGCACGCACGGCATCTACGACTTCATGCAGCGGGATCCAGGCACCTACAACCTGTCTTTCCTAAGTGCGGCCCACCGTCGCGTTCCCACGCTCCACAGGATCCTGGCCGATGCAGGCGGGCGGGTCGCGAGCATCGCCGTTCCCACCACCTTCCCCCCCGAGACGCTCGATGGCATCGTGATCGCCGGGTTCGACAGCCCGGTTGCGACGACGGCGGAGATCCGCCACTGCGCGCCCGCGTCCGAGTGGCCGTCGATGGTTCGTCGGTTCGGTGGCCTGCGGTTCGCGGACTTCCAGGAAGGCCACCTCGGACCCGGCTGGCACCTGCACGCGCGGGACAGCCTGCTGCGGGAGATCGGCCGCAAAGAGGCGCTGTGCGCCCAGCTTCTGGAACGAGAGCCGTGGGCGCTGTTCATGGTCGTGTTCGGCGAGTCCGACACCGCCTCCCATCACTTCTGGATGTTCCACGACGAGGGGTCTCCCCGCCACGCCGCCGCGCGGACCCACCCTGACTTCGCCCGTTTGAGGAGCACAGTTGCGGAGATCTACCAACGCCTCGACGCCATGGTCGGTCGCCTTGCCCGCCACGGCGAGATCGTCGGTGTGGTGAGCGATCACGGGTTCGGCGGGGCAGGCGAGCACGCCATCTACATCAACCGTTTTCTCGAGGATCGGGGCTGGCTGCGGTTCCGCTCTCCGACGTGGCGCCGAGGTCTGGGTGATCGCGCCCGCCGGGCGGCGCTCTCGCTCGACGGTGGCCTGCTCGAGCGGCTGGTGCGGCGGGTGCCCGGCCCCTGGATCGGTCAGACCGAGACCCACGCTCGGTACGGCCCGATCGACCTTCAACGCACCCGCGCCTGGTCCGACGAGCTGAACTACGCCGCCACCGTTCATCTCAACATCCGCGACCGGGACCCGCTGGGGCGGGTGGAGAACGTGCCCTTGGCCATCGCGGACCTGACGCGGGAGCTGCTGGCCTGGGAGATCGAGGGAGCCGGTGTCGTCGAGAAGGTTCATGTCGATCCCTACGAGGGCGCGCCGGGCGCCCCCGATCTGGTGCTCACGCTCGCGCTGCGCGACGGGTACTCGTCCACGGTGCTCCCGAGCACGCGGGTGGCCCCAGGCACCCTGTGGCGGCGGCTTGGGGCGCACGAGCACGTGGGCGGGAAGGGCCTCGGCATGAACGGCGCCCACCGCCAGCACGGCATCCTCGCGCTCACCGGCCCCGGATTTCCCCCCGGCGAGGTGACGGCCTCCGTCTGGGACGTGGCGCCGACCCTGCTGCACGCATTGGGCCGCCCGATCCCCGCACACATGCAAGGGCGGGTGTTGACTGAGGTGCTCCCGTCAACCAGCGCCGTGCCGCTTGCCGACGGCGCCCGCCCGCCAAAGACCGCCGCGGTCGATGCCATCGGGCTCAGACGCCGACTGGAGCGGTTGGGGTACCTGTGAACCTGCGCCGCCCGGGGGCCTCCTCGCCCAACGAATTCGATAATTGCGGCCGGACCGCGTCGGGAACTCCGGTCCGGTACTCCGGAGCCGGGGTTCCCGGACCCGAGTTTCGGTACTCCGAAACTTGGGTAGCGTCCGGCTCGGGGGGTCTGGGGGGCGCAGCCCCCCAGGCATTAGCGATCCGCCTTCTTCTCCCCCAGCGCGCCCTCCTGCTGCAGCTTGTCGTACACGTCCCGCTTCGGCTCCGCGAACCGCGTAGGCGCGTCCGATGAGGTATCCGCGAGGTTCGAGACGATCTTCTCCCCGTACTTCGACATGAAGCGGTCTTTCAGGCCCTTCACCATCCGGCTCGCAAATCCCATGAGACGCTCCAACAGACATCCCGACTTTACCTTGTCCGGGGGGCTCTGCAGCGGCGGAATCGTCAGACTGGTATAGAATCCCCCTCCCGATGTCTACTTCTTCCCCGAACAGCCCGCGGTTTCGCGTGTGGATCCGCCGGCAGTCCCGGGTGGATGGGCCATTCTCCATCAAGTTCGAAGTCGAGGAGGGCAAGGGGGTCCTCCGGGTGGCGCGTCCCGGCGTCCTCATCGACCCCCCCGCGCGCCCGACCGGTGCGGAAGATCGGCTGACTGGCGCTCAGCTTCGTGCGAGTCGATTCTTGCACGTCTGGGACAACGGCCGTGGTCGCCAGGGCCACTCGCTCACGCGCCTCGAGGAATCCTCGCTGGACCGCTTGCCCCTGGAGAATTGGGTTCCCCTCGTCCCGAGCGAGGACAGCGCGCTGCACTACCTGTTCCTCCCGGACATCGCCCCCGAGGTCGAGGATGAGGTCGCGGGGGACGAGCCGACCTATCCGCGTCGGATCCTGGCGAACCTGCGCGAGGACCTCTCGTCCCTCACGATCGACGACGCGATCGAGGCCGGCTCCGTCACGGACGAGGTCCCGCTGGACGCGCTCCCGGACGAGGACGAGGATGCGCCGCCCGCCGAGCCTACTCGGCTGGAGGCCCTCGAGAACCCCATCTCGCACCTGGTCAGCGCCGTGCCGGGCGCGGAGACTGTGCCCCCGGCGGAGCCCAGCGTCCTCACCGTCTTGTCGTCCACCGATGCCGACCCGGCGAACGTCACGCCCCTGGTACGCCACCTCCGCAGGCAAGTTGAGAGGCAGGGCTCGCGCATCCTGGAGCTGGAAGAAGAGGTTCGCCTGCTGCGGGCCCGGCCAGCGTCGCCCTGACGTCCTACTTCTGCCTTCCGTCCATCCAGCCCCGCCTCCGGAAATACGAGAGCAGCGCAGCGCCACACGCCATCATGGCCAGGACCGCCGTGTAGAATCCGTACTCGAAGTGGGCGGTCGGGATCACGTCGAAGTTCATGCCGAACAGCCCCGAGATCACCGTCCAGGGCAGCATCATCGTGCTTACGATGGTCAGGAACTTCATCACCTCGTTGAGGCGCTCGTTCACCACGTTCGAGTGCAACTGCAAAGCACCGTTCACCACCTCCAGCAGGAGCGTGTCGGTGTCGTTCACGATCATCGCGTGGTCCAGCACGTCGCGGAAGTAGAGCCGGCTCTCAGACGACACGTCATTCGTGTCCGGATCCGTCAGGCGCCGGATGACTTCGATGTGCGGCAGGATGATGCGCCGGACGACCAGCAGCTCGTGTCGGATGGTCACGAGCCGGTCGGGCACCGCCGTGCCGGGCGCACCCACGCGGGCTTGCAACGCGGCGAGCTCCTCCTCGTAGGTGTCGAGCAGCGGCAGGAACTCGTCCACGACGGCGTCGATGATCGCGTGCAGCAGGCGCTCGGTCGTCGAGACGGAGCGGTCCGAATCCCGCTGGATGTTCTCCAGCAGGTTGTCCAGCGCCCGCACCGCCTTCGGCCGAACGGTCACCACCAGCCCCGGTCGGATGAACATGCAGATCGCCACGAGATCGAGCGGGTCCTGCTCTGTCGTCCGATCCAGCGCGTTGATCACCACGAAGGTGTGGGTCGCGTAACGCTCGTACTTGGAGCGCCGCTGGACATGGCTGCAGTCCTCCACTGCGAGTTTGTGGAAATGAAACTCGGTGAGCAGCACCTGGAAGTCGGTCTCGTGCGGGTCCTCGACGTCCACCCACAGGCTCGTCCCGGGTGGGGCCTGCAGAGCCTCACCGAGCGGTACGTCGCACTCCATCGGGTTGGCGCCCCGGAACAGGTGGCAGCGGATCATCGGGCGGCTCCAACGGCACGTCGTTCTATGCCGATCCTCCGCTGCAGGCTGGCCGGTTAGCAGCCGACCATGTCCCTGTTCTGGCTGCTCGGTTTCTGCCCTCCGACGTTCGCCACCTCCGTCGAGAGGCCGGACGATCCGGAAGACGCGTTCTACCACCCCGACGATGTGGCCGGGAAGAGCGCGAAATTCGCCGCGGCTTCCGAGGTTGTCGGCCCCAAGTTCGAGGCCGGGGAAAAGCAGGTGGGCCAGCTTGGGCGATCGGTGGGGCGGCTCGAGCTTGGGGTGGCGCTGCTTGGGGACCTCGGGACCCCGGAGGCGGCCACCTTCGCGCAGGCCACGCGCAGGCAGCTCACGGGTCAGTACCTGCGGCTTCAGAGACACGTCGAGCTGATCCAGGACGACTTTTCGAACGTGTTCGGCCTGGCCTTGGAGCGTGCCCTGGTGACCGTCGCGGCGGGCAAAGACGTCGAGGAGTGCGCGGGCAGCGGCATCGCGGCGATGATGCACCGCAGCGACTGTTCGGGCCAGGATCTCAACGCTCCTTTGGCCGCAGCGATGGACGCCGACGCGCAACTTGGGAAGGAGCTCGCGGACATCTTGGCGCTGGAGTGGCCGACCGTCGCGCTGGCTTCGAGCCCCCAGCCGGTCGTTCCGGTCACCGGTGCGGACAGATGGGTCTCGTTGTGGGCGGTGGCCGAGGCGTTCGCTCAGACCCGGCTCTCGGAGCGAGAGACCCTTTTGGAGGCCACGTTGGAAGGCCTGGGCGAGTCCCTCGAAGCGCGGGATCCGACGGCGATGAAGGCGGCCAGCGCGGCCCGCGAGACCTACGATCAGGCCCTGGGCGCCGATGGCAAGGCGATGCGCGATGCGGTGACCTCGACGCTCTCGAAGCAGAAGTCCGCGCCGGCGTCGTGGGGCTGGTGCGTGAACCCGAAAACCCTCGGCGGTTGCCCCGGCGAGGATGTCACCGCCTCGGTCCTCGACCTCCTCCGCGCCGACAAGAAGTTCTCCAAGATCAGCTTCTGAGGTTGCGATCGCCCGGCGTCTGGTGCATATCGCCCACATGCGACTCCTTCCCTTCGTCCTCCCCTTCGCCCTGACCCTCGCCTGCACCCCGGATGCGGAGGACTCCAAGCGTCCTCCCCTGCCCGAGGATGACACCGCCGGCGACACCGACGACACCGACGACACCGACGACACCGACGACACCGACGACACCGACGACACCGACACGGGCGGGGCGGTCTGGAACTACCTCATCTACATGGACGGGGACAATGACCTTGAAGACTACGTCACCCACGACCTGAACGAGCTCGAGATCCAGGGGTCCACCGACGACGTGAACGTGCTAGTGATCGCCGATCGCGCCGAGGGCTACGCCGACGACGATGGCGACTGGACCGGCACGCGGCTCTACAAGATGGAGACCGACACCTCGGATGCGGTCAGCAGCCCCGTGCTGGAAGAGCTCGGCGAGCTCAATATGGCCGATCCCCAGACCCTCGCGGACTTCCTGTCCTGGGCCAGCACGAACTACCCGGCCGAGCACACCGCGCTGATCATGTGGGACCACGGCAGCGGCTGGGACTTCACCGGCGAGACCGAGCCCGAGGGCGGCGCCGCACCCCCGTCGATCGCCCAGGACGACGCCTCCAACGGCGATGTCATGTCCATCGCCGAGGGCGAGTTCCAGTCCGGGATGGACGCTTGGGTGACCGACAACGGTCGCTTCGACGTCCTGGGCTTTGACGCCTGCAATATGGCCGGCTGGGAGGTCGCCCACGCGATGGCCCCCTATGCGATGACCATGACCGCCGCCGAGACCACGGTCGGCGGCGAGGGCTACCGCTACGCGACCATCCTCCACACCCTCGCCACGAACCCCCAGATCTCCGCCGCCGATCTCGCCGACGAGATGGCCCGCACCGAGGTCGAGGGCGGCGAGGCCACCCACTCGGCCATCGACCTCGACAAGATCCAGGCCCTCACCGACGCCATCGACGACCTCGCCATCGCGCTGATCGCGGAGGAAGATGGCGGCCAGTTCGCCTGGGACCTGCGCGAGGAGATCCTCGGCGCGGACGTCGTCTGGGCCTACTACTTCCTTGACCTTGGCAGCTTCCTCGAGGTCACTGGCGACGCGCGGCCCAGCATCGCAGCAGAGATTGGCGCTGTCGAGCAGGCGTTCTCCGACGCCGTCATCGGCAACTACGCGATCGAGCCCTACGCCGACGCGAGCGGCCTCAACATCTTCTTCGACCCCCGCGAAGACCTCTGGATGCGCGCGTACAGCACCGGGGCGGGCGCCACCTGGGCCCAGGACACGCAGTGGGACGAGTATCTGGCGGGGTTGAACGTCGAGGATGTGAATACCGTCCAGTAGCGGGCGGCCTTCATCCCCTGCGCCGCAGGGTGACCGCGGGCCGTGAACCGGCCGTGCGCATCGCGCACATGCCGGGGCCCCTGATCCCGATCCAGGCAGATCGTTCCACCCTTCTCCCGCCGGGGAGCCCTCATCCGCCGCCGAGTACGGCGGCACCTTCTCCCGGGGGGAGAAGGGGAAGACACGACCAGAGGGCGCCCAGCCCAAGAGCCCCCTACCCCCGCTCCACCACCGCCAGCACCTCCACATGCTCCGTGCCCGGAAACATGTCGTAGGGTTGTAGGCTGCGGACCCGATACCCCTTGCCGTGGATCGACCCGAGATCCCGCGCCAGGGTGATCGCATCACACGACAAGTACAGGATCAGCCTGGGTCTCGTCACCGCGAGGCGCTCCAACACCCCCAGCGCCCCCGCCCGCGGGGGGTCGAGCACCGCCACGTCGAAGAACGTCTGGCCCGCACGCCATCTCCCCGCGTCCAAAGCGAGGATCTCCGCGCCTGGCAGGTTCTTCCGCGCGTCGGAGGCCGCCGATCCTTCACGCTCGACCAACGTGACCGGTGTGCCCCTTCGCGCCGCCCGCGCCGACAAGTTCCCGACCCCCCCGTACAGGTCCAGGATCCGCGCGGGCGCTGCCTCCTTTAGGATCGCATCCACGTCCTCGACGACGCGCGCGTTCACCTCTGCGTTGACCTGTAAGAACGACGTCGGGCTCACCCGCAGGCCATCCACCACCAGCACCGGGTCGCCCGACTTGCGCTTTCGCCCCACCGAGACATCCAGCTCCTTTGCGATCGGCGCGTGCTGGTCCAGCACGTAGACGACCCGCTGGCCATCCGAACGCACCTCGACCTCTCCCGGAAAATCCGCCGGGATCGCGCCCATCGCGGCCACCAGCTCGGGCCGTGCGATGCGGGCCAGCTCCTCGATGGGGATTGCCCAGTGCTGGTGCGTGCCCGGCAGGTGAAACCCAAGCCCGCCCGGCCCCCCCCGCAGCTTCACCCGCACCCGGCTCCCGGACTCCCGCGGGGAGCGCACCATCGGGGCCAGCGGCACTCCGAGGTGGCCCAGCGAGCGGCTCGCCCGCGCCAATCGAGCCGCGATCTGCTCGTCGTACGGCAGGTCGATCAGCGCGGCGATGCCTGTGTCGGCGAGGGTGGGCATAGTTGCGGGGTATATCCTCCCCCCATGTCCCCCCTCCGTCGCCTCTGGCTCTTCCTCGCGCATCCCGCCGAGTGGTCGGCGCTGCGGTACCGCGAGAAGAACGCGATGGACTACACAGCGCTCCACCCCGAGCGATGGCCGGATAGGCCGGCCGCGGAGAATGACGATGGCGAGCTTCAAAAAGGTGCAGGGCCTCCAGGTGGCGACGATCACCGAGGGCGCGATCGTGGGGACGGTGGCGGATCTCCAGTTTGATCTGGAGAACCGCGGGATCTACGGCTACCGGGTCAAATCTGGCGCGGTCTTCAGCAAGACCGCCGGCGTGGGCACCGGCGCTGTGCGCCTTCTCGGCCGGGATTTGCTCTTGATCGAGGCCGAGAGCGCCCTCGAAGCCGGCGCGAGCAAGGCCCCCGCCGAAGACGGTCGCGCCTGGGCCAGCGCGTACATCGGGTCCAAGGTGCTGTCGCGAAAGGGCGAGGCCGTCGGCACTGTCGAGGATCTGGAGGTCGAGCGCGAGCGGGTGGTCGGGCTGCTGCTGGACCAGGACCGGGTCGTCGCGCTGGACGGTCGGGTCACGCTGGGGAAAGACGTCGTCGTGGTGGAGGACGCGGCGCAGGCCGAGAAGGCGCCGCCGGACGCAGGAGGGAGCTTCTGGAGCCGGATGAAGGTGTTCTGAGCGCGGCCAAGTTTGCTCTCCGGGCCCTTGCTCGTTAGCACCGCGACCCTGGAGGTCTGCCATGGCCCGCATCACCGTTGAAGACTGTCTCGACAACGTCCCGAACCGCTTCTCCCTCGTGCTCCTCACCGCCGAGCGCACCAAGCAGCTCATGAAGGGCGCCCAGCGCTTGATCAGCGACGAGCGTGACAACAAGGAGATCGTGACCGCGCTGCGCGAGATCGCCGCCGGATCTGTCGCGGCGGACACCAGCTTGTTCGACGAGAACGAGCAGGTCGCCCGTGAAGCCCGCGAGGCCGAGGGCTTGCCCCCGAGCGTGGACGACATCCTCGGCGTTGGCACGTCCGACGTCCCCGACGAAGCTTAGCCCTCATCCCGCGCGGCCCGAGGGCCGCGTATTGGAGCCTCTATGTCCCAAGTTGACGAGACCCTCTTCGACGTCCGCCACGTCGAGCGCTTCATCGCCGAAGGCCGCATCACCCGCAAGCAGTACGACGACTACCTTGCGGGCTTGGAGGACTGCGCCAAGAACACCGACGAGTCCAACGTGCGGATGCAGGCGACCTACTTCCGCTCCGGCACCCACGCGGTTGACGACTAGGCACGCTGGTGTTCCGGGTCCTGAGGGCCGCCCGCGGGAGTGAGATCTCTTGCCGCGGCTGGGTGCAAGAAGCCGCGCTCCGGATGTTGCACAACAACCTGGATCCCGAGGTCGCCGAGCGGCCTGGGGATCTGGTCGTCTACGGCGGCACGGGCAAGGCCGCGCGTGACTGGCCGAGTTTTGACCGCATCGTCGCCTCGCTGCGGGACCTGCGCGACGATGAAACGTTGCTCGTTCAATCTGGCAAGCCCGTCGGGATCGTCGGAACGCACCCGGATGCGCCACGGGTCCTGATCGCGAATTCGAACCTCGTCGGCAAGTGGGCCACCTGGGAGCACTTCCGGGATCTCGAGCAGCGCGGCTTGATGATGTACGGCCAGATGACCGCGGGGAGCTGGATCTACATCGGCTCGCAGGGCATCGTGCAGGGAACGTACGAGACCTTCGCCGAGGCCGGCCGCCAGCACTTCGGCGGGTCGTTGAAGGGGCGCCTGGTGCTCTCTGGCGGGCTCGGCGGCATGGGCGGGGCGCAGCCTCTGGCCGCGATCTTCGCGGGCGCGACCTACCTGGGCGTCGAGGTGGACCGCACCCGTGCGCAAAAGCGCCTGGACACTGGCTATCTGGACGAGCTGGTGGACGACCTGGACGATGCGCTCGCCCGCGTCGAACGCTACCGTGCCGCCGGTCAGGCCCGCTCGGTCGGGCTCATCGGCAACGCAGCAGATGTCTACGAGCAGATCGCTGCACGCGGGATCGCCCCCGATCTCGTGACCGACCAGACGAGCGCGCATGACCCGCTGAGCTACATCCCGTCGGGCTTCTCGCTGGAGGAAGCCGCCGAGCTGAGGACCCGCGATCCGGCCGAGTACACCCGCCAGAGCCACGCGACGATGGCCCGCCACGTTCGGGCCATGCTGGCGATGAAAGCTGCCGGCAGCCATGTGTTCGACTACGGCAACAACCTCCGCGCGGGGGCGGTCGAGGGCGGCGAGCCGAACGCCTTTGATTTTCCAGGGTTCGTACCCGCCTACATCCGGCCCCAATTCTGCGAGGGCCGTGGCCCCTTCCGGTGGGTCGCCCTCTCCGGCGATCCCGAGGACATCCGGGCGACCGACGATGCCGTCTTGAAACTTTTCCCGGACGACGCGGGACTGCACCGTTGGATCCGGATGGCCCAGCAGCGCATTCAGTTCCAAGGCTTGCCTGCTCGCATTTGCTGGCTGGGGTACGGTGAACGGCATCGCGCCGGGTTGGCGTTCAATGAGCTTGTGGCCTCTGGAAAGGTGAAAGCGCCGATCGTCATCGGCCGCGATCATTTGGACTGCGGCTCGGTCGCGAGCCCAAACCGCGAGACGGAGGGGATGTTGGACGGGACGGACGCGGTCGCGGATTGGCCGATATTGAACGCCCTGGTCAACGCGGTGAACGGCGCCTCGTGGGTCAGCTACCACCACGGCGGCGGCGTCGGGATTGGGTATTCCTTGCACGCGGGGCAGGTGATCGTAGCCGACGGCACGCAGGAGGCTGCGCGGCGCTTGGAACGTGTGCTCTTGGGCGACCCGGCAATGGGGGTCTTTCGCCATGTCGATGCTGGCTATACGCGGGCCATCGACGTGGCCAGGGAGCGGGGCGTCAAGATCCCGGGGCTCGGTTGAAGGTCGGATACCTCGCGCTCCAAGCCCCGGATATCAGCCCCTGCCAGCGGTATCGGGTCGAGGCTTTTCTCCCCGGCTTGAAGCGGCGCGGCATCGAGGTGTCCTACGATTGGGTGTTGAGCCGCGAGGATATGCGCGTGTTTTACGGTCACAGCACCTTCCCCCGGAGGGTGGGACTCGCGGCCCGCGCGGCGCTCAAGCGGCTCCGCAGCGTCACCCTACGGCGCGACGTGGACGTGTTCTTTGTGCAACGAGAGGCGTTCTTTCTGCTCCCCGAGTGGAGCGAGTGGCTCGCCCGTCTCAGCGCCCCGATCGTGTTTGATTTTGACGACGCAATTTGGATCCACACGATCTCCGAGGGCAATCGCCGGCTCGCTTTTCTAAAGAACGTCGCGAAGATCCCCCGTATCGCTCGCATGGCCCACACCGTGCTGGCCGGCAACGATTTTCTCGCCACCTGGGCGCGCCAATACTCCAACAATGTTCACGTCATCCCGACGGTCGTGGACACGGACCATTTCACCCCTGGCCCGCGCTCCGACTCCGGGCCCGTCACCATCGGCTGGAGTGGCAGCCCGACCACCTTCGTGCACCTTCGCCTGCTCCTCCCCGTGCTGGAGCGCATCAAGGCCCGCTACGGCGACCGAATCCGCCTCCGGGTCATGGGCGATCCCAACTTTCACCACGCACCGCTGGACCTCCGCGGCGAGGCCTGGACCGCCGCCGCCGAATTGGCCATGCTCCGCGAGATGGAGATCGGCATCATGCCGCTCTCCGATGACATCTGGACCCTCGGAAAGTGTGGGCTCAAGGGGTTGGTCGCGATGTCGATGGGCGCTGCGACCGTCATGAGCCCCGTGGGCGTGAGCACCGAGATGGTCACCCACGGCGAGAATGGATTCCTCGCGCGCTCCGACGACGAGTGGGTCGAGTATCTGTCCCGGTTGATCGAGGATGTTTCGCTGCGTCGTCGCATCGCCGCGGCGGGGCGGGACACCGTGATCGAGCGGTATTCGGTGGCGAAGTGGGAGGAGCCGCTGGCCGCATTGTTGTTGCGCGCGGGTCAGCCCGCCAACCGTTGAGGGGGCTGGCGGGCTCCGGCCCCCCGCTGAGCCGCCGGCCACCGCAGTAAACCGTCAAACTCGCGTGGGTCGGGAGGCCTGACCGCTGCCTGGCTTGTTCACCAGCCGGTCGGACCGCCGGTGTACCCCATGTCGTTGCGGGTGCCGTCGAGGTCGTTGTAGGCGGGGTCGGGGTCACCGGCGTCGATGGCGGGGGAGCCGGGGGCGAGGGTGACGTCGCCGTTGTCGGGGTCGGTGAACAGGGGGTCGACGTTGAGATCCGTGGGGCCGGGGGTGGTGACGCCTTCGATGTTGAAGTCGCCCATGGCGTTGCCGTAGGCGAGGTTGTATTCGGCGTCTACGGTGCAATTCTCGGTGTAGATGCCGTAGCCGGCGTTGTTGGCGAGGATGGAGTTGCGGACGTGAAGGGTCGAATCCTCGCACCGAATGGACGCCCTACAAACTCCACCTGGCATCGACGAGACGGTGATGTTGTCCACCCAAACCTCTGAGCCATCATAAAGGGCGACCCCACGCGCGCTCCCGGCATCCCAATCGGCGCAAAACTCGACTGGGCCGGGTCCGAGGCCTCGGGCGTTGCGAACTGTGCCGGTGCTCTGGTGTGTGGTTACGTGGCAGCTCTCTTGCGGCGAAAGCAGCCGACACTCCAGCCGTTCCACCGTGAAATCATCGGTGTCCGAGATGGCAACCCCCGCGTCCTCGAGGTTCAGATCCCGCAATATCGCCCCATGGGCACTCTCCAGGGACACTCCCACGCCGAACTCCGAGGAATCGGGACCGCGGAATACCACGAAGTCCTCCAACAGCGCATCCTCGCCCGTGATGATCGCCCCAACTGGGGACGCAGAGTCTGCAGTACCAGGGTAGCAGGGAACCTCCACGTCATACCCGATGCAAGTGAACCCGCGGATGCTCACGCCGTCCTCCACGACCTCGACGCACGGGTCTCCCTCGCCCCAGCCTTCGCCCGCGCCCGTCAGGAATGTCACAGCGGAACCCCCCGTCGACTCGACGGTGACGCCTGGGGCCAGGTTCCAAATTGAGGAAAACGTTCCTGGGCATACCAGGATTCTATCTCCGGCTTGGGCAACGGCGCCCGCGCTGGAAATGTACTCAAAGTCGCCGCCCTCCTCGCACACGATCCAATCCACAGGCATAGTGGGCGAACTGTCTTCCGCTGTGTCTCCCGTGTCATCGCACCACCACCATGTGCAGGAGTCGTCTTCGCTATCGACGGGAACAGTGTCGGAATCCGACCGTGCCGAATCGCCTGGTCCGCCTGCTGCATTCTGCGCCGGCTCTCCAGTACACGCTAAGATCAGAGCATGTAGCATCAGCATCAGACCACCCTCAGGGTGCCGCTCCAGACGCGGACCGGTCGTAGAAGCGCACATGTACGTGCACCTTGGAGCCCGAGCCGAGCAGCTTCATCAGCTCCTCGCGCTTGTCCGGCGGGTAGTACTTCGCGGCCCTGCCGCCGGCGACGCCCCCCGCGGCTCTCCTTTCGCGTCCCTGCCGGCGCACCCCCCTCACCCCAGAAACCCATACCGCCAGTCGGTCGGCGGCACGAAGGTCTCCTTGATCGTACGCGGCGAGATCCACCGCAAAAGATTATGCGGCGCCCCGGCTTTGTCGTTGGTGCCGCTCGCCCGACCGCCACCAAACGGCTGCTGGCCCACGACGGCGCCAGTCGGCTTGTCATTCACGTAAAAGTTTCCGGCGGCGCCCCGGAGCGCAATGGTGGCCTCATTGATCGCGTACCGCTCCCGGGCGAAGATCGCGCCGGTGAGCGCATAGACGCTGGTCTCGTCCACGAGCCGAAGCGTGTGACGCCACTCGGATTCCCGGTACACGTAGACTGTCACGATAGGCCCAAAAATCTCCTCCGTCATCAACCGACACTTGGGGTCATCGACGCGCACCAACGTCGGCTCGACGTACCAGCCCAGTTGGCCGCGCGCGTGACCGCCGGCGACGACGTCATCGAGCTTCGCCAGCTCGAGAAACTGCTCGTGGCGTCGGAATGCGCGCTCGTCGATCACGGCGGAGACGAAATTGGCCAGGTCCCGGGGATCTCCCTGCTTGACCTCGGCGAGCATCGAACGGACCCGCTCGCGAACCTCGGGCCAAAGGCTATCGGGCACGTACACCCGGCTGGCCGCCGAGCACTTCTGGCCCTGGTACTCGTACCCGCCGCGCACGATCGCCACGGCCAACGCCAGCGGGTCGGCCGAAGGATGCGCCAGGATGAAGTCCTTGCCCCCCGTCTCGCCGACAATGCGCGGGTACTGCCGATAGTTGGCGATGTTCTCCCCGACCGTACGCCACATGCCCTGAAACACGCCCGTCGAGCCGGTAAAGTGGATGCCGGCCAACTCCGGGCGGTGGAGCATGGGGATTCCTACCTCGGGCCCGTGGCCCCAGAGCACGTTGACCACGCCGTCCGGGAGCCCCGCGGCCCGCAACAGCCGGATGATCTGCCAGCAGGCGAGCGCAGACGTCGTCGCCGGCTTCCAAACGGTGGTGTTGCCCACAAGGGCCGGTGCGGTCGGCAAGTTGGCCGCGATGGACGTGAAATTGAATGGGCTCACCGCGAACACAAAGCCGTCCAGCGGCCGGTGCTCCAGCCGATTCCACGTCCCGGGCGAGTGCTCGGGGGGCTGCTGCGCCAGGATTTCCCGATAGTAGTGGCAGTTGAACCGCCAGAAATCCACCAACTCGCAGCAGGCGTCAATCTCGGCTTGGTGTACGGTCTTGGCCTGCCCCAGCATCGTCGCCGCGTTCACCCGATCCCGCCACGGGCCGGCCAGCAGATCCGCAGCCTTGAGCAGCACGCCGGTTCGCGCCTCCCACGGCAGGTTGGCCCAGTCCTCCCGCGCCTCCTCCGCCGCCCGCACGGCTCGCTCGATCTCCGCCGGCCCCGCAAGGTGAACATTCGCGAGCACATGACCATGCGCCGCGGGCATGGTCACCGCCACGGTATTCCCCGTGTAGACATCGACCCCGTTGATGACGCACGGGATCTCGACCACCTGTGCGGCCTGGATCGCCAGCTCCCGCTCGATGCTCACGCGCTCGACGCTGCCGGGAAGGTAGCCACGGACGGGCTCGTTGATGGGGCGGGGGATGGAGGGGATGGAGCTCATGGGGGCGCGGTTATCCAGGCGCGGCGTGGGCGGCTTGAGCGGACGGCGGGGCCGTCGGATCGGAAAGGAGCGTGCGCGCGAAGGGGATGGCGGAGGCGGAGGATGTGTGGGATCTCGGCCCTTGGCGTTCATCGCACTGGGGTATTGATGAACACGGAGGCGGAGGATGTGGGGGATCTCGGCCCTTGGCGTTCATCGACGGCTGTCCCGTCCGGCCCCGCCCCACCACCCCGGGCGCCCCCTCAGATCTTCGGCGCGCTCGCCCCGATGTCCGGCCCTTCCCCCTCAGGCCCGCGCGCCTCGAACGGGACCTCCGGGGCGACGCCTTTTCCAAACCTCGCCAGCACGATCCCGAGCCCGAACAGGAACACCGGGATGCTCACGAACTGCGAGGTCGAAAGCCCAAAGTAATCGGTCCCACGCACCTCGTCGCCGCGCAACGACTCGTTGATCGGCCGCCAGATCGCGTACATCATCAGAACCATCGCGATGATCTGGCCGTCGAACTTGCGCCACCTGGCCCAGGCCCACGACGTGATCCCGAAGATCAAGCTCGCGAAGAAGATCTCATAGACCTGGGTCGCGAGCACCGGCACGTGGTTCGTGCCGACCCCGTCCACCATCATCTCGATCAAGAACG
>CANKNP010000047.1 GCA_947483545.1 Deltaproteobacteria bacterium | reverse complement strand
TCCTTGGCAGGTATCTGGCGGGGCGCCGACTGGCAGGAACGTGAACAGTTTGATCTGGTCGGTCCGGTGTTCTCCGGCCATCCCGATCTGCGCCGCTTGATGTTACCGGAAGATTGGGAGGGCCACCCCCTCCGCCGCGACTACGCCATCGACACCCGGCATCATCCATGGCGTTGAACCACCGCAGCTCGGCGCCGGTCGCGCCGGTGGGCCTCGTGCCCACCCGCCACCCCATCCCCGATCCTTATCTGGACATCGACCAGTACGACCCCGAGGGGGATCTGATGATCCTCAACCTCGGACCTCAACATCCCTCCACCCACGGGGTCTTGAGGGTCAAACTCTACCTTGACGGCGAGGTGTGTATCAAAGCGGTGCCCTACCTCGGCTACCTCCACCGCGGCGTCGAGAAGCTCTGCGAGAAACTCACCTATGTCCAGATCACCCCGATCGTGGACAAGAACGACTACGTCTCCGCCTTCACCAACGAGCTGGCGATCAACACCGCCTTCGAGGCCCTGCTCGGCGTGCAGGCCCCGCCCCGCGCTCGTTGGATTCGTACCTTGGGCGCCGAGATGCAGCGCGTGGCCTCACACCTGCTCTTCCTCGGCACCTTCGGCCTGGACATGGGCGGCGCTATCGGCGGCGGTGCCAGCATCTTCATGCACACCTTCCGCGAACGGGAGACCATCCTCGACTGTTTCGAGATGCTCACCGGCTCCCGCTTCCACTACAACACGCTGACCGTAGGCGGCTGCCGCCACGACATCCCCGAGGGGTGGGCGGACCTCGTCACCCGCACTTTCCGCGTCATCGCTGAGCGTACCGAGGAGTATGAGTCGTTCTTACGGGATAACACCGTGTTTCGCGCTCGCACCGTGGGCATCGGCGTCGTGGACGCCGGGCTCGCGAAGGAGCTCGGCCTTTCAGGGCCCAACCTGCGCGCCAGCGGGATCGATTGGGACCTCCGGAGGGACCGGCCTTATGCGGCGTACGACCAGGTCAAGGTCAACGTGATCACCCGGGACGCGGGCGACTGTTTCGCGCGTTGGGAGGTCCGTATGGGCGAGCTACGCGAGAGCGTGCGGCTCGTGCTGGAAATGGTGCAGGGTATTCCCGAAGGTCCGATCTGCGCCTTGAAACCGGTCAAGCTGCCGGGCGCCGTGAAGGCCAAAACCGCTACCGCCTACGCGGCGATCGAGACGGCCCGCGGCGAGCTTGGCACCTACGTCATCGCCGACGGAAGCGACAAGCCCTATCGCTGCAAGATCCGTCCTCCCTCCTTCCACGCCCTGCAGATCCTGCCCTACCTCTGCCCGGGCAACAATGTGTCTGACATCATCGTCACCCTCGGGTCGCTCGACCCCATCCTCGGCGAGGTGGACCGGTGAGCCTCCTGGACAGCGTACTCGAAGATCCCTGGATCAAAGGGCTTACCCTCGGCCTTGTGGTGATCAACGTCACCATGGTGATCGGTGGTTGGTCCATCTGGTTCGAGCGGAAGTTTGCGGGCCGGATGCAGAACCGCCCGGGTCCCACCGAGGTGGGCATCTTTGGCCTGCTTCAGCCGATCGCGGACGTGCTGAAGCTCATGCAGAAGGAGGAGATTGTCCCCAAGAACGCCGATGCTCCCTTGTTCAAGATGGCGCCGCCGATCGGCGTGCTGCTGGTGCTCGCCGGTCTCGCGGTGGTGCCGCTCGCGCCGGGTGTGGTCGCCGCTGACCTCGACATCGGCATCCTTTTCACCATGTCGATCGCCAGCTTGATGGTGATCCCCGTGTGGATGGCGGGCTGGGCCAGCAACAACAAGTACGCCCTGCTCGGTGGAATGCGCGCCGCGGCGCAGGCGATCAGTTTTGAGGTGCCGCTCCTGCTCGCCGCCCTGGTGCCGGTAATCCTCGCCGGAAGCCTTCGGGGTGGAGACATCGTCGCGGCGCAAGAGGGTTACCGCTGGTTCGCGCTCTGGCCGCCTGGCCCCGGATTCGTAGCCTTTGGGCTGTTTTTTGTGGCATCCCTCGCCGAGGCGAACCGGATCCCCTTCGACATCCCGGAGGCCGAGTCCGAGCTGGTCGGCGGGATCACCACCGAGTACGTCGGGATGAACTTCGGCCTGTTCTACCTGGCCGAGTACCTGCACACCTTCATCTCGTCCGTGGTCGGCGTCGTGCTGTTCTGGGGCGGCGGTGAGGGGCCGGGCCCCGACGGGCCGCACTGGCTCATGCTCAAGTCGCTGGTCCTGTTCACGTCCATCTTCTGGATTCGTTGGACGCTCCTACGCTATCGCTCGGATCAGTTCATGAACTTCTGCTGGAGGGTGCTGATCCCATTGGGGCTCGGACTCGTGATGGTAGCGGCCTTGTGGGTGGGGCTCTCATGAACGTACTCCTGTCGCTCGTCGGTGCGCTCCGCGTCACGGCCGAAAACCTGTTCCGGCCGATGACCACCGCGCCCCTGCCATGGAAGGGCCGACGGGAGCTGCCCGAACGGTATCGGACCAGCTTCGCGCTCGTACACGACGAGCACGGCGACGAAGCCTGTATCGGCTGCAAGATGTGCGAGAAGATCTGCCCTTCCACGATCATCACGGTGGTGGCCGGAGGGCGCTCTCCGTCGGAAAAGACCGGGAAAGCTCGTGGATGGGCCAAAGATTTCACGCTGGACGTAAACGCCTGTATCCACTGCGAGCTCTGCGTACAGGTGTGTCCCACTGACGCGATCGTGATGCTCAAGGTCCAGGAAACGCCGGGTTACACGCGCGAAGACCTGGTCCTGACCATGGACAAGCTCTACGCCAACGAGAAGGTCGCCGCATCATGGGGCACCGGCGCCCGCCTGATCGGCATGCAAGAGCCGGCAAAGGCGCCGGCAAAAGAGGCCAAAGAGGCCAAGCCCGCTGCGAAAGAGCCCGCTGCGAAAGAGCCCGCTGCGAAAGAGCCCGCTCCGGTTGAGCCGGCGGCAGCGGCGCCCCCCGTCAAGGAGGCGACGACCAAGCCAGAGTCCGAGGGCTCACCATGATCGAGTGGCTGCTCTTCTCGGTGATCGCCGCCGCCGCCCTCATTGGCGGCGTCATGGTGATCCGTACCCGTGACCTTGTCCACGCGGTGTTGTGGCTGGCAGTCGCGCTCGTGAGCACTGCCGGGCTCTACATCACGCTCGACGCCGGTTTTCTGGCCGCCATCCAGATCCTGCTCTACACGGGGGGCATCATCACCTTGATGCTCTTTGCCGTGTTGCTCGCCCGGCGCACCGGCGGCGCGATCCCGGCGGGCGAGAGCGCGGGGGGGCTTCGGGCCGGCCTCGCCAGTCTCGGGCTTTTCGCCGCCGTCATTCTGACCCTGGTCGGCGGCGGTGCGTTCAACGGCCCGCTCCTGACCCTCACCACCCAGGAGCTGGGCGCTACGCTATTAGGTCCGCTGGTCCTACCTTTTGAGGTGGTCTCCGTCCTGCTGCTCGCCGCCATGATCGGGGCCATCGTGCTGGCCCGGAGGAAAGACGCATGAGCCCACCCGGACTCGAAGCTTATCTGGGGGTCGCGGCGCTGATGTTCTGCGTCGGCCTCTACGGCACCCTGACCCGCCGCAACCTCATCGCGATCCTGCTCTCGGTTGAGCTGATGGCCAACGCGGCCAATCTCAACCTGGTCGCCTTTTCCCGCTTTGGCGGCCATCCCTGGGGCCAGGGGCTCGCGCTCTTCGCGATCGCGCTCACCGTCGCCGAGGTGGTGGTTGGGCTCGCCCTGGTCATCCTGGTAGCCCGCACTCACGGCGACCTCGACGCCCACTCTCTCACTGATCTGCGTGGTTGATGCTGGATCTCGCCCTCATCCCGATCCTGCTCCCGCTCATCAGCTTTGGGGTTCTTGGCCTCGTGTGGCCCCTGCGACACAGCGGGCGCCCCGCGGGGGTGCTCTCTTCGTTGGCCGCGGTGGTCTGCGTCATCGCGGCGGTCCTGCTCTACCTGCAGGCGCCCACCGCCGGGAGCCCCGCGTTCACGTGGACGGTGCCCTGGCTCATTCACCAGGGGACCACGATCGCGACCGTTGGCGTTCATGTCGATCAGGTCTCCGCGCCGATGCTCGTCGTGGTGACGCTGGTCGCGGCCTGTGTCCAGATCTACTCGCTCGGCTACCTCGGGGATGAGCCACCCAAGGATCTGGGCCGCTATTTCGCCTGGCACTCCCTGTTCATCTTCTCGATGGCGGGGCTCGTGCTCGCCCCCAATCTCCTCCAGCTCCTGGTCTGCTGGGAGCTGGTCGGCCTCTGCTCCTACCTGCTGATCGGCTATTACTGGCGTAAATCCTCGGCGGGTAAGGCCGCGGTGAAGGCGGTCTGGGTCACCCGCTTCGCCGACATCGGCCTGATGCTCGGAGTCGTGGTGCTCTACGGCGTCACCCAGTCCTTCTCGTGGGATGCGTCCTTAGGTGAGAGCGCCACGCTGATCGCAGCGCTCCTGTTCTGCGGCGTGATGGGCAAGAGCGCCCAGGTCCCGCTCCACGTCTGGCTCCCCGACGCGATGGAAGGTCCTACGCCGGTCTCCGCGTTGTTGCATGCCGCAACGATGGTGGCCGCCGGCGTGTTCCTCGTCGTGCGGGCGTGGCCGATCTTCGAAGCGGCGCCTGACGTGCTCACCGCCATGACGTGGATCGGCGCGGTGACCGCGGTCGTCGCGGCGTCCACCGCGCTGGTGCAGGACGACATCAAGAAGGTGCTCGCCTACTCTACCTGCTCGCAGCTCGGCTACATGGTGGCCGGGCTCGGATCCGGTTCGATGATCGGAGGTTATCTCCACCTCACCACCCACGCCTTCTTCAAGGCCATGCTCTTCCTGGGGGCCGGCTCCTTGATCCACGCGGTGCACTCCAACCGGCTCCAAGACATGGGCGGCCTTCTGCGCAAGACGCCGGTGACTGCAGCCCTGTTCATCGCCGGAACGCTGGCGCTCGCCGGAATTCCACCCTTCTCCGGCTTTTTCTCCAAGGACTTGATCCTCGAGGAGCTGTACCACGCCCACGCCTACGGCCCGCTCGCCCTGCTGCTCGTCGGGACCGGGCTCACCGCGTTCTACATGACCCGGGTGCTCTGCCTCGCCCTCTTCGGAAAGGCTTCGGCGCAGGCCGAACACGCCCACGAGTCGCCCGCCGTGATGCTCACCCCGATGCTGGTGCTCCTGGTGCCGGCAGTGATCAGCGGTTTCGGTGCTTGGACCTTCGTCTCTCGGGTAACCGGCGAGGAGTATCACTTCGCCCTCACCCCTCCGGGCATCGCGGCCCTCGCGCTCGCGCTGGTCGGTGGCGGGCTGTCCTACGTGAAGTACGGTCGCGGCGGGCTCAGCGGGCTGGGGTCTGAGGCAGCGGCCAACTTCGTCCTCAGCGGGCCGATCGACAACCTCTGGACGAGCGGATGGCGCCGGGGGCTCCTGCCTTTTGCCCAGCTGGCCGGCTGGGTGGATCGCTACGTCGTGGATGGACTGGTCAACGTCTTCGGCTGGGCGGCGCTGGAGGGCGGTGAGGGAGTAAGGCGTATTCAAACCGGAAGTATACGCGACTACGTGTACGCGATCGCCGCCGTGGCGGCGATCCTGGCCGTCTACGGCGCGGTGGGTGCCTGATGTCTTTCCCCTGGCTCTCCCTCATCGTCATGGCTCCGCTGATCGCGGCAGCTTTCCTACTTTTTATTCCCTCCAGCTCGAAGGGCACCTTCCGGGTGGTCGCGGCGGCGAGCACGGTGGTGTCGCTGATCGGCTCGATCGTGGTCGCCCTCAGCTACGATCTCGAGGCGGGCGGCCTGCAATTCCGTGAGACCCTCCCGGTCCTGCCTGCCCTGGGCATTCGCTACGATCTGGCGGTGGACGGCTGGGGCGTCGCGCTCCTGCTGCTCACTGGGATCATCATCTTCGCCGGCGCTTTCGCCACGTGGAACCTCGAAGACCGCGGCAAGGAGTTCTACATCCTCCTGCTCACCCTGGTCGCGGGGGTCTTCGGCGTCTTTGTCAGCCTGGACCTGTTCATCTTCTTCCTGTTCTACGAAATTGCCGTGCTGCCGATGTACCTGCTCATCGGCATCTGGGGCAGCAGCAAGGCGGTGCCCACGGGGGGCCCGCTGGGCTTCGCGATGCGCCGCCTCGACGTAGGTGGACGCGAATATGCCGCGATGAAGCTGACGCTGATGCTGCTGATCGGCTCCGCGTTCATCCTGGTGGGCATCCTCGCGCTCTACGAGGATGCAGGTCTCAACAGCTTCTCGCTCCTCGACCTCGCGCGCGCCGACATCCCCGTGTCCACACAGATGTGGGTATTCCCTGCCTTGTGGCTTGGTTTTGGCACCCTTGCGGGTGTGTTCCCCTTCCACACCTGGTCGCCGGACGGTCACGCCTCGGCGCCGACCGCGGTGTCGATGCTCCACGCCGGGGTGCTGATGAAGCTCGGCGCCTTCGGGGTGATGCGGGTGGGTATGGTGTTGTGCCCCGACGCCGCCGTGGCGTGGTCGGGCGTAGTGGGCGCGGTCGCGGTCATCAACATCGTGTACGGCGCGCTCGGCGCAATGTCCCAGACGGACCTCAAGTACATCGTGGCGTATTCCTCGGTCAGCCACATGGGCGTGGTGATGCTCGGGGCGGCGACCTTGTCAGTCGACGGCTGGAACGGCGCGATCTTCCAGATGTTTGCGCACGGCCTGATGACGGGGCTCCTGTTCGCGCTGGTCGGCCTTCTGTACGGACGCGCGCACGATCGCGAGATCTTCAACATGGGCGGCTTCGCGGGCGTCATGCCGGGCATCGCCGTCTTCTTCACCATCGCGGGCCTGTCTTCGCTGGGTATGCCGGGTTTTGCCGGATTTGTGGCGGAGTTCCTGGTGTTCCTCGGCGCCTGGTCCAGCGGGCACCCGGTCTGGGCGGTCGCGGGGATCGTCGGCGCGTGGCTCACCGCGGTGTACGTGCTCCGCGCGGTGCGGGCGATCTTCTGGGGCGAGGGGCCGCCGGCGCACTACCACGAATTGTCGGATGCGCGCGGCGTCGAGTGCGTCGCACTCGTAACATTAGGGCTTTGTATCATTCTTTTTGGGAGTATCCCGCGCCTCGTGCTGGAGCCGATTGACGTCGGCACCACGCAGCACCTCAACGCCCTCCTTCTGGAGACAGCGCCATGAGCGCCGCCGATCTCGCCGCTCTCGCCGTTCCGTGCGTGCTGCTCATGCTCGCGGTCACCGTGCTGATCGCCGACGTGGTGCCCGAGAGTGGCAGCCGCAGAGGCATCGGGGCGTTCGTGGTGGCGGGCCTCGTCGTGCTGCTGGGGGCGAGCTTCTACTTGCCGATGGGACCGGCCTTCGGTGGGGTCTACGTCCGTGACGCCTTCACGGCCCTGGTCGAGCGCCTCCTCCTGCTCACCGGGGTGCTGGCGACGCTCGGCAGCATCGACCACGCAGATCGGCGCTTTCCCGGCCGTCAAGGTGAGTACTACCTGCTGCTGCTGTCCTCGCTCTCGGGCATGACGCTCCTCGCGGGCGCCCGTGAGCTGGTGCTGATGGTGGTGAGCTTCGAGCTCATGGGGGTGCCCCTCTATGTGCTCGCGGCGATGCACAAGGATCAACGTCGTGGAGTCGAGGGCTCCGTGAAGTTGTACCTCACCGGCGCGGTGAGCGCGGCGGTGACCATGTACGGACTGTCTTTCCTGGTCGGAGCGGCAGGGTCGACGCAGTACGAGACGTTGGCGGCGACGCCCAGCTCGCCCTACCTCGTGGTGGGTCTGCTCCTCACCCTTGTGGGCATGGCCTACAAGGTGGGCGCGGTGCCCTTCCACCTCTGGGTGCCCGACACCTACGAAGCAGCCCCCGCGCCCTTTGTGGCCTTCCTCTCGGTCGCTCCCAAGATCGCAGGCTTTGCCGCGCTCTCTCGCTTGTTGCTCACCGCGATGCCGAACCACCAGCCGCTCTGGGCAATGCTGCTCCTGATTGCGGCACTGTTGAGCATGATACTTGGGAATCTGCTGGCGATCCCCCAGTCCAACGTGCGCCGGCTCTTGGCCTACTCCGGTATCGGCCATGTCGGCCTGCTGCTCGTCGCCCTGATGGTCGGCCAGGCGGACACGATCGGCACGATGTTGTTCTACTTGCTCACTTATATCGGCGCGAACATGGGGGCTTTTTTCGTCGCCGATCTGGCGGGAGCAGGCGCTGGAGAAGCACTCCCCGATTGGGCCGGGCTGGCGCGGCGCAACCCCGGCCTCGCGCTCGCGATGCTGATGTGCCTCTTGTCGCTGGGCGGCATCCCGTTCGTGGCGGGATTCTGGGGCAAGATGTTGCTGTTCTGGTCACTGTGGCAGGCGGGCTACACTTGGATTGTGCTCCTCGGCGCTACCCTCGCGGTGGTGGGCCTGTTCTACTACATGCGGGTGGCGCGCAGCATGTACATGGAGCCGGCCAAGGACGAACGGCCCGTCGCGGTGCCCGTGGCATCGGCCTGGGCGATCGGCCTGTCGGTGGCGCTCATCATCATCATCGGCATCTATCCTCGGCCCTTCCTTGACGCCGCGGCCCTCGCCGGCGCCGCCCTGCTGCGCTGAAGCCCTCAGGACTCGGCGAAGGCGCCTCCGATGTGCGGTCGTTACCGACTGGCTGCCGACGCTGAGCTCATCGCGCAGATCTTCGGGCTGATCCCCGAGTTCATCGAGATCCGCATCGAACCCTCCTTCAACGTGGCGCCGACCGAGCGCGGTCTGGTCGTGCTCGTGGCGGATGTGGCGGGACAGCCGACGCGGAGGCTGGTCTACAAACGGTGGGGCCTCCTCCCACCCTGGTCACACACGCTCCGCGACGGCGCGAAAATGATCAACGCGCGCGCCGAAGCGGTAACGACGACGCCGGCGTTTCGTGAGGCGTTCCGGAAACGACGCTGCGTGGTGCCCGCCGACGGCTGGTACGAGTGGCAGGCGCCGCCGCCGAGCCCCGGTGCGCTGTTCGGCGGTGCGCCCCCCGAAGCCCCTCGTCCACACGTCATCCGAAGGCCGGATCGTGGGCTCCTGGCCTTGGCTGGGCTTTTTGAGGCGTGGCAAGGCCCGGACGGGGTCGTCGAGACCTATACCATCCTCACTCGGAGCTCCCGACCGCCGATCACCGGGCTGCACGCGCGGATGCCGGTGCTCCTCGACGAGACCGGGGTCAACACCTGGCTCGACCCCAAGGCGACGCCCGAGCTGCTCGCCCGCTGCCTGGAAGGAGCGGACCTGCCCCTTGAATTCCGCCCCGTACACCCCAGCATCGGCCAGGTGCGCACGAAGGCCGAGCCGATCGAACTCAGCGACGTCTCGCCGGGTATCGGCTCTCCTCGGACTGAAACGGGATAAGGCCGCCGGCGTGCGTGTCTTCCAGGTCCTCTCCGACTGCCCATGCTGTCGCGTCGAGTCGGCGCTCCTGGAGCTGGTAGATCCTTCCAAGAAGCTCAGTGTGCCGGTTGAGAGTCGCTGCCGGCTCTGCGGATTTCGCACCGAGCTCGGCGAGACCGTCGCCCCGGCGATCGCCTTTCGGGCGCCGCACGAGGTCGTGCTCGCGCTCGCCCGCTGGTCGGCCGAAGAAGGCGAGCCGGACCTCGAGCTTTTTGCCCGCGCCAACTTCAACGGCCGCAATCCAGCGCAGATCGCCGAGCTGGTGGTCCGCCGCGAGCGGGTCGACACCGGGTTCGAGGTGATCGCCTACCTGTTCCCCGGTTCGAGCGGCGGCTCGTCGTCGGAAGCGCGCCGCCCCGAAAACATCGCAGAGAACCTACGCCGGGGGCCACAGCCCCTCGCTAGGTCTCCCGCGCCGGTCGCCGCGCCCGAGCTCAGCAGCGCCGACGGGACCCCCGCCGCCGCGCCAGACCCACGCACCGTCGCCCGGGCGCTCGTCGCCGTGATGATGGCGGACGGCGAAATCCGGCCCAAAGAACGAGCCTTTATCGACCAGTTTCTCGCCCGCTCCGGGCAGCCGCCTGTGGCGCCCGACGAGCTGCGGGTCTGGCGCCCCTTTGAGCTCGGCCCGGCAGCTGACCCCGAGGGCCTGCTCCGCGCGATGCGCGCCTGCGCGCTGGTGGACCGTGAGGCCGACGGCACCGAGCTTCGGGTCCTGAGAGAGTACGCGCGCGCCTGGCAGCTGCCCCTCCCCGACGACGCCCTGCCGCGCTCCGGCGCGATGCACACCCTCGGCCGTATCCTCACTTCCTGGTTCGGAGGCTGAATCTTGCTCCACACCCCCCCGCAGCGCGACCCCGGCCTGGCCGCCGAGATCCAACGGTTTCAGCAGGAGTTTTCGCGCGTCTGCGCCAACATCGAGAAGGTGATCCTCGGCAAACCCGAGGTGGTCTTCAAGGTGCTCCTGGTGCTCACCGCCAAGGGACACATCCTCTTGAAGGACGTGCCCGGCACCGGAAAAACCATGCTGGCCCGATGCATCTCCGCGAGCATTGCCTGCCAGTTCCGGCGCATCCAGTTCACGCCTGACCTCTTGCCAATGGACATCACGGGCACCAACATCTTCGACCTGCGCCAGAAACAATTCACGTTTCAACCTGGCCCGATCTTCACGAACCTGCTGCTCGCCGACGAGCTGAACCGGGCGACCCCCAAGACCCAGTCGGCGCTCCTCGAGGTGATGGCCGAGGGACAGGTGACCGTCGAAGGGGTGACCCACAAACTCCCCCCGCCGTTCTTGTGTATCGCCACCATGAACCCCCTGGATCACGACGGCACCTACGCCCTGCCGGCGGCGCAGCTGGACCGGTTCACCATCCAGCTCTCGATGGGTTTTCCCGGCCCCGAAGCCGAGATGAACATGCTGGACATCCACCTTGGCCTGCGCCCGCCGATCGACGACTTGCGCCCCGTCGTCAGCCAGGAGTCCTTCTTGGGGTGGCAGGCGCTGGTTCCGCGGATCTTCCTCACGGAAGAGGTCAAACGTTACCTGGTGAGCATCGCCAACACCATCCGCTCGGACAGCCGCGCCTTGGCGCCACCCTCACCACGCTCGGTGATCATGCTCGCCCGGGTGGCCCAGGCCCACGCGATGGCCAAGGGCCGCGACCACGTGGTGCCGGAAGACGTCCGCGCCCTCGCGCCCGAAGTCCTCGCGCACCGTATGGTGATCAGCGGTGATGAAGCTGGAATAGCCTACGTTCAGAGTGTCCTGGAGAAGGTTCCGCTCCGATGAACCGGCCCGGCGCGCTCGTGTCGGTCGTCAGCATTGTCTGGCACAGCGTGGGCATGTTTTTCCTGCCGTTTGCCGTAGGTTTCGCCGCGGCGCTCTTCTTCGAGGTCGCGCAGGTGGGCGAGACCTTGCCCTACCTGCTCGCGGTGAGCGCGATCCTCATCGTGCCCGCCTGGCTGTGCCAGATCGCCGGCGTGATCCTCAAAAGCTCACGCGAAATCAGGCTTCTTCGCGCGAGGGGACAGGTGGAGCCCGGCGCGGTCCTGGCGACCGTGGCGCGGCACATGCGCATCGTGACCCCGCGCGGCTGGGCGGTGCTGAGCTCCGGCCTCCTCTTCGTCGTGTGCGCCCTCGGCCTGAAGTGGGCCGATCTGAGCCTGGTGGCGGTGCTCTCCCTCTTCCTCTTCTACGGGGTGCTCGGGGTCACCTCCTTTGTCTCGACCTTCCTGGTGAGCTCTTTTTCGCGCGGTCTACGCCAGGAGTCGGTGACCCGGGAGATGGTCCCGGCGGTGGTGCTCACTGGCGAGCCGGCCGAGGAGCGCTTCACCTTCCGGCGATTGCCCGTGCCGCCCGGCTTTTTCCTGCTCGTGGAGGATCCGCTGCCGATCCGGCTCCGCACGACCTCACGTTACGCGCTCGGGCCTGGCGCAGGGCGGGGCGAGGTCATCGTGGGGGGACGGATGCGTGCTTCTCCACGGGGAATGTACCGAGTTGGCCCCGCGGAGGTCTACTACCAGGACGTGTTCGGCTTCACCCGGATCGCCATCGCCTCGCTCGCGACCGCGGAGCTCAAGGTACTCCCTCGCTTTCGGCGGCTTGACATCCAGGAGCCGCCTCGATCCCGCGTACAGACCCCCGACGTCATCGCCCGGCCCCACCGCTTCCCAACCGAAGACCATTTCCGCTTCCGCGAATACCTCGCCGGAGATGATACGCGGCGTATCAACTGGAAGCTCTCGATGCGGGCGGGGAGGCTTCACGTACGCCAACCCGAGACGCGCGAGCAGAGCACCCGTAGCGTCCTCTTGGCCCTCGACACCTTTCTGCCGGCCGGGCGCATGATCGACGACGCGATCGGCATCGAGGAGGTGCTGGACCAGATCGTGGAGACGTGGATCTCGCTGGCCAAGGAGCTGGTGGAGCGGGGCGACAAGGTCGCGATGGTGGCGGTCGCTCGGGACCCGTCGGGCGAGCTCGTCGTGGAGCAGCTCACCTGCGGAAAAGGGAGCCACGTACGCTGGCAAGACCTGGGAGCGCGGGTGTGCTGGCAGGCCCGGTGGGATGTGCCCGCGCTCTTGGAGGCGGTGGGCCCGGAGATGCACGCCGCGGTCGTGACCAGCAGGTTCTCCGCGCCGCCACCGACCCCCAACGCGGGGCAGTCGATGGCGTGGATCTACCTGCCGCCGCAAGACGCGCTGAAGGGCAAGGACCCCACCCTGTTGGAGGTCCTGGCGGGAAGCAAAGCCGGGGCGCTCCTGTGGCCCCTGCGTCAGCCCTACATCGCCGGGGCCGATGAGAACAGCATTGGTGCGCAGCTCCGCGCCGTGCGGCACCACTGGGGCCGGCTCTCCGCCCGGCAGCGGCTACGTGAGCTCGCGCGGGTCCACGGCGCACGCTTCTTCGACCAGCTCGTCGCCCGGGGGGATGTCGTGTACCGGCTTGAGCCGGGCGTAGGCTGCCATCGACTGGTTGGCGTCAGCGGAGGCCGGGCATGAACCAGCACTCCATGACCCTCTGGCAGGGGCTGAAAGAGGCGGCGGTGCCAGTCATCGCCTACCAGGTCGTCACCATATTCACCATGACGCTGTTCTTTGCCAGCCTGTTCCTGCTGAGTCCGGATGTCGGTGGTGCGGTCATGCTCGCGGGCATCGGCGCGGTGGTGGTCCTCGGGGTGTTCATCGGCCAGGCGCTGGCCCTGCTTCGGGTACGGACCTGGATCCTCCTGGTCTTTGGCGGGATCTGCTGGGCCATGATGGGCGTGATGAGCGCCGCGATGTGCGCCGGGAGCCCGGTAGTCGGCGTCTTTCTCTTTATCATCCTGCTCTTTCTTCCGCTCGCAATGACCGGCGGGCTCTGGAGCCTGGAGACCAACCGGGCGCTGTGGTCCACGTGGCTGCCGCTGGTGTTCACGACGGGCACCATCCTGGTCTGGGCGTCCAAGAGCGGCGGCGTGGACCGCTGGGAGTCCGGCGCGAAGTGGGCGGTGTGGGACCTGCTCTCCTTGCCCGCGCTCGGCGCCACGATCACGATGCTCCTCTTCTACCTCGTGACCCGGGAGACCCACCGGCTGGCGCTGTGGCGGCGCGGGCCGGAAGCGCCGATGACGCCCACGATGAAGGAGCGCGGCGCGACGCGTCCTCGGCTGTCCTTCCTCGGCGTGCTGCTTGTCGCAGGGTTCTCAGTGGTGCTCACGGGCGCGACGGCGGCAGTGGCGCCGTATCTGTGGCGCACTGGCCCTCAAGACGGCGAGGGCGGCTCCCAGTCGCAGCAGGGGGATGAGTCCCAATCGAAGCAGTCCAAACGCCAAAAACCCGAGAAGGGTCAGGGGGAGCAACAGCAGGGCGAGTCGGAGGATTGGGGAGAGCGTGCCCAGGAGGCCGGCGAAAAAATGGTGGAAGCGGCGAAACAGGCGGGCGGCGTGATGTGCCCGCTTGCGACCGCGATGCTGCTCTTCGCATTGTTGATCGCTGCTTTTTGGAGGCCGGTACGGCGTACGTTGACGGTGCGCCACCTGCGAGAGCCGCTATGGCAGGTTCCGGCGACGACCCGGATCGAAAACGGCTGGCGCCTCGTCGAAATCGCGCTTGGCGACGTGGGGATCTTCCCGCGGCCCGGGGAAGACGCGGCCGGGTTGGCGCGCCGTGCCGCGCCCGCCCTCAGAAAGCTGTCGCCGGTGGAGGTACACGGGCTGGAGGAGGCCGCAGAGGTCGCCGACCGCATCCGTTTCGGCCTCTGGGTGGGGCCGGAAGACGCGGCCACGATGCGCCGTTTTGCCGCGTGGGCCCTTGAC
This sequence comes from Deltaproteobacteria bacterium, assembly GCA_947483545.1. The sequence continues at coordinate 6,283 of CANKNP010000047.1, read as the reverse complement.
ACGGTGTGGGAGCGCCTCTCCCAGACGCAGCAGCTCCGGAACCTCTACCGTGAGCTGTAGCGGCCCTCACGAACTCGCTCGGAAAGGGTCGGCTGCACCTATCCTATCAGGCAGGGCGCCCACTCACTTTTGCGTGCGCGTTGACGGAGCCCCTTCCGGGGTACATCTTCTGCGCCTCGGTGACGCGATGGGCGGCACGCGTCAACGTACGCCGGGGCCACATGTACCTGGGCCCGCGGCGGGCTCGTTGGAGGCAGCTTGTCACACCCATCCCCTCCCCCGAGCCCTGTGGCCGACGCCGGCTATGCCAACAAGATGATCAACAGCCCCATCCGCCTCGCGGCGCGCGCGCAGCTCCCGTCGCGCTACGGGGATTTCCAGGTCGTGGCCTTCGAACATCTCGGGGACAGCTTGGACTATGGCGTGATGGTGCGCGGGGACCTCGAAGGGGCCGAGGCGGTGCCGGTGCGCCTCCACTCCGAGTGTTTCACTGGCGACGTCATGGGCAGCCTGAAGTGTGACTGCCGCGATCAGCTGGAGGCCGCACTGACCTACATCGGGCGGCAGGAGCGCGGCGCGGTGCTCTACCTGCCGCAAGAGGGCCGCGGCATTGGGCTCGCCAACAAAATCCGAGCCTACTCTCTACAGGATTCGGGACTGGACACGGTGGAGGCCAACCTCGCGCTCGGCTTCCCCGACGACCTCAGGCGCTACGACGTGGCGGCCGAGATCCTGCGCCAGTTGGGGGTGCGCTCGGTGGTGTTGTTGACCAACAACCCCAACAAAAGCGCTGGCCTTGCCGAGCACGGCATCCGCGTTGTGGGCAGGGTCCCGCTACAGGTGCCCGCCAACCCGCACAACGCCCGATACCTCAAGACAAAACGCCAAAAGAGCGGGCACATGCTCTGATCGGCTCCGCCCTCCCGGTCCGCCTGGGCGCGCTTTCCGATCGCAAAAAAGGACTCGACCCGCAAATGCGGGTCGAGCAGGGACAAGCGGGACTCACCCGCCTGACGGTGTCAGCAGATCAGGCCTGCCCACCGGCGTTGAGGGCCTCTTTGAGACCCTTACCCGCGCGGAACACCGGGATGCGACGGGACGGGACCTGGATGACCGCGCCGTTCTTGGGGTTGTGGCCCTTGAACTGCCGGCGCTGGGACACGGTGAAGGTCCCGAAGTCGGAGATGGTGACCTTCTGGCCCTTGGTGAGGGCGTCCTGGATGGTGTCCATCATGATGTTGACGTACTGAGCCGCACGGACCTTGGGGATCTGGGCGGTGACGGCGAGCTGTTCGGTGAGATCGGCCTTGTTCATGGTGAACTCCTTGCTGGTGCGTTGATTGAGCGGTGGTTGTCTCTGCGATCTCAGCCGCCTTGACTCGGGCGTTGGCCTCGATCCCCGCGGCGCCACCCACTCGCGAGAGTTGGTGAGGCGTTGGCACCTCCCGGCGAGGCCGAGACCTCAGACCGAAGGGCAAATTGACCGAGACAGAAACCAGGTGATAAACCTGGACTTTTACATGCACGAAATCTATGCGACTTGAAACCCAAAAACCGAAAATTCTGTGAGCGTCCGGCGCGACCCTTGAACACTTTCGGCCAGTGAGACGGTTCGCACCGCCCTCCACTATACCGATCTGTGCCTCAAAGAAAGCAACGAGTGCCCTTCGTTTCGGCCGCTGATGTATAGCAGGGTTGATTTGGTGTGCCAACGGGAATTGCTCGTTATTTCATTCTAGGGCGCAAAATCGTAGAACCACCAATACCGATTTGTCCCCCGAAACAGGGCGACAAAGAGCGTCCAATGCCACCTACACGATAAGTCAACCTACAAGCTCAAGTTTTCATCGGACGCCGAAATCCGTCAATGAAGGATAGCATGCACCCCTACGGGCACTAAGGTGAGCGCAAGGCCTGGAGTTCGCGTGCGCTCTTGACGCGCACCGCAGAAACTCGCGAAGGACACCCCGCTGGGGCCACCCGGATTGGGTCTGTACCCCTGCCAGCGGCCACGGCGGCCCACGCGCAGCTCCTCGCGGTGGCGGTCCTGCGACGCCGCCGCGGTCGATACCGTCGGGCCCCTGGCAGGCGGCTCGAGCCCGGCGGTGGCCGGGCGGGGGGAGCGGACTCAGCCGATCCGGGGGGGGACCGCCCAGCCAGCGCGTACACCGAGCACACCAGGCAACACCTCGATGCGCACCGGCCCCGGTCCCTGGGGCTCACCGTCCAGCTCGACGGGGAGCGGCGACTCCATCTCCACCCATGCCACCCGGCTCCGCACGACGCCCGGGATCGAGCCAAGGCTGCCGAGGTAGAACTTCGGGGTCGCGTCGAGCGCGTCGAGGGGGCCGAGGCGGGGGACCAGCGTGAGCTCAAAGGCACCGTCCGCCATCGACCCGCCCTTGCCGACAAAGAGCCCGGCGCCGCAGTAGCTGCCATTCGCGCAGAAGGCGGCGAAGGTCTCCATCTCCACACCGACTGCGCCGTCGGGCCCACCCCAGCGCCACCGCGCCGGCATCGGACGCCAGTCGCGCAAGGTGTGGAAGATCGCCTCCAAAAAAGTCGGGGCGCCGCCAAATCGTTTCGAAGACCGGTTCACCCGTTCGCAGACCACGGCGTTGGCGCCGAGCCCCGCCACGTTGATGAACAGCTCCGACCGTCCTCCCTGAAACGTCACCTTGCCCACGTCGAGGGGCAGGGTGTGCCCCGAGACGAGCACGGAGAGGGCACGATCCAGGATCGCTGGGATCTCCAACGTTCGGACCAGGTCCCCCCCCGTTCCGGAGGGGATCACCCCGAACACCAGGCCTGGCCGACGGAGCACGCCGCCATCAAACAGCCCGTTCACGACCTCGTGGCAGGTGCCGTCCCCGCCTACCGCCACCACCACGTCTGCCCGCGCTGCGGCCCGCGCTGCGAGCTCAGAGGCGTGTCCGGGCCCTTCGGTCCACCACACCTCGACACGGGGCAATACGCGGTCGGCGCAACGCTGGAGCCGGTCCCGGGTCCCCGCCGTGCGGCCACCCGCCGAACGGGGATTCGCGATGATGACGACCGCCTCGTCACGAACGGGACGCGGCCCGCGAAGGGGAGGCAGGGTCACGGGCGCGCCAGGCCCGAGGAGTCAGAGGTCAGGACACGTAGGCGGAGGCCCACGGGTATGTGGGTGCCCACGCGCGCGGGAGCGCCGAGGGCGGGCCAACGCGTGAGGCGGGAGCTTCGAGACGGCACGACTAAGGACCTCTGAGATGGTGGACGGGGCCAACCACATCGGCCCCATGCGCGCGTAACCAGGAGGCACACGAGGCGTCCGCGCACGTGGCGACAGCACCGTCCAGGAGTCGGGCGTTCTCTTCGGCGACGCGCCGGGCCGCCTCTGGTGCTCGTGAGGGGAAGTTGCTCCTTCGACCGCAACACGCAAGCTGCCCGGGTGACGCTTCAGAGGCCTCAAAACAGGTGACGAAGCGGCGTTCGGTCCCGCCGGAGGGCGCGACCATCACCCGTACGGGAACCCCGGCGGCCTGGAGCACCCGAACCACGTCAAGGCTCGCGGTAACCACCCGGCGGCCCGCAAAATGGCGCGCGACGCGCTCCAGAACTCGCGCATCCCCCGCATCCCACGCCGCAAAACCAAGGCCATCTTCGGTGCGGCACCACGCCGTCGCGGTGGCCTCCGGCTCGCGCCAGTCGGGCTCGGAGCCCAGCACCACCACTTCGACGTCGTGGCCGAAGATGGTCGGAAGGGGGCGCGCTTCCGGCGCGCGGTCCTGCTGCCGGAGCCAGCCATCCAGGTGCTCCGGCACGGCAATATGGAGCTTACAATGTGCCTCACACGCCCCACAGCGCAGGCACAGATCGGCGGCTTCGGCAGCCAGACCGACCTCGGCCATGCCCATCTCGGCCCACCATACCGTGGTCATGATCGCGGTCGGGGTCGCCGACTCCCACGCGGTCCCCACCGCAACCGGGCATACATGGCGGCATAGCCGCGGGCAGAAGGCGCAGGTGGAAAAGGACGCCGCGTCGACCGCTCCGGGTGCAGGGCGAGCAGGGGTAGACATCAGCGGGCCGCTCCGGGGTACGACGTTAACAACGCCGCGAGCTCCGGCGCCGCAGGCCCACGGAGGAAGATATCTTCACCCTGGCGAAGACTCACCGGCACCCCCGCGTGGAGCGTGGTGGCGGCCGAAGCGCGCACCCGGGTCACCGGCTCCGCGGCGGGCACGATCGGCACCGTGAGCGTCTCGAGCTGCTCGGCCGGGAGGGCCTCGCGCAGATCGGGCCCCGCTGACGACCGCGGCACAGGCAGGGCCACCACCCGGCCGAAAGGGCTCCGCGCCGACATGCCCAGCACGCGCACGTCCCAGCTCTCCCGCGGGGCACCGAGCCCGGCGGCGAGGGGCTCCGTAGTCGGAAAACGTAGGCAGAAGCCTGCGTCTGCGAGGTAGAGGTCACGCTCCGCAGCCGGCTGCCAGGCGGGGAGGGTCGCGACCCGTGAGGTGCGATCAATCCCGACCGACGGCGCTTCGGGCTCGGCGAAGGGGAGCTCTGGCAGCATACGCCCGGGGTTGAGGACGTTGTGCGGGTCGAGCGTACGTTTGAGCTCACGGAACATCGGCCCCGCCGCGCCAAGCTCGCGGGCCGCTGCGTCCCGTTTGAGCTGGCCGACCCCGTGATGATGCGCCACGGTGCCGCCTGCCGCGGCCGCCGCCGCGAGGGCGTCCCGCCACAGCGCATCGTACACAGCGAGATCCCCCGCACCCGCAAAGCTGAAGTAGATACTGCACCCCTCAGCGTACACATGCGAAAAGTGCGACATGACGATAGCGTGCTGACCGATCGCGCGACGCACCCCGTCAAACAGCGCGGGCAACCTGGACCACAGAGCCGCGACCTCCATGGTGTCGGCGAAGCCACCCGCCTCAAATATCGGCGCCATCTTGTAGCTGACCTCGTGGCGCGCCCGGTACCAGTGTTCACCTGGTTCATGGCCGAGATCTTCGCCACCTGCACCGAGAAGGAGCGCATGCCCGTGTCTGGCGTGGATATCGACCGAGGCTTGCCCGCCCTCCCAGCCCGCGATCATCACGGCGCCCGAAGCCAGACGTTGAGCGAGCCGATTCACCAACCTCGGGAGCGCGAGCGGCAGCGAGAGCAGGTGCTTCCGTAACGCGGCGCTGACGCTCGCCTCATGCTGGAGCTCCCTGAGCCAGGTGCGGCCCGCCGCCGCGGGAGGGTGCTGCACCGTGCCCTTCCCCGCCAGGCGAGTGTCCACCGGGTCGTATAGACGCAACACCGCTGGACGAAGGTCGGATTGTAGCAGGCGGCGCATCGCCTCCCACGCCCCCTCCAGGGTCGCAAAACGGTAGCCCCGGAGCCAGCGCGTCTCAGGAAAAGGCACGACCTTGACCGAGAGTTCGGTGAGCACCCCCAGCGCACCCTCCGAGCCCAATACCCAGGGCCCAAGATCCGCGGGGTACCCCGGCACAGGCGGGGCGCCCGCCCACGCGCCGATGCCGAAATTCGCGGTCGGTGCTGCCACCCGGGCAGCGTGGACCATGTCCTCAAACTTCCCATACCGACTGGAGAACTGCCCCGCCGAGCGCGATGCCGCCCAGCCGCCGACCGTCGAGCACCAGATCGATGAGGGGCTGTGGCGGGTCGCCCAGCCCTGAGCCTCCAGGTGGTCCTCCAGGTGCTGGCCCAGCACGCCCGGACCGACCCGCACGGTCGCAGCGTCCCTGTCCACCGGGCCGATCCGGTTCATTCGTTTGAGATCGAGGGTCAGGGTTCCCGGCGCACCCGCAGCAGCCCCGCATACCCCGCTGCCCGCACCCCACGGAACCACCGCCACCCCCTCCGCCGCGGCCCACTCGAGGCAGGCGGAGATCTCCTCGTCCGACGTGGGGAACGCGACCGCATCTGGCGCGATGGGCATCAACCCGCGCGCCATAGCGAGGGTCGAGCGCGGCCAGAGGTCCCGCGCATGCGCGAGGCGTTCGAGCGGGCGAACGTCAACGGTGACGCTACGGGCGAGGCGGTCGAGATCCAAGGCGAACCCTCTCGTCGCCCTTATCCCAAGGTGTCGGACGAAGCATCGATCCGCAGCACCAGCCGCGGAGATGCTACGCGCGACGCGGCGCGAAGCCCAAAAAAAGCAAGGCGCCCGGGGGCACCGGGCGCCAGCTGCGATGAGGCCAGCGGGGAAGTTCATCCGCCAAGTGACCCGGCAATCGCGTCTCCGGCACGAGTCTTAGCAAAGGCCGTGCCACCATTCACGAAT
>CANKNP010000046.1 GCA_947483545.1 Deltaproteobacteria bacterium | reverse complement strand
GCCGCCTTCCACCTGGAACGGTGCGGTTTGGGGCCAGCCCGGCTCCAGGTCAAGTGCTTCCGGGGACTTAGGGCGGTGTTGTTTGTCCAGCGCCCGGGCTGGCCCGCCGAAACGCTCATGAGAGGAACAGCGGGCCGCTTACAAGAGCCCCGCGAACCGCTCCACGCCAAGCTGAATGTCGGCTTCGGAGGCGTTCGAGAACGAGAGTCGGACGGCGCCCGAAGACGCGCCGGTCACGAAGTACGGCGCCGCCGGTTCAAACCCGACGCCCGCCGGAAGCCCGCGCGCCAGCGAGGCCCCGGCGTCGAACGGCGGCGGCACCTGCACAAACACCGAGAACCCGGCGGCGGGGATCTCCCAGCGGACGCCGGCCGGCATCGTCCGGCGGAGGGCGTCCAGCATGGCGTCGCGGCGCGCGCGGTACACCGCGAGGCTCCGCGCGATGTGGTCGTCCAAGCTGTGGGCGTCCAACCACGCGGAGAGGATGCGCTGCGTGAGCGTCGCGGTCTCCAGGTCCTGCGCCTGCTTCACGCGAGTGACCTCTGCGACGAGCTCGTGCGGACCCGCGATCCACCCGACGCGGAGCCCGGGGGCGAGGACCTTCGAGAAGCTGCCGACGTGGACGATGCGATCCCTGTGCCGACCGAGCGCCAACAAAGGGGGCTCTGGTGTGCCGAACTGAAGGTCTCCATAGGCGTCGTCATCGATGACCCAGGTGTTGTGTCGCTCCGCACAGGAGAGCACCCCGTCGCGGTCGGCCGGGCCCAGCACACCGCCCGTCGGGTTGTGGCCCGACGCGACAAGGTAGAGCACCTGCGCGCCGCCCTTGCCGAGCGCGTACTCCAGCGCCGCGAGATCGATCCCCTGAGCGCTCCGGGGAACCGGCCGATACTGCGGCTTTCGAAGGTCAAACGCCTGTAGTGCCGACGCATAGGTCGGAATCTCGACCGCGACTGGCGCGCCCATCGGGACCAAGAGCTGCGCCAGCAGGCTCAGCGCCTGTTGGGCGCCGCTCGTGATCAGGATCTGCTCGGACCGGACGTGCACGCCCCGTCCCGCCATCCTCGCGGCGATCTGGGCGCGCAGGTGACCGACACCCTCGGGCCAGCCGTACTGGAGGACCCTGGCGGCACCGGCACGCAGCGCGCTGGCGAGCGCCTGTTCGATCTCCGGCCCGGGGAACAATTCGTCCGCGGGCACGCCGCCAGCGAGCGACACCACACGCAGGTCGCTCACAGCCTGCCGAAGCTCCTCATCCACCACGGCAGACTGGGTGTGCAGGACATCCGCGCGAGGGGTGCCCGGAGGATCGGGGCTCAGGGTCTTCCGGAAGGCCGGTCCCATGCCGGCACCGTGTGCACAGGCTCGGGCTCGCTCGGGTCACTCGTCACGTGGGTGACCGGCAGCCCGGTCACGCTCCGGATCCGATTGGGGAGGTCCAAGCCGACCCACGCGGAGATGCCGAGCGGGAGCGTGGACACCACGACCTCATCGAAATTCTCCCCGAGGAGCGCATCTTTCACCGCGTTGATTGGCACATGGGCACCGACCCGCGCGCTCACGACCGCGCCGAGCGCCGTAAAGGCAGCCACGCCCTGCGCTGCCCGGGCCTCGGCTGCCTTCCACACCGCAGACTCCTCCCACACGAACGGGGTGTCCGGGATCTCCGCAGGGACAAGCAGCAGAAACGTCGCCGGACCTCGACCCACGATCGCGGCGACCGCGTCTGCGAGCGATTTTCCGAAAAGCGTCTTGTTCGCGACGATCAGCACCCTGCGTGGTTCCATGGAGCCCTCCTGGACACACCGTGCAGCTACGCACCGATCCGAAGGAGGACAAGCGGGGGCCCCTCCACTGGTGGTGGGGCGGTCAAGCTCCCACGTTCCAGGATAGCCCCCGGCGATGCTGCTCATCCTCCTCGCGCTGGCCTGTCAGCCTGCCCTCCCCGATTGCGAACCCGGCCAGAACATCAACGCCGACTACGAGTGCGTGGACGATCCGGCGATCCCCGGGTCCGAGCTGCTCCCTCCTTGCGATCTGCTGCCTGTGGGCGACGAGATCGAGGTGAGCAGCGGCTGCTCCGAAGGCGCCTGCGCGGACGCGACCTACGACAGCTTCAACGCGGCCCTCGGAGAGACCGGCGAATGTGACAGCCTCGAGGGCTACGCCTTCTGCGACTGGCGGGACGGGCTACTTGGCTCGTTCTTCGACGACAACGACGGCGACGACGTCCCCGACGACGGCGCGGGCGCAGCCGGGGTTTTTCTGGACTCCGGGTATGCCGGCGCCAGCGCGGACGGCCTGGGCGTAGACATCTCGCTGCAATGCTGGATCGACGTGTACGGGTACACAGACCTGGTCGAGTACGAGACGGTCGGCGAGGAGCAGTTCATCGCCGAGCTTCAATGGGGCGATCTTGGGCTGATCGTGGACGCGCAGGCGGACGGCGATGGCGAGGGAGACGGGCTGGTCGATGGGATCGCGCTGTTCGGGTACCACTGAAGATTGGGCGGGCTCGCTGCCATCGGTCGGGCGCCGCCACCCCGGTGACACGCCCGTGGGCATCCGGCGGTGAACCACAAAGCAGTGCTACATAGGCGCATGAACCTCCTCCTCCTCCTCCTGGCCTGCGGATCCGGCGACTCGGTCACGATCACGACCGAGTCGATGCCCGACTACCCGCTCCCGGGCACGCTCGCGCCGGTGCTGGAGCAGGTCCAACGCCCCGTCAAAACTTGCTATGCCGACGCGTTGAAGGCCGACAGCGCGCTCGCCGGCACCGTCCGGGTCGAGGCCAGCGGGTCGCACGGGGTCATCAAGGTCGAGGTCGTCGAGCCGGCGCCGGCCCCGCTCGCGGGGTGCCTCAAGAGCATCCTCTCCGGGCAGAAGCTCGCGCGGGAGCTGGTGGACGGGGACATCATCGTGGGGGTGGTGTTCGTGGTGAAGTTCGGCGGGTGAGCGCGCCGCGATAGGCATCCGGCGAGGTGCAAATGCCCGGAAAGGTCCTGAAAGGTTCGACGCCGAGCACGGCGGCGGTATGGAAAGACGGCGTGCTGTTCGAGAAGGACGGCATCACGCCGCTGTTGACCAAGCGCGGCAACGGCTGGGCGCTCGGAAACTCGGCAGCTTCTGCCTGGCGGATGCAGGGCAACACTCTGTTCAAGGGGAATTCCAACGAGGCCTTCTGCCGCATCGTGAAGACCCAGGTGCTCAAGGGCAACAGCTATGATGTGATGTTCGCGCTGGTCGGCGATGGACTCGCGAAGGCGAACGGGCGGGACATGCTCGTCCGGGGCGCGGGGCTCACGCCCGAGGAGCTCCTGCTCGCCGCGGTCATCCTCGAAAAGCTGTGATCGACGCCTGGATCCAGCATCCGAACCCAGGGTTTCTGGGCCACGAGATGTTCGAGCCGCTGCGCCGGTGGATGGGGTTGGACGAGGCACCCGATGTGTTCCCGATCGACTTCACCCTCGCAGCGCTCGATGCTGCGGGCATCGACGTCGGCGTGCTCTGCGCGTGGCATGGACCCGAGGGTGCGCACATCTCGAACGAGGAGGTCGCCGCGGCCGTCGCCGCCCACCCGACCCGCTTCATCGGCCTCGCTTCGGTGGACGTCCGCCGCCCGATGAACGGGGTGCGGGCGCTCCGCCACGCGGTCTCCGATCTCGGGCTCCGGGGCCTTCGCATCCTTCCTTGGCTCTGGGAACTACACCCAGACGATCGCCGGTTCTACCCGCTCTACGCCGCCTGCGTGGAGCTCGGCATTCCGCTCTGCTTGCAGGTCGGCCAGACCGGCCCCCTCCGCCCCTCGGAGTTCGGCCGCCCCATTCCTCACCTCGACCGCGTGGCGCTGGAGTTCCCGGAGCTGGTCATCGTCGCCGGCCACATCGGATTTCCCTGGACCAACGAGATGATCGGCCTCGCGACCAAGTTCTTGAACGTCTACATCGACACCTCGGCGTACACGCCCCGTCGCTACCCCCCGGAGTTGGTCACCTACATGCGGGGACATGGACGGAAGAAGGTGCTCTTCGGGAGCAACTGGCCGATGATCGAGCCGCGAAAGTGCATTGCGGAGGTGGGGGCGCTCGGGCTGGACGCCGAGGGGGAGCAGGCGTTCTTGCATGGGAATGCGGCGCGGGTGTTTGGGATCGGGTGAGGCAGGCTGGAGGCCATAGGCTGGAGGCTGCAGTTGGGAGCTGCGCGATCCTGGGCGCGGTGGCTTTCCTCCGGCCTCCGGCCTCCGGCCTCCGGTCTCTGGCATGGGCCCCGCCCCAGGATCCAGATTAGACCCGCGGATGTCCAACCCCAGCGTTGATCGCGATCGCGAGTCTATCCAGGTAGAGGCTGCACATCTTCTCGATCTCTGGAGCGCTGGGAGCGCAGAAGAGGGCTGCCAGCTCGCCGTGTTCGACAAGCTCGGCGTGGAGATCGTCGCCGGGTCGGGCGCGCAGGTTCGGGACCGTGAAGGCCGATGGTACTGGGATCTCTACGGGGGGCACGCCGTCTCGCTGATCGGCCATGCGCACCCCCTGTGGGCCGCGGTCCTCGGCGAGCAGGCCCGGCGGCTCGGGTTCTACTCCAACCTGACGCCCCACCCGCTCCGCGCGGCGGCGTGCAAGGCCATCGTCGATCTCGCGCCCTCGAACCTCACGAAGGTGTTCCTGACCAACTCGGGGGCCGAGGCCAACGAGACCGCGCTGAAGCTCGCGAGGCATCACACCGGGCGGACCGAGATCATCGCGTTCGAGGGTGGGTTTCACGGTCGGACGGCGGGCGCCTTGGCGGTCACCTGGAACCCGAAGTACCGGAACTACGCGGCGCCGGGGCTCGGCCACACGCGCTTTGCCCCGTTCGGGGTGGTCCCCGACATCGGCGACGACGTCGCGGCCGTGATCATCGAGCCCATCCAGTCGTTGAACGGCATGACGACCGCCACCGGCGCGTTCCTCCACGACCTCCGGCAGGCGTGCGATCGTGCAGGTGCGCTCTTGATCCTCGACGAGGTCCAGACCGCCTGGGGCCGCCTGGGGGTGCCGTTCGCCGCCGACTACTACGCCGTGCGCGCCGACCTGATCACCGGCGCCAAGTCCGCGGCCGGCGGCTTTCCCGTCGGCGTGACCCTCGTGGACGACGCCATCGCCTCCCGGGTGAAGTCCGGGGATCAAGGCTCCACGTTCGGGGCCGGCCCGCTCGCCTGCGCCGCCATCCTCGCGACGCATCACGTCGTCCGGGAGGAGGGGCTGATGGAGAACGCTCGGGCGGTCGAGGCCCGGGTCCGCGAGAAGGTGCGTTGGCCCGTTCGCGGACACGGCTGCCTGCTCGGGATCGAGTGTCCCGCGCCCACGAAGCAGATCCTGCCGAAGCTCCGCGAGGCCGGGTTCCTGGCCGGCGGCTCCGACGATCCCCACGTGATGCGGCTCATGCCACCGCTCTGCCTTCCGCTTGAAGCGGTCGATGCTTTCGCCACTGCCCTCCACGCCCTGGAACCCTGATGACCACGATCGAATCCCGCATCCACTCCACCGTCGCCCGGGTTCGTCAGCACTGGCGTGGCACCCGCTTCATCGATGGGCTTGAGCCTGGGCCGGACGGCACCGCGGCTTTGCTCGATCTATCCCGTATCTACCGGGCGAATCGGCTCGAGATCGGCCGGATGCGTCTGCTCCAAGGTCGAGCGGTGGCCGGCTTGTTCTTTGACCCCTCGCTCCGCACGCACACCTCGATGGAGGTCGCCACAGGCCGGCTCGGCGCGCACTTTGTCTACCTTCAAGGCGGACAGGGCACCTGGGGCATGGAGTTCGAGGACGGCGTCGTGATGAACGGCGCCGCGGCCGAGCACATCCGGGAGGCGGCGCCTGTGCTCTCGACGTACGCGGACGTGCTGGCAGTGCGTGCTTTCCCGAAGGGCCCGAACCGCGACGAGACGGTGATCCGCGGGTTCGCGGCCCACGCCGGCGCCCCGTTGATGAACCTGGAGAGCGCCCTCTCCCACCCGTGCCAGGGGCTCGCCGATCAGCTCACGCTCTGTGATCTCGGGGGAGGGGACTTTCGCGGACGCAAGGTCTGCCTGACCTGGGCGCCCCATCCGAAGCCGCTACCCCAGGCGGTGCCGCTCTCGGTCGTGCGCGCGGCCATCCTCGGGGGTGCCGACCTGCACATCGCCAACCCCGAGGGCTTCGACCTGGATCCCCAGGAGCTGGCCCGCGCGCAGAGCTTTTGTGGCGACACCGGCGCGAAGGTGACGATGACCCGGGACCCCGACGAAGCCGCGGACGGCGCCCTCGCCGTGTACGCCAAGGGCTGGGGCGGAGATGACCACGAGGGGCACAGCGCGCGCGTCGCCGAGCTGTCCGGCTGGACGGTGGACGAGCGGAGGATGCGCAGCGCCACGGCGTTTCTGCATTGCCTGCCCGTTCGGCGCAACGTGATCGTCACCGACGGCGTGCTCGACGGGCCGAAGAGCCGGGTCGTGCCGCAGGCGGCGAACCGGGAGCCGGTGCAGGCGGCGGTTTTGTTGAGTTGGTTGCTCTGATGCTCCCCCTCCTCCTCGCCTGCACCTCCTCGCCTGACGACACCGCCCGCCGCGATCCGCCCGCCGACACCGACACCGACGCAGACTCGGACACCGACACCGACACCGACACCGACGCGGATTCAGACGCCGACACCGACGCCGACCCGGGCCCTGCCTGCGGGCGGTACCACGCGCTCCACCTGCTCGGCGCGACCGGGGTCTCCGGGTTCACCGCCTACGCGGCCGGCCTGTACGGCTACGACGGCACCAACACCAACGTGACGGAGAGCTACGACGAAGCCAGCGGCATCGGCGTCATCTCCTCCTACCAGGAGGCCTCTGGCACCTCCTACCGGTACTACCGCTCCTGGTCAGAGACCACGATGGAGTGCGACACCACCGGGCTTTGGTACCGCTCCTCCAGCACCCGCTGGGAGTACGAGACGAGCAGCGGCTATGTGGACACGGGCACGCTGGTCTACGCCTATGACACCAACTACCTGCTTCTGCCCTCGGATCTCGCGGTCGGATCCACATGGACCGCATCGGGCGGCGGGTCGTACTCAGGCGATTACTCGGGCTCGTTCACCTACGACGTCAGCTCCCTGGCTGCGGCGAGCGAGTCCGTGACGGTGCCGGCGGGCACGTACACCGGGCTCAAGATCCAGCAGACCTCCTCGGGCGTGGCGGCCGAGTATTGGGTCGTCGAGGAGATCGGCACGGTCAAGAACGACTTCTTGGAGCTGGAGAGCTGGGCGCCGTAGCTCAACGACCCAGCAACTTCTCCGCCACCGCCACCACATTCGGGACGTTGATCCCGAGGTTCTCCGACACGGTCTTGCCCGGCCCCGAGGCGCCGAACCGGTCGATGCCCACGCTCGCGCCGTCCAAGCCGACGTAGCGCTCCCAGCCGCGGGTGGTGCCAGCCTCGACGCTCAATCGGGGCGCGGATCCGAGGACCGCCGCTTTGTACGCGGCAGGTTGCTTGTCGAAGCGCTCGCAGCTCACCAGGTTCACCACGCGGGCTTTGATGCCCTTTCCGGCCAGAACGCCAGCGGCCTCCAACGAGAGGCTGACCTCGGACCCCGTGGCGATCAGCGTGATCTGTGCGCCTTCGACCTCGCTGAGCACATACCCGCCACGCGCAACCCCGTCCGTGCCCGCCCCGCTGCGGTCGAGGATCGGAAGGTCCTGGCGGGTGAACGCCAGGGCGACGGGACCGTCGGTGCGGCTCAACGCTTCGCGCCAGGCCTCGTTGGACTCGTTCGCGTCGCAGGGGCGGAAGGTCTCGAGGTTCGGGATGAGCCGCATGGCTTGAAAAGTCTCGATGGGCTGGTGCGTCGGTCCGTCCTCACCGACCCAGATGGAGTCGTGGGTGTAGAGGAACACGACCGGCAGGTGCATGAGCGCTGCGAGCCGCACGGCCGGACGGTGGTAGTCGTGAAAGATCAAAAACGTCGCGTTGAACGGCCGCAGTCCGCCGTGCAGGCTGATGCCGTTGCACATCGCAGCCATGGCGTGCTCGCGGATGCCGAAGCCGATGTTGCGGCCCTCAGGCGTCGCGCGCTGAAACGGGCCGGTGGCCTTCATGTGCGTGAGGTTGGACTCGGCGAGATCGGCCGATCCGCCGATCACCTCGGGCACACCCACGCAGATCGCCTGGAGCGCCGCCTGGCTGGCCTTGCGTGTGGAGGTCTTGGTGCCGAGCGCGTAGCTGGGCCAGGTGACGGCGGAGAGATCCAGGGTCCGATCCTCGGCGGTCGCGAGCACGCGCGAAAAGCCGGCGTCTCCGGCGGCCTGAACCCGCTCCTGCCACGCCTGGCGGGCGGCCTTGCGCGCGCCGTCCTTGGCCCGCACGTGGTTGAACACCTCGGGAGGGACGACGAAGCTCTGGTCGGGATCGAGCCCGAGCGCCGTCTTCGTCAGCTTGACCTCGTCCACGCCCAGCGGCGCCCCGTGGGAGCTCGACTTGCCGGCCTTGTTGGGCGAGCCGAAGCCGATCGTCGTCTTACATGCGATCAAGCTTGGCTTGTCGGTGACCGCGCGGGCGGCGTCGATCGCGGCGGCCACTGCCTCCATGTCGTGACCGTCCACCCGCTGGGTATGCCAACCATAGGCGTCGAACCTGGCGAGCACGTCCTCGGTGAACGCGACCTCCGTCGTGCCGTCGATGGTGATGCCGTTGTCGTCCCAGAGGTAGACGATGCGGCCGAGCCCGAGATGCCCAGCGAGGGAGCCAGCTTCCGCGGACACGCCCTCCATGAGGTCGCCGTCGGAGCAGATACCGTAGGTCCAGTGGTCGACCTGCGCTTCGCCGAACCGAGCGCGGAGGTGTGCTTCGGCGAGGGCCATGCCAACGCCATTGCAAAAGCCCTGGCCGAGCGGGCCGGTGGTGGTCTCGATCCCAGGTGCTTCGCCGAACTCGGGGTGACCGGCGCAGCGGGAGCCCCACTGGCGAAACGTCTTCAGGTCGTCGATCGAGAGCGGCCGCTCGTGTGCAGTCCCGTTCGCGCGCCCCGTGCCTGTGAGGTGAAGGACCGCGTAAAGCAACATCGAGCCGTGGCCCGCGGAGAGCACAAACCGGTCGCGATCAAACCAATCGGGGCTCGTCGGGTCGTACTTGAGGAACCGCGTAAAGATCACCGTCGCCGCGTCTGCCATGCCGAGCGGCATGCCCGGGTGCCCGGAGTTGGCGGCCTGCACGCCGTCCATGGCGAGGCCGCGGATGGTGTTGGCGACGAGCTGGTCAATCGGGGCGATGGCGGAAGGCAAAGCAGGCTCCAAGGGGGGAGCGGGGGCTAACCGGAAAACCGGGGAACGCGAGGACCGTCGGGCGCCCAATTGTAACAGAACTGAGCGGGCCATAATTGGGCATTGGGTTCAGAAGCGGTCGGCGTCGCCGTCGTCGAGGGGGATGCCGGCGGGGGCGGGGCGGTCGCGCTGGTGCCAGGGGGCGTCGGGGGAAGGTCGGGACCACCGGACGATCTGAACCCGAGAGATCGGCCGGCGGGAGCCGGTGATCAGACGGGTGTAGAGGGTGCCGAGCCAGCGTAGGAGGACCATGGGGAGATGATAGCAACGGCGGAAGGGGTCGGGGGGGCCGTCACAGGATCGTCGCCTAATGCACGACTGCCCGTTTCAATACCGACACATCGTCGCCCACGACCTGCCAACCGATCTCCACCGCGCCGTGCGCGCTGGTCACTTGCAGCTCCACGTCGCCTTGAAGCGCACATCCTGAAAACACCCCCGTCCACTGCCGATCCCAGGGCGTGAGCGTCGGATACAGACGGTGCGTCAAGGCCGTCACTTTCGACTCTTCCAGCGTGACCGGCGCGCAGCGTTGACCATCGACGAGCAATCCCGCCTGCCAGGCGCCTCGCTCTCCAAAGCCGAGATCGTCCAACTGGCTCGCTGCGGCGAACACAACCGTCCATGTCTCGTCCCCGGCTTCGACCTCGGCGCCCCCACGCACCCATGCGGCCTCCTCCGCCGTCAGCGCCTTGCGCATCTCCGGCGAGAGCACCGTGGCTTTCACCCGCAGCACGGTCGCGAAGCCGTCGTAGAGCACCGCCTCCTGCGTCCAACGTTCGAATGTCGTCCGGTACCCCTCCGGCCCAGCCCCCATGCCGTCGATGTCCCCCCCTACGCCCACCCGGGCGGCACATCCCGCGAGCAGGAGCACGATCACGCCGTCTCCAGCTCGGCCCGCCGAACCAACGCCATGAACGGGATCCCCGCGGCCCGGATCACCTCTGCCCCCCCCTCCTCGCGGTCCACGATGGCGAGCGCTTGAACCACGTCCAGGCCCTCCGCCCGGCAGCGCTCGACCGCCTGCAACAGCGATCCCCCCGTCGTGACCGTGTCCTCCACGACGCAGACCTTGGACCCGTCCGGCAGGCTCTGGCGCCCCTCGACGTAGCGCTTGGTGCCGTGGCCCTTGGGCTCCTTCCGGACGAGGAACGCGTGAATCGGCCGCCCCCGCTGAAAGCTGACCGCCGCCGCTGCCCCGGCGATCGGATCGGCGCCGACCACGAGACCGCCCAGGCCCACGACGTCCGGCTGCAGCGCATCGAGCATGCCGTTCGCCACCAGCCATGCCCCTTCGGCGTTCAACGTGGTCTGTTTGCCATCCACGTAAAAGTCGCTCTCGCGGCCCGACGCCAGCGTCACGCGCATTCGGCGATAGCTCAACTGTCGAAGCAGCGCGACGAGCCGGTCGTGCTGGTTCAAGTCTCCAGCCACTCCGCGACGTCTGCGATGACCTGCTCCTTGCCGTGCTCGTTGAACAGCTCGTGCAACATGCCCGGGTACTCCCGGCAGTCCATGCTGGGGGTCTTGGCTGCGAGGGTCCGGGTGACGGGCGGGTCGGTGATTGGGTCCGTCTCGGAGAGGTGCGCTCGGATCGGCAGCGTGTAGGTCGCGCCGGTCGCCCGCACGATGGCGGCGCGCATCTCGGTGTACCAGCGGGGGGTGACGGTGTTGTAGACGAGCGGATCCTTGGCGTAGGCCTCGCCGATGGCGGGATCGCGAGAGAGCATGGAGGGATCCAGCTCATTCGTCAGCGAGAGCGTCGGCCAGATGCGGGAGATCGCGCGGGCACCCATCTCCTTGAGCACGGGGGCTTGCACCCGCACGCCGAGCAGCGGGTTCGAGAGCGCCAGACGACGGGGAGTGAGCCCAAGTCGCACGCTCTCCAACGAGACGAGGCCGCCCATCGAATGCGCCAGGAGGCAGTAGTCGGGCGAGATCGTCTTCACCGCGGCGTTCACATCGTCCACGTACTCCTGCCAACGCAGCACATGGCCGCGCTTGCCGCCGGAGTGCCCGTGGCCGCGCAGCTCCAGGACGGTCACCCGCCAGCCCCGGGCGGCGAGCGCGTTCGCGACATGCGCGTAGCGGGCCGCGTGCTCAGCGAGGCCGTGGACGACGAGCAGATCGCGCCCACCTTCGGGCGTCGCCGGTCCGAAGCGCACGAGCCGGAGCCGCGTCCCATCCGCGGAGTCCGTGAAGTAAGGGTCGCCCGCGGGGTCGCTCATGATCGGCTAGTTCGCGAAGTTGTCGGTGATGGGGGCGGCCAGCAGCGCGGCGGCCTGGCGCTTGGCGGCCTCCATCTCCGGCTGAACCTCCGGTAGCACCGTCGCGTCCGCGGCCATCACCCACTCCAGCTCCTTCTTGAAGGTCTCTTTGTCCTGGCTCTTGATGGCCCATTGCTCTGCGACGAGCACGTGGGTGCCGAGGAAAGTGGGGTAGGCGGCAAGCGCCTTGTCGAAGTACTCCCTCGACTTTTTCAGGTCTTGGCCAGAGAAGCTCGGGATCGCCGCGTAGTAAGCTCCCCAGTAGCGGTCCGGCCCGTTGTAGTAGTAGGTGGGCTCGAGCTCGCCGACCTTGGTCATGTAGGCCTTCACCGTGGGCAGGTGCCTCAGGGTGACCATCAATCCGCTGGCTTTGGCCCACTTGCCGAGCGCGGACGAGGTCCAGTAGATGCAAGGCACGTCATCGACCTTGAGGGTGCGGGTTGCAGTCGCCGGATCCTCGTCGCCCTTTTGGAGCAGGGCCGCGTACTCGGTGTTCAGCGCCAGGCACTGGTTGCCGTAGGTGATCGCCTTTTCCCACACGACGAGCTTCTCGTCCATCACGGTGAGATGGCCATCCCCGAGAAAGTAGTATCCACGAAGCAAGTGGTACAGCGCGTCGCGATCGGTCGGGGCTGCGGCGAGCACCTGCTCGTAGGCGGTGAGCGCCTCCCGGAGCTTCGCCTGATCCCCACGTTGGGCCCACAGGGCCTCCGCCTGAGCCTTGGTAGCGGCCGGATCCGCTGCGGGGACTGCGACGGGCGCGGGCGCGGGCGCCTCGGTCTTCTTCTTCGCTTCGGCGAACGGGGTGGCGAGCAGGGCGAGCAGGGCGAGGGTCACGGCAAACTCCAAGGGCGCGGCGGATCTACAGGGATGCCCTGTCGCTGTCAACACCCGAGCGGGGTGGAACATGCGGGAAAGCCCGGACTTGCGGAGGCCCCAGGCCCGCGGTACCGCCGCCGGATGCTGTTCCCGCCACCGCTCCCGCCCGCCTCGCCGTTCCTCAAGTGGGCGGGCGGAAAGGGCCAACTGCTCGCCCAATTCGAGCGCTTTTTCCCGAAGTCACTCGCCCGTCGGGGCTACGTCGAGCCGTTCGTTGGCTCCGGCGCCGTCTTCTTTCACATTGTCGCGACGGGGCGCCCGGCGCGGTGCACGCTGCTCGACGCGAACCCGGACTTGATCAATCTCTACGTGCAGATCCGGGACCATGTGGAGGAGCTGATCCCCGCGCTCACCGCTCACCGCGCCCAGCACAACGGGGTCTCCCAAGAGGCGCGCGAGGCCTATTACTACGGGGTTCGGGCCCAAAAACCGGACCCGGGCTCGGTGGCCTCCGCCGCACGCTTCCTGTACCTCAACAAAACCTGCTTCAACGGCCTGCATCGCCTGAACAGCAAGGGCCAGTTCAACGTGCCGATCGGCAGCTACGTCGAGCCCCGGATCTTCGACCCGGCCCATCTGCGCGTGGTCTCCAACCTGCTGGCGGACGTCACCATCGCCACGACGTCGTTCCGAGATTGCGAGCGGTTCATCTCCTCTGGCGATTTTGTGTACCTCGATCCGCCGTACGAGCCGCTCTCCTTGAGCTCCTCGTTCAAGGCCTACGCCAAAGAGGGGTTTTCCCAGGCGGACCAGACCGCGCTCCGCGACATGGTCGCCCGGATCTCCCCGCCTACAACCTGGATGCTATCCAACAGCACGGCCCCGTTCATCGAGGAGCTTTACGCCCAGCCGGGAATGTTCAAGCACCACGTCTTGGCCTCCCGTCTGATCAACTCGAAGGCCGCCAATCGGGGAAAAATCGCTGAGCTGCTCGTCACCAATTATCCGGTGACCCCGTGACAATCTCCACCTCTGCGAAGGTCTCCATCGCCTCCAACATCCTGGCGTTGGCCGCGGTCGGATTCGCTTGGTGGGGACCGGCGTTTACCCCGCCCTTCGCCTATTCGACCCACAAGATGCTGCACATCCTTGGGGTCATCATGTTCGGCGGAAACCTCATTGTCGGGCCATTGTGGGTTGGCTTTGCCCTGGCGGAGCCGGGGCGCCCAAACCTCGCGTTCGCGATGCGCTCCCTGGCCCAAGCGGACATCTGGCTCACGACCCCGGGCGTTCAGTTGAGCGTGTGGAACGGCATCTGCCTCGCGGCATTGGTCGGCGGCGTACGCGGTCAACCCTGGATCGTTGAGTCGATCCTGCTGCTGCTGTTCACCTCGGTGGTCTCCATCACCCTTGTATTGTATTGGCAGGAGCGCATGGTCGCCCGTGCGATCGCCGGGGATGAACCCGGCACGTACAAGGCGATGATCTGGTGGGCGGTCTGGGGCACGGCCGTGGGGGTGCCATTCTCGTTGATCTTTTATTTGATGGTCACGAAATCCGCGCTGGGGTTTGGGTAGTTGGGCGGCTCGGGGCCATCGGTCTGGGGAAACCTCGGGCCGTGGAACGCCGCTGAAAATCTTCGGGGGGAGGGGTTTGGTATCGTCCTGTGTTGACCGAACCCCCCTCCGCCCTTCGGGCACCTCCCCCCGGTGGGGGGAGGGGAGGACGGAAGCAAAAGGGGGGAGGGAGGAGAGGGCTTTTGGCCTATGGCCTACGGCCTACGGCCTGCGGCCTGCGGCCTCCCCTCAGGTCATCTCCGTCGCGATCGGGTGCTTGAGCACGTCCCGGATCCCCTCCTCCAGCGAGCGCGCAGAAAATCCCAGGTCGCGGACCGCATCGGAGTCGTCGAAGCCCATCGTGAGCGGGAGGGGGAGGGGGAACAGCCGAGGGCCGGCGCCGGTGAGCCGCTTCCAAACGGTCAGGGCCTCGAAGATCGAGGCGTTCACCCCGGTCACGTTGTACGCTTTGCCGATCGAATCGGGGTTTTGAATCGCGCCGGCCACCGCCCCGGCCACGTCGGAGGCATGGACGTGCGGGAGCTTCACCGTCGGCGCCAACATCCACCGCCGGCGCATCCAGCCGGCGTACATCGCGGTCATTTTGGTGTCCCGGGGACCATAGATGGGGCCGGGCCTCAACACCGTGAGCGAGAGGCCCAGCTCAGCCGCAAGCCGCCACGCCAGGGCTTCGCCCCGCGCTTTGGACAGGCTGTACCGCCAGTTGGTGGTGAGAAGCGTCGGGGTGAATGGAAACCCGGGGGAGGTGAGCAGCGGCGTGTTGACCCCGTTCGGACGGTTCGGCCAGGCCCGGTACACCGCGATCGTCGAGATGAGCACGACCCGCGTGACCCCTGCGGCCGCCGCCGCACGGAGAGTATTTTCGACCCCTTGCAGGTTCGCCTGCTCAAACGCCTTCCACGGCGCCGAGAGTCGCGTGGAGAGTGCTGCGTTGGCCACCACCGCGTCCGCCCCCTCAAACGCTGCCGTCAGGCTCCCGACATCCCCGAGATCGCCGGCCCGCACCTCGACCCCGAGCCCGGCGGCTTTGGCGGGTGAGCGGACCACCCCGCGCGGGGTGAGCCCCCGGGAGGACACCACCTCGACGAGATGCGTACCGAGAAAGCCCGTAGCACCGGTGATCGCGAGGGTAGCCATGGCCCCGCGGTATCCCGAGCCGGCGGGATCTGGGTTAGAGCCACACGCGCATGAAGATCCCCGAGCGACTTCAACCCCTCTTGGAGCAGGGCCTCATCGACGAGGTCATGCGCCCCCTCATGAGTGGGAAGGAGGCCGCGGTCTATATCGTGTCGGCGGGCGGCAAGTATTGTGTCGCGAAGGTCTATAAAGAGGCGGAGAACCGCAGTTTTCGGCAACGCACGGCGTATACCGAGGGGCGGCAGGTGCGAAACAGCCGGCAGCGCCGCGCGATGGAGAAAGGCTCGAAGTACGGGAAAGAGCAGACCGAGCAGGCGTGGCAGACGGCGGAGGTCGATGCGCTCTACCGGTTGGGGGTCGCCGGCGTTCGCGTCCCGAAGCCCATCGTTTTCTCCGAGGGCGTGCTGCTGATGGACATTGTGCTGGCGCCCGACGGGGAGGCCGCCCCCCGGCTCTGTGATCTGGAGTTCACCCCGGCGCAGGCTTACAACGTGCATGCGTTCCTGATTCGGCAGGTCGTTCTCATGCTGTGCGCGGGGCTCATCCACGGCGATCTGTCCGAGTACAACGTGCTGATCGCGTGGGATGGGCCGATGATCATCGACCTGCCGCAGGCGGTGGACGCTGCCGCCAACCGGAGCGCCCGGGCGCTGCTGCTGCGCGATGTGCAAAACGTCACGGCGTTCCTTGCCCGCTTCGCGCCCGACCTGATCCACAGCCGCTTCGGGGAGGAGATGTGGGCGTTGTACGAGCGCGCGCAGCTGCACCCCGACACGCCGCTCACCGGGCAGTTCCGCGGCTCCCAGCGGCGGGTGGACACGCGCAGCGTTGTCCGGGAGATCCAGGCTGCCGCGAGCGACGCGCAGCGGCGAAAGCGTTGAACTCGTAGACAGTCGCGAGGACCCGCGGCTATGGGTGTTCAAACGGAGCCGCCATGCGATCTTGTACCCTGCCTTTGGTGCTTTTCCTCGTCACGAGCTGCAGCAACGCCAAGGTGGGGGACACCGCCTCCGACATGGACGCGGACGGCGACGCGGATGCGGACACGGACGCCGATTCGGACGCCGACGCCGACTACGACACAGCGGACTACGACACAGCCAGCGACGAGGACACCGACAGCGAGGACAGCGCGGGCGACTCGGGCGACACCGGCGAGCCGGACATCTGCGAGGCCGCCTCGACCGAGCCGATCACGTTTTTCATGTCGGCGGACGACTCCAACTCCCAGGCCACGCCGGTGCTGGCCCGGACGACGATCAACAGCGGCAACACCTACGGTGGTCGGGCCCTCGCCTATGAGTTCCTGAACTACTACGAGTTCGACTACGCGCCGGCGGACGGCGCCGCCGTTCGGGTGGAGGCGCAGATGATCCTCTCGGCCGACATCCCCGGCGATGTCGAGATCGTCGTCGCGGTCGTCGCCCCGGCGATGACCGCGGAGGATCGGCCGTCCTTGAACATTGTGTTCTCCGTAGACACGTCGGGGTCGATGTCCGGCACGGGAATCTCGATGGCGCAGGCCTCGATGCGCGCGATGGCAAGCCAGCTGCAGGAGGGGGACATCGTCTCCGTCGTGACCTGGGCGAGCACCACGAACACGGTGTTGGATGGTCGGTTTGTGACCGGGCCCGATGACACCGCGCTCATGTCGGCGATCGACGAGCTGGAGGCGGGGAGCAGCACGGACCTCTCGAGCGGCCTGAACACCGGGTACGAGCTCGCGGAGAGCCACCGCCAGCCGGGGTATGCCAACCGGGTGGTGCTCATCAGCGACGGCGGTGCCAACACCGGGAACACCGATGAGGAGCTGATCGGCCGGCACGCGGCAGCGCTTGATGACGACGCGATTTACCTGATCGGCGTGGGTGCGGCCGACGCCGACGCCTACGATATGGACCTGATGAACACGGTGACGGATCTCGGCCGCGGCGCGCACGTGTTCATCGACTCCACGACCGAGGCCCAACACCAGTTCGCCGACGAAGAACGATTCTTGGAGAACCTGCTCGTGTCGGCGACCGACGTGACGCTCTCCATGGAATTGCCCGCCAACTGGGTCATCGACCGGTTCAGCGGCGAGGAGATCAGCACGAGCGAGCGGGACATCGTGCCGCAGAACCTGGGGCCGAACGACCAGATGCTCTACCATCTGACGCTGCGGAATTGCGGCGGCGACGAGGACGCCAACTTTCATTTCGTCGCAAAGGCGACAGACATGGACGGCGTCGCCTCGGAGGTCGCGCTGGACAAGACCGTGAGCGCGATGAGCGCCTCGGGGCAGTCCCAGGTGTTGAAGGCGGTGGCTTTGGTGAACGCCGCGACGGCGATCCAGGGCGTGTGGGCCGAAGCCTCCGGCGATCGTGCGGCGTACATGGAGGCGGCGCGGGATCAGGTTCAGGTGGCGGCGGACACCCTGCCGGGGGACGCGGACCTGGCGGAGGTTGTGGCGTTGTTGGGTGCGTACGCAGACCTGTTCTGACTACGGCGCCCAGCCACACGCTTTCGCCCCCGGCGGGGTCCACAGCCCGTCGCCGTCGGTGTCCACGAAGATCGGGTTGACCACCAGGCGGGGCACCTCCGCGGCGGCGTAATCGGTCAGGCCGCGCGGCATGGGACCCTCGCCGATGGCGATGACCACGACGTAGGCGTCGCCCGCGGGCAGTTCGAGGGGGACCGTCTGATCCAGCTTGACCACGCCGCTGGAATCTGTGGCCACGAGGGACAACGAAGGGTCACAGTTTACGATTACGTCCACACGCGTCACGTCGATGTCGGACAGCGCCTGAACCTGGAGCGAGAGGTCGCCGGTGCCGTCCAGCACGCTGGCCAGCTCGCCGGGCCCGGCGCCGTCCAGCGTGACGCGAGCGAACGCGCCGGCGCTCACTTGGGCCGCGCCTGACAAGACTGCGTCGGCGAGGTCCTGGGCGTCAAACCCGAGGGGGGTGTCATCCGGAACGCGAACATACGTGCGGGGGGCACCGAGCATGTCCATACCGTGCTCGTCGGTCACGCCCACGGCGGTCACCCGGTGGCCAAGGTTGTGAAAGGCGAACCAATCGTAGAGGGCGCCGCTGTGTCGGGGATCGTCCGCCAGGAGATAGGGGCTTCGCAGGCTGTTGAGCAGCTCAAAGCTGTTGAAGTCCCAGGACCAGATCTCGGTGCCAGCAGGCAGGCCCAACGCCTCGGGATCGTCTGTCGCAGGGTCCCCGGCGCCACGATCCCAATCGAGCAGGCACAGGATCCCACACTCCCCGTTCACCCGGCTGTGGTTCAGTTGGATGATCTGCGCCCCCCGCGCCCTCTCCGCTGCGTAGATCCCCGGAAACCCAAGCTCGTACCACGCGACCGGGTCCCCCCTCCCCCCCTCGATCACCGGGAACGGCCACGCGTTCGTATGTTCAGGCACGGTGGCGGTCACCTCGCTGCCGAGCACGTAGAGGAACGCGCCCTCCAAACCCTCCGCGACCTGCGCGTACGCAAGGTCGAGGATCGCCTCGTGATCGGTCGAGATCATCGCGTCCAGGCCGCTCCCGGCGGCGGTGCGCATCCGGTCCTCCGGCAATACCGGACTATCTGGGCTCGGGCCCGCGTGGACATGACTGTCAAAGCTGGCCCAATCCTCGGTGTCCACCACCCGCGTGAGCGTCAGCTCCAAGGCCGCTACGCCATCCTCGGGGACGGTCACCTCGGTGGTCGCGGGGGCATATTCATACCCCCGGGTGGCCCAAACGGAATAATGACCGGGGGGTACAGCGACCGAAGGTTTCGCTGGCGTCGGGTAATCGACGATCACGTTGCCGTCGTCATCCTCAAGCTCCAACCGGACGGCGATCGGCGCTCCGTCGCCGTCCACCGCGGCGACCGCAATCCCCCCGACCGACCCAATCGAGAGCGTGCTCTCTGCGCCCGCGACATCGACATCCACGGCCTCGCCGTCATCCCTCCCCTCCGCCCGCGCCTGCAAGCGCCAGACCCCTCCGACGGACATCGCCCGCCCGCCGTAGCGGCCCTCCGCATCCGTCACCATCCCCGTGCTCACGCGCCACGCGCCCCCATCGTCCTGCGACGACACCTCCACCGTCGCGCCCGCGACTGGATTTCCCGCGGGATCGTTCACCACCCCCGAGACATCCGCCCACGCCGTCGCGTAGCCGGGCACGGGTTCGGCGAGGTGCGCTTCCAACCCCGCCGCCGCGCTCGCCCCGTCCGTCGGCCCCACGGCCAACACAAATCGCGTCTCCTGCTCGCCGTTCTCCACCTCCAGGGGAACGACGGACTGGTTGACGTCCAAGAGCGCCGTGACCCCCGCGATCTCGGTGCGCGCCATCGACGCGCCGGGCATGCCGATCGCGGTGGATCCGGTTGGGCTCGCGCTCCCCATCCACGGCACACCGATATCCAGATCAACCCCTCCCAACCCCAGCTCGCCAGACGCATACGCTTGGGTCTCTGTGTAGTCCGAGGGAAATACCACGGCGCCCACGAAGAACCCATCGGTGACGGGCTGGCCGTCGAGCAGCACGTCGATCTGCAAGGCGGTGTCGTCGGGCGCGAGGGTGTAGCGAACCGTCACTTCCAGCCCGTAGAGGTCGCCCATGAGCTTTCGCCCGCCGTCCTCGAAGACCCGGCGGATGAGGGAATATTCGATCAGCCAGAAACGATCGTCGGAGCCGTAGACCTCGACGACCGCTGCCAAGCCGTCGCTGCCGTCATTGACGATTTGCACGGTGTCGCCCCGCAGCATGTGCAAAGAGCTGGCGTTGAAGTCTACGAGATCAAGCTGCCCGATCACAAAGCCCATCTCCCCGAGGATCTCGGGCCCGGCCTGCTCACACCCATCCACCGCCACCGCGTCGATAGGCGTGCCCCCGTAATGGTAGTAGGTCCGCGGATCGTCGGGGCCCTGGATCACAAACGCGGCGCGGGTGTTCATCAACACGACGTCCCCCGCTGCGGCGGTGGCGTCCGGCCCCCACGGGCGCTCTTCGTCGCTCCCCAAGACCCGCGCGGTGGAGCGACCTGGGAAAGGGCAGCCTGCCAGGAACAGACCGTCGCCCGCGCCGATCGGGAGCGTCGTGTCCGGAAGGGTCGGGTCGGATGGACAGCCGAACAGGAGCGGGAGAAGCGACATCAGCATGAGGTGGTGTATCTATGGTCCTGAAGGCCCCCGCGTCTTCGCGGGCGGATGAGGGCTGTTCAAGATCGGCGGGGAGCCCTCATCCGCCGCCGATTACGGCGGCACCTTCTCCCGGG
Organism: Deltaproteobacteria bacterium; assembly: GCA_947483545.1. Next base: position 116 of record CANKNP010000046.1, on the reverse strand, counting down.
GGAGAAGGGGAAGACAGGCCGGGCGCTACTGCGGGCCTCGATCCCACTGAATCGTCGCAACCGGGGCCCAGCTCGCGCCCTTCCCGGACTCGATGACCCACTGGATCGGCGCGTCT
>CANKNP010000045.1 GCA_947483545.1 Deltaproteobacteria bacterium | reverse complement strand
GAGCCGGGCTGGCCCCTAACCGCACCGTTCCAGGTGGAAGGCGGCGGGCCCGGCGTCTTCGACGGACCGTCGCATTCCACCGGTAGGAACGGTGCAAAGAGACCGCCGAGCCGCGAGCGAGGTTCGCCGAGCGCGCGGATCGGCGGCCGGTGGAGGGCTTCCTGATTACCCGCAGCTGGTGAACGACGTGCTCCAGGTCCTGCTCGGTCTGCTCCTCCTGGGGGGCACCGCTGCGGGCTTGGTCTGGTGGACGCGGCGCGCGGGAGGGGCGCGGACGCCGCTGTCGCTGGAGGAGGAGGACGAGCGCCAGCCGACGGTGGTGGACCGCATCGGGGAGGCGCTCGCACGCACGCGCGCCGGGCTTGCCGCGGTGTTTGCACGGAAGGAGCTGGATAGCTCGGCCTGGGAAGCCCTGGAGGAGGCGCTCATCCGCGCGGACATGGGCCCCCGCACCGCGTCCGCGCTGGTGGCGCAAGCCAGGGCGGAGGGTGTCGCGGTGGATGCGCTGAAGGACTGGTTCGCGGCGGAGGTCACCCGTCGAACGTCCCGGTTTTCGGTGGGGCTCGCCGCAGCGACGACGGGCCCGACGGTCATCCTGGTGGTCGGGGTGAACGGCGCCGGCAAGACGACGACGATTGGAAAGCTGGCGTCGAGGTACAAGCTCGCCGGGAAGAGCGTGATCCTCGGCGCCGGCGACACGTTTCGGGCGGGTGCCATCGACCAGCTGAAGGTGTGGGGCGAGCGCGCCGGCGTGCCGGTGGTGGCCCACCAGGAAGGTGCGGATCCCGCCGCGGTCTGCCACGACACCGTGAAGTCGGCGCTCGCGAAGGGCATCGACGTGGTCATTCTGGACACTGCTGGCCGGCTGCAAGCCCACGCCGTGCTCATGGACGAGCTGTCGAAGGTCCGCCGCGTGGTCGGAAAGCTGCTGCCCGGCTCGCCGCACGAGGTGCTGCTCGTGCTGGACGGCACGATGGGCCAGAACGCCCTCGCACAGGCCCGGGTGTTCAAGCAGGTCACCCAGGTGACCGGAATTGTGCTGACGAAGCTCGACGGCACGGCGAAGGGGGGCGTGGTGGTGGCCATCGCGGAAGAGCTGGATCTCCCGGTCAAGCTGGTCGGCTGCGGGGAGAAGCTGGATGACCTTCGGGACTTTGAGCCCGCCGCGTTTGCCAAAGGGCTGTTCGGGTAGGCGGCGTGGGGATCCACGGCCGTCCCCCGGCCCGATTGGGACGCGCGGCGATGGTCCGAGGCCGCCCACAAGCCACGACACCCCGATCCTGCTCAACCCACCCGCGACACCGCTGATGTCGTCCGGGCGCCCCTGCTCGGAGCATGGCACAATGCTTGCTGCGTTCCCCGGCAACCAGAGGCCCTGATGATCCTTGCCCTGCTCCCGTTGGCGTTCGCTGTTCCCGCCCAAGACACTGGCTCCGGCGAGGACGTGGACATGTGCACGCCGGCCCATCCGACGTTGCTCCTGCCCCTCGATGGCTCGAACAACGTCTCGCCGGACGTGCTCCCCGCCGTGCTCGTTGACGCAGAGTGCGGGGCCGGCGACATTCAACTGCTCCTGACCGCGGCGGATGGCGTCGCGGTGGCGTTCACCCTCCACGCCGAGGTGTCTGGGCTCCAATGGGTCCCCGAGCTCCCGTTGGCGGCCGACACCCACTACACTTTCTCCGCCGCCACGCCCGACTGGGGAGAGGTCCATTCGCTGTTCTCCACGGGGAACGAAGGGCTTCCGCCGCTGTCCGGCTCGCCGAGCTTGACCATCGCAGGGTCGGAGCTCTTGGGCGGGCACGCGACCGTGAGCCTTCAGATCGAGCCAGTGGTAGACCCGAGCGGGGCTGCGTACCGCGTGGACCGCGGCAGTGTGTTGATCGGGTGGGGCGTGGATCCTCGCACGATGGTGGACGCCTTCGAAGGCGTCGCAGGGGACGAGATCTGCTACACCCTGACGCAGTTTCGGGGTGATGGGAGCGAGTGGGCGACGTCCGATCCCGCTTGTGTCACCCTTGAAGCGGAGGAAGAGGAGACCGAGTCCAAGTCCGGCTGCTCGACGGTCGGGGCGGCGGGGCTCGGCGAGGCCCTCGCGATCCTGGCGCTCGGCATGTCAGCGCGACGGTGGCGTCGGGCGTGACGACGCTGCTGCTCCTGCTCGGGTGCGCCCCGCCACAGGGACACGCGAAGGGCCCCTGCGACGAGGTGAACGAAGCCCTCGGCATCACCGTGTGCGTCCACGACGTGCAGGATGACGTAGGTTGGAACGAGATCAGCGGCGAGGCAGACACCGTAGACGTGACGCGCCTGGCGTCGTTCATGACCCCGGCCACGCCCGAGGCCCCGCTGCCGACGCTTTTTGTGAACCAGAACGTCTTCCCGCTGCACTACGACATGCTGACCCAGGCCTTTCCGGACCTCTACGCGGGGCTGACCTGGGAGGAGTACGGCGACATGGTGACGGATGGCGCGAACCGTACCTACTTCGCCGGGGACATCAGCCAGCGTGAGGAGGCGGACGGGACCGTCTGGTACAGCTTCATCGTCTGGGAGCGGCCGGCGGAGATCGAGACGACGCCTACGCTGGAGGAGGTGACCGCTACCTGGCTCGCGCTGACCGAGCGATTCCCGCTGGCCCCGCTTGTGTTCGTGCCCTACACCGAGGCGCAAGAGGCCAGCGCTGCCACGTGGACGCAGGCGCCATTTCCCATCCGAAACCTCGACGATGACGTGTCGTACGAGCCCTACACCCAAGCGACCGGGTACGGAACGGTGCGCTTCTACACCGTCGAGGAGCTGGAGATCGCGACGGAGGAGGGCGCGTTCGGCTACCAGGATCTGCTGGTGCTCGACGCCGCGCCAGTGGACATCGAGCGCGTGGTCGCGGGGGTCGTGACGGGGACGCGTCAGGGTGCCCTCTCCCACATCAACGTGCGGGCCGCCTCGCGCGGGACGCCAAACTGCTTCATCGAGGCGCCCTTCGACGCGCTGGCGGGCTGGGAAGGGGAGCTCGTACGGTTCACCTGTGGGGAACAGGACTGGACGATCTCGGCCGCAACCGAGTCCGATGCAGAGGCCTGGTGGGCTTCGATTCGACCCGATCCCGTCCAGATCGCCGAACCTGACCTCGCGTGGACGGCGACGAGCGGACTCTTGGAGCTGCCCACCGAGGAGGAAGCCGATCGTGCGCTGGCCCTGTCACGCTACGGCTCGAAGGGGACGAACCTCGCCACGCTCTACCAGCGCATCCCCGCCGAGTATCAACTCGATGGTTTTGTCCTGCCCTTCTACCACTACGATCTGTTCATGCGATCGCAGGGCTGGGAGGTGGACCTGGGGGACGGGCCTGCCGCCGCGACGTTCCAGGAGACCCTGAACGTCTGGCTCGAAGACGAGACATTCCAGGCAGATGCGGCCGTTCGACGGGATAAGTTGGAGGCGCTGCGGGCGGCCATCGAGGCGTCCGAGGTGGATGAAGCCACGGTCGAGGTCGTGGGGGACGCGATCCGGGAGGTGTGGGGCGGGGAAGGCGTGATGGTTCGCTTCCGATCGAGCTCGAATGCGGAGGATGCCCTGGCCTTTTCGGGTGCCGGGCTCTACACGAGCGAGAGCGGATGTCTCGCCGACGGGACGGACGGGGACGCCGAGGGGCCGAGCGCCTGCGATCCGGACAAGGACGAGGAGCGCACGATCGCAGCCGCGCTCACGGTGGTTTGGGCGTCGTTGTGGAACATGCAGGCCTACGAAGAGCGCGACTGGTACGGCATCGATCACAGCCTGACGGCGATGGGCGTGCTGATCGACACACGGATCGACGACGAACAGGCCAACGTGGTCGCGTTCACCGGAAACCCCTCTGCGGTGGACGACCGGTACCTCGTGGAGGCCCAGATCGGCGAGTACGACGTGGTCTCGGCCGAAGCCGGCATTTACCCGGAGACGACCCTGGTGACCATCACCGACGGCGAGGTCACGAAAATCTTGCGCGTGGACACCTCCAGCGAACTGGGCTCAGGCGTGTGGGTGCTCGACGATGCCCAGATCACCGAGCTGTCCGAGCTGCTGAGCGACATCGAGGAGGTCTACCCGATCGACGAGGCTTGCCCCGAGGGCAGCTCCATCCTGTTGGACACGGAGTGGAAGGTGGACGAGGAAGGGCAGCTCCTGATCAAGCAGGTGCGGCCGTTCTTGCGGGATGACGCGGCGCTTTTCTAGGAGTCCGTAGCGCATACACCGGGAGCGCCGCCCGCGAGGGCTCGCAGCGGGCGCCGCGGCTGCTCCCGGAGCCGAAGAACTCAACGTCGCCCGGGCCCCCGGCGCGGGTACTCCCGCGTCGGGGCAAGCACCCGCTCAACGCGCCCCGTTCATCCTCGCGCCCACATCCCAGCGCTTCTCGACGAGGTTCAGGCAGGCCTCGCGCATCCCGCGGATGGCCTGCCCGAGCAGGGTGCACCCCGGCGTGTCCTTGCAGCCGAGGTTCGCCTCGACGTGGTTCCGCGCATCCCAGTAGATGATGTCATCGTGTGGCTGAGCGGCACGGCAGGCGATGAGCAGCTCGGTGGGGTCGCCCTTCGCGACCGACAGCTCCGCCGCGGCGTCGAACTCCAGGCTCTGGTTCAGCCGCACGAACCAAACGAGGTTGCCGTTGGCGGCGTGCTTCTTTGCTTCCTCCGCGGGGATCTCCGCGTCCCTTCGCTCAATGGCGTAGGCCTCCTGCCAGGTCGTGGGCGAGGCCACAGTCAACGCCAACCACAGGGTCATGAGGGGAGCCCGCCCATCCGAGCGGTCCCGAGGGGCCGAGCGCCCAACTCGAATTGCGAAACCTCAGGCATCATGCCGAAGTACCTGCCGACGGTTGGGGTGTCAAGGGTTCACGACCCATCGAGACAACGTACGTATCGCGGCTTGCTCGTCCGGGACCAGAAGATCGTCCAGGACCCGGTTCCGGCGGGCCGCGCCACAGCGCTCACAGCGGTAGAGGATGTCGAGTCCATCGTGCCCAGGCGCCACGCCCACCGGGATCAGCGCGCCGCCACAGCGCTCCGCCCGATCCCCCGGCACAACATCCACGTGCTGGGAGTAGAGGCAGTAGGGGCAGTGATCCCGCGGGCGCCGTCCGCCGAGCGGCACTTCCCGCGCGCAGTGGGAACAGGCGAATGCCTCGTCCCGCGCGATCGGATTTGTCCGCACCTGGGCCCCTTCCCCCCGGTCGAGCACGATCCGCACGAGCTTTTTCCCCGGCGTACCGGGCTCCAGCTCCACGCCCTTCGCCCTCGCGCGCCCCTCCCAGTCCGCACGCACCCCTGGGTCCCGGTCGATCCGCCCCCCGAGCTCCTTGATCTCCCCGCGCGTCACGGGCGCGCAGCGGGAGAATCGGCGACCCCGTTCACCGCCGCCGCCCCCGTACCTCGTCGTACACGCGCTCGTAGATCGCAGCGCTCCGCGCCCAGGACCAGTCCTGCCTCATGCCACGTTGCTGCATGGCCCGCCATCCGTCTGGGAACCGCCACCAGGTCAAGAGCGCGTAGCTCATCGCATCCACGAAGGCGTCCACGCTGAAGTGGCGGAAGGCCCAGCCCGTGCCTCGATCCCGGGAGGGATCCAGGGTCTCGACAGTGTCGGCGAGCCCGCCGGTGGCATGAACCACCGGGACCGTGCCGTAGCGCAACGAATAGATCTGGTTCAACCCACATGGTTCGAAACGTGACGGCATCAGGAAGATGTCCGCGCCGGCTTCGATCCGGTGCGCGAGCCCCTCGTTGAACCCGACCCAGCCGCGCGCCTTGTCGTGGTGGGCCCACTCCATCTCGCGCATCTGCTGCTCCAACGCCTTGTTGCCGCTCCCAAGGACGACGAGCTGAATGTCGTGCTGCATGAGCCACGGCACCGCTTGCATCACGAGGTCCACGCCCTTCTGGGGGTCGAGCCGCGCGATGAGCGCGAGGAGCGGAACATCCCGTTGGGCAAGCCCAAGCTCGGCTTGCAAGGCGCGCTTGCACACTGCCTTGCCAGTCAAGTCGTCCGCGGAGAAGCGAGCGGCGAGCTGGGGGTCCGTCGTGGGATCCCAGTCGTCCCCGACGCCGTTGACGATGCCGAGCAGGTCACGACCACGGGCAGCGAAAAGGTGTCCGAGCCCAAAACCAAGCTCGCCACAGATCTCGCGGGCGTACGTCGGCGAGACGGCCACCACCTTGTCGGCCAAGACCAGACCGGTCTTCAGCAGGTTGAGGTGCCCATCCATGTCGAGGTGGGGCCACCACCGACTGGACACGTCCAAGCCGGCGAACTGGTGCGCGGGGAACGCCCCCTGGTGGCCCGCGTTGTGGATGCCCAGCACCGTGCCGGCGGTGCGAAAACGGCCCGCGGGGCGGTAGAGCGCCTCCAGGTAGAGCGGAACGAGCGCGGTGTGCCAGTCGTTGACGTGGAACACCACGTCCTCGCCGAGGGGCGCGGGGCCGTCCGGGCCCTCGAAGAGCGGGACCAGCGAGGCGGCTTCGATGCCGGCGCGCGAAAGCAGCGCGAAGCGAAACAGATTGTCGCCATAAGCGCCATTCGAATCACCATAGATGCCTGAGCGCCGAAAACTGGGGTGGTCAACGAAGAGGTGATGGCAACCCGCCGTGTTTTGCGCCTCCGGTGCGCCCGCCGTGGCGCCCGCCGTCCGCGCGTGGAAGTACCGAACCTCGTGCGCCTGCCCGAAGAGGTGGATGACCGCGCGTACGCCTGTGTCCCAAGCGTCGGGGTAGTCCTTGTATCGAGGGCTCACCGTGATGACCCGGTGGCCACGCCCGGCGAGCGCGATGGGCAGCGCTCCACAGACATCCCCGAGCCCGCCGGTCTTGGACCAGGGAGCGACCTCTGCGGCGATGAAGGCGATGTTCATGGGTCTAAAAGTTGAACTTCGTCTTCAGATCTTCCCAGAAAGACTTCTCCTGCACCTTGGTCTCGTGAACGGTAGCAAGCTCACGCACCAGCTCCTCCTCTCGCGCCCCCAGCGCCTTGGGCACGGCCACGACCAACTGCACATGTTGATCGCCACGACCTCGACCTTGCACGGAGGCGATGCCTTTCCCTCGGAGCGTGACCACCTTGCCCGATGGCGTCCCGGCTTCGACCTCCCAAGGCACATCGCCATCGATCGTCGGGATCGTGATCTTGCCGCCCAGGCAGGCCGTCGGAAAGCTCATCGGAACCGTACACATCACATGCACCCCGTCCCGCCGGAAGAGCGCGTGCTCCTTGAGGCGGATGGTGACGTAGAGATCCCCGTTGGGAGCTCCCTTCTCGCCGACATCGCCCTTCCCGGAGAGCCGCAACTGCATGCCCTCATCGACCCCGGCGGGGATCGTGACCTTCAGCTTGTCGCTCACCCGCTGACGACCGCCGCCGCTGCACGATCCGCAGGGATCCTTGATCGTCTTGCCGCTGCCCGAACAGCGGGGGCACTGCGTGCGGATCTGGAAAAACGCCTGCCGCTGCAACACCTCGCCCGCGCCCTTGCACAAATCACAGGTGATCGGCTGCGACCCCGGCTTGGCGCCTGAGCCCGAGCACGTCTCACACAGCGCGTGCTTTGGGACCTGGATCTCCTGCTCGGTGCCCTTCGCAGCGTCGAGGAACTCGACCGCGAGGACGTACTCCAGATCGGCGCCCCGGCGGGGGCCGGCCTTCGCGCCGCGTTGCCGCCCGCCCATGTTGAACAGGTCGCCGAAGAGATCCCCGAACTGCGAGAATACATCCTCGGCGTTCTGGAACCCGCCGCCCATGCCCTGGCCGCGGAGGCCTTCAAAACCAAAGCGGTCGTAGGTCGCCCGCTTGTCGCCGTCGGACAGCACCTCGTACGCCTCGGCGGCCTCTTTGAACTTGGCCTCGGCTTCTTTGTCACCCGGGTTCTTGTCCGGGTGGAACTTCATCGCCAAGGCGCGGAACGCCTTCTTGATGTCGGCTTCCGACGCGGTCTTCTGAACGTCCAAGACCGCGTAGTAGTCGCGCTTCGCCATACCAGATGCTCCGACGGCTTGGGACTAGTTCGACTCTTCGAAGGGGACGTCGATCGCGTCGTCCTTACCCTTCGCCGCGCCTGGGGGCGGGGGCCCGCCGGGAGAGGCGGCGCTCGCTTCTCCCTGGTACATCGACTGCGCCAGGTCATGAGACGCCTTGGTGAGCGTGTCAAACGCGCCCTTGATGCGGGCGAGATCGTCGCTGTCCAAGGCCGATCGGGCGTCGTTGAGCGCCGCCTCCAGCTTCTGCGCGCCGTCCGGCGACATCTTGTCCTTGCTCTCGGTGAGCGACTTCGACACCTGGTAGACCATGTTGTCGAGCTTGTTGCGCTCTTCGATCAGCTCGCGCTTCGCCTTGTCGGTGGTCTCGTTGGCCGCGGCCTCCCGCACCAACTTCTCCACGTCCTCCTTGGACAGTCCGGACGACGACGTGATCGTGATCTTCTGCTCCCGGCTCGTGGCCTTGTCCTTCGCGCGCACGTTCAGGATGCCGTTGGCGTCGATGTCGAAGGTCACCTCGACCTGGGGCACACCCCGAGGCGCAGGGGTGATGCCATCGAGGCGGAAGTCGCCCAGGAGGCGGTTGTCCTTCGCGAGGGGGCGCTCGCCCTGGAACACATGCACATCCACGGCGGTCTGGCTATCCGCGGCGGTGGAGAAGGTCTCGCTCTTGCTTGTGGGAATCGTGGTGTTTCGGGCAATCAGGACGGTGTGAACGCCGCCCAGGGTCTCGATACCAAGGGAGAGCGGCGTCACGTCGAGCAACAGCATGTCCGTGACATCGCCGCCGAGCACACCGCCCTGCACTGCGGCGCCGAGGGCGACCACCTCGTCGGGGTTGACCGTGCGGTTGGGCTCCTTGCCGAACAGCGCCTTGACCTTCGCCTGCACCAGCGGGATGCGGGTGGACCCGCCGACGAGGAGGATCTCATGGACATCGGCGGCGGTGACCTTCGCATCCTTGAGCGCCTGCCGGCAGGGCTCCAGCGTACGGTCGATGATGGGCTCGATCATCTGCTCAAACCGGGCGCGCGCAAGCGAGCGCTCCAGGTGGCGGGGGCCCGATGCGTCCATCGACAAGAAGGGAAGTGAGATGCTGGCTTGTTGCCCGGAGGAGAGCTCGATCTTCGCCTTCTCGGCGGCGTCCTTCAAGCGCTGGAGCACCATCTTGTCGTTCGCGACGTCAATGCCGGTCTCGGTCTTGAACTCCTTCACCATCCAGTCGATGAGCAGGTTGTCCACATCGTCGCCACCGAGGTGGGTGTCGCCGTTCGTGGAGCGGACCTCCACCACGTTGTCGCCCACGTCGAGGATGGAGATGTCGAACGTGCCGCCGCCAAAGTCATAAACAGCGATGGTCTGGTCCTTCTTCTTCTTGCCAAAGCCATACGCGAGCGCGGCTGCGGTCGGCTCGTTGATGATGCGCTTGACGTCGAGCCCGGCGATCTTGCCGGCGTCCTTGGTCGCCTGGCGCTGTGCATCGTTGAAGTACGCCGGGACCGTGATGACGGCCTCGGTCACCGGCTGGCCCAGGTACTTCTCAGCTTCGCGCTTGAGCTTCTGTAGGATCATCGCGGAGATCTCAGGGGCGCTGAACTCCTTGTCGTCGATCCCGACCTTCATCAGATCGCCGTTGCGGACGACCTTGTACGGCACACGCTTCGACTCCTTCTCGGCCTCCTCCCACCGTTGTCCCATGAACCGCTTGATGGAGTAGACCGTGCGGGTCGGGTTGGTGATCGCCTGACGACGCGCAGTCGCGCCGACGAGCCGCTCGCCATCCTTGTTGAAGCCAACCACCGAGGGAGTCGTGCGGGCGCCTTCTTCGTTGATGATGACGGTGGGCGAATCGCCCTCCATGATCGCGACGACCGAGTTGGTGGTTCCGAGGTCAATGCCGATGATCTTGCCCATGCGTGGGTCCTTTGTCTGCCGGGAGGCGTGAGAGATTAGGTAGATTGAACCGATTGAACTCGTGAACGAATCGAACTCTTGCGGGGAAGGTTAATCCCCGCGTGAGGCCGGTCAACCCGTAAATCCCATCGGATGCTGCGTTGCCCCGGATGTAGGAACGGATGGGCCTGCGGCAAGGGGGCAGGCTACACAGGCACGATGTCCCGGCCGTTCTTCCCGCACACCCTCGCCGATGTCACCAACGCCGTGGACGGCGGCCTCGGGCTCATCGTCGCCGACATGCCCGACCGGACCATCTGGGTGCTCAAGCGGAACCGCAAAACACCCGGGTTTGAGCTGACGCACTACCAGGACACCGCCCGGTCCGCCGTGCTCTCGCGCGAGACGATCGATACCCGCGAGGAGGCGATTCGCAGGTACTGGGAGACGGTGGCGTAGCCGTTCCGTCCTCAACACCCCTCCCAACCGCGATATGATGGGCTTGATGTCAAGTCTTGACCTCGATCTGCGAAACGGCGAGCAACGGCTTGGTCCTTACCGACTTGTCCGCCCCATCTCCGCGGGCGGCATGGCGAGGGTCTACGAGGGGCGGCTGGACTCCCTCGCAGGGGTCAGCACCCGGGTCGCCGTGAAGGTGATCCACCCCGATTTTGCGAGCGACCCCGGGTTTCAGGAGCTGTTCGTTGGAGAAGCCAGGATCTCTGCCCGGTTGGAGCACCCCAACCTCGTCCGGGTCCAGCAGTTCAACCAAGAGGGGGAGCTGCTCTACCTGGTGATGGAATTCATCGAGGGCTTCACCCTTCGGAAGCTGATTTCCCACGCGCGGCGCACCAAGAGCCCCGTGCCGACCGCCCTCATCGCGGAGATCGGGCGGCAGGTCTGTGAAGGGCTGCACTATGCGCACACGCTGCAGGGCGATGACGACGAGGTTTTGGCGCTCGTCCACCGCGACGTGAAGCCATCGAACCTGATGGTGAACCACCAGGGTGTTGTCAAGGTGCTGGACTTCGGCATCTCCAGCGTTCGCGGGAGTGCTGAGGCTGCGGGAGATGGCGGGGTCAAGGGGACCTGGGGCTACATGTCGTTGGAGCAGGCCCACGGCCAAGGGGTCGGGCCCGCCGCGGACATCTTCGGGCTGGGTGCCGTGCTCTACGAGCTGTCCACGGGCGAACCGCTGTTCCCCGAGCGCGACAACGACCGCATTCGCCAGGGACTCGTGAACGACGAAGCCGCTCGGCGTGCAGCGTCCGGCGCCCGGGCGGAGTTGGCCCCGGTGCTCGTTCGCGCCCTCCAGCGTGACCCCGCCGGCCGATACCCCAGCGCGGCCGCCTTCGGGCGGGCGCTCTCCGCCCTGATCCCCGCGCCCATGCAGACCCACGACGCCCTCGTGCAGCTCGCTGCGGAGCTACGGGCGGCGGAGGGCTCCACCCAAGCCGGCGCGCAGGAGCGCATCCGGTCCTTCTCCACCATCGGCGCGGCCGGCGCGGTCCCCTCCCCCGGCCTCCCCGTCCGCGTTGGGGACGCCCACGGCCCTCGCCGTGACCGGCCCGCTGCCGTCTCCCCGCCTCGCCGGAGCAGCATCCTCTGGGCGTTTGGCTTCGGCGGATTCGCCCTCGTCGGCCTCGGCATCATGTCATTCGCCGGCTGGCAGCTCTACCGGAGCGCCGTCGCCCCACCCCCTTCTCCCCCGCCTGACCTCGCGCTGTTCGCCGAGCCCCCGCCCGCCGCCGCGCCCATCGCCCCCCCCGCACCGGAGCCCGCCGCCCCGAAGCCCAAGCCTGCGACCGCCCCCGCCGCAGCTGTCCCCGCCCCTGCGCCCGCGCCCAAAGCGGTCCCCGTGGTCGCGGCCGCGCCGAGGCCCGCGGTGACCCAGACCGGGTTTTTGTCCCTCGGCAGCGAACCTTCCGCAGAGATCCTGATCAATGGCGCGTTCGTCAAGCGGACGCCGATGATTCGGCATGAGCTGCCGGCGGGCAGCTACACCGTCAAGCTGATCGCGGAGGGCGCCGAGCCCAAGTCGTTCAAGGTCACCGTGTCGGCCGGCACCGAGAGCCGAAAGATCTGGAACTTCGAGGAAGCCGCTTGGGTAGACGAATAGGCGTTGCGGCCGCGTTCGCCGCGCTCCTCGCCCCCGCAGCCCACGCCGCCCCGCTCCTGGTGACCAACGGCGACGCCAGCGATCCCCGTCTGGTCGCCATCGCCGGGACCGGAGCCGAAGCCGCCCGCGTGATCGGGATCGGCGCTTTCACCGATCTCTTCGAGGTGATCTCGCTGGTCGCCCGGACCGGGGATGAGGACTGCGGCGGGCCTGTGGACCTCGACGATTGGCGGGGCTCGCTCGACGAGGGCCGCGCCCAGACGACCACCCTGCAGACCTCCCGCGCGTTGTCCACCTTCGTCGCGGCGGAGCTGGAGACCGCGTGCTTGTCGACGCCGCCCGCGGCGACCGATCTCGTCCGGCTTCAGCTCGCACTCGCAGACCTGCACCGGCAGCTCGCCGACGCGACGGAGGATCCGGACGAGCGCGCGTCCCATATGACCGAGGCCGACGCTTCGTTGGAGCGAGCGGCGGTGTTCGGGGTCGGGTTGGCCGCGCCTCCCGGGTTCGATGAAACGCTGCTCGCGGACTTCGACGCGCGCAGGGACTCCCTCTCGAGTCGCCGCGGATCCCGCCAGCCCCGGATCCTGATGGCCGCGCAGGTCTCGGGGACGCGGCTCAACGGGAAGCCCATCGGCGACGGCGTGATGCTGGGCGTGGCCGGGGTCAATCTGCTCCAGGCGGTGACCGGCGGACGGGTGTCGGCAGCGGCGTTGGTGCGCCTGTCGCCAGGTTCGAGCACGCTCGTGTGGGTGGCTCCGGGCGGAGATCCTCGGACGTCGGGAGACGTCGCCCTGGCGCTGGCGGCGCTCGCGAGGGGCAAGCCGGACGAGGGGCTGCTGGCGGCAGCGGCCAGCCTGGTCGGAGGGGCCATCGGCGACGCGGCGGCGACCGACCCGGTCCGGTACGCCATCGTGCTGGACGACCGCGTGGACATCTATGAGGTACAAGGCGGAAAGCTCGCGCTGTCCGAGCGGATCTCCGAGCGGGCGAGGCGGGAGGTCAACGCCTGGCGGGGGGCGGTGAGCGTCGGACCTGTGGTTCGCTACGCCGCGCGCCCGAACGGCCCCGCAGAGGTCGGGGGGCTGTCCGCAGGGGTCGAGCTGGGCTGCTCGTACGCGGTGCTGCCCGCCGTGGTCGTTGGGCTAGCCGTGCGGCCGGCGGCCACGCGGGAGGATCAAGGGGCAAAGAGCGGGGGGGGGAGCCGATTCCACGCCTCGATCCCCGTCACCGCCGAGGGGCGATGGGAGCGGGCGGATCGCGATCTCACGCCGGTGCTCGGTCTGCAGCTCGGGTTGGACGTGACGGGGAGCGCGCCGGTCGCGGGCTTTGGTGCCGCGGTGGGCGGGGTCGCCCTCGGGTTTGGGCGGGGGGGGGGCCTTCGGGCCTTGGCCCGCGTTGGGGGTGGACCGGGCGTGATCTTCGGGGATCTCACCTTCGCGACTGAGCTGCGATTTTGACGTCCGACACCGCCCAGGTTGGCTCCGACGCCGATGGTGACGGGTACATCAGCCTCCTCGACGGGGGCGACGACTGTGACGACGCCGACGACGCCGTCCACCCCGACGCGACCGAAGCCTGCAACCTCGTGGACGACAATTGCGACGGAGAGGCCGACGAGGGCTGCGCGATGACCCTCGACCACTCGCCCACCGGCGGCGGCATCTCTTGGACCTGCGCGAGCGGGCCTGGTTCCCTCTGGCTCTGGCTCCCCGCGCTGCTGATCCTCTGGAGGCGGTGTTGAGGCTGCTCTTCGTGGACGACGACCCCGAGAACGTCGAGGCCCTGGCGCGTGTCTTGCGTGAGGCGTTTGTAGAGGGGGTTCACGCCGGGAGCGAGATCCTCGTCGCCACGACCGTGGAGACGGCCGTGATCGCGCTGCACGCCCCCGCAGCGAACGGCTCGCCCGGCGGCATCGACATCCTCGTCACCGACCTGTTCATCCCGCTTGGCCCGTCGCCCCGTGCCGTGCTCGGACCTCGGTCGCGGAAGTACGCGCAGGACATCGAACACCTCGGCGGGCTCGTGCTCCTCGACGAGGTGGATCGCCTGAGCGACCCGCCGATCGTGTTGGCGCACACCGCGTGTACCGATCCGATCCTGGTTCAGCTGCTCGGCGAGCGGGTTCATGCCCGGGTTCGGAAGCCCGCCCCATTTGAAGTACTGTTGAACGCGATCATGGACGTGGTGCGAGAGCGAGAGAGGGCGAAGGAATGGGGTTGATCCTGCTCTCGCTCGCCGCCTGGGCGAACAGGGCTAAGCCGCCAGCGGCCGTGTGTGTCGCGTGGGACGAGGCAGGCCCCCTGACGGACGCGGAGATCGACGTCGACGAGTCCTCCGGGGTCGCGGCGAGCACCGTCGAGGAGGGGCTCTACTACACCCTCAACGACGCCGGAGGCGACCGGAACCTCTACCTGTTCGATGAGTTGGGAGCTACTCGGGCGCTGCAGTTGGTCGTCGGCGCCACCAACACGGACTGGGAGGACCTCGCCAGCGGACCTTGCCCCGGCGGCGGGGACTGCCTCTACATCGCCGACATCGGCGACAATGACGACTCCCGGGGCTTCATCACGATCTGGATCGTGCCTGAGAGCGCCGAGACGATCGTGGACGCCGTCGGCTGCGATCTGGTCTACGAGGATGGCCCCCGCGACGCGGAGGCCTTGCTGGTGGACCCTTCGAGCGGGGTGGTGCGCATCGCGACCAAAGAGGACGACGGCGAGGTCAAGATCTACAAGGTGGACGCCCTCAGTTGCGGTGACGAGCCCGACGTGCTCGTCCGCGAGGCCGAGATCACGCTGGACGGGGCGGTGACCGGCGGCGTGATGACCCAGAACACCGTGGTGCTGCGGACCTTGAGCACGGCTTGGGTGTGGCAGGCCTGCGACGTCGCAACGATCTGGCCCATGACCCCGGTGGCGCTCGACCTCGGAGAGGATCCCCAGGGGGAGGCCATCGGCGTGCGCTCGGACGGCGGGTTCATCACCACCTCTGAGTCCTCGCCTTTCCGTTTCCGCATCGTGCCGTGCGCCGAAACGGGTCAGGTCGAATGCCCGAAGTGTGGCTGTTCGAGCGCGGGGACGGGGACGGGGACGGGGCTGGTGATGCTGCTGTGGGCGTGGGCATGTGGGCGGCGCCATCCCATCCGCCAGCCGCCCACACCGCCGTGGTCCCGCCGCTGCACATCGGGCGGGTCCGGAATGTAACATAACTGAGGGGCTCAGTTATGTGCGGCGCGGGGCTTTCGCTGCGACGTGACGTTCAAGGAACCCCCCTCCGCCCTGCGGGCACCTCCCCCCGGGAGGGGGGAGGGAGGACAATCTCACCGACAATCACTCCCCCGGCGCCGCCAAAACCCCGCCCGGGTACACAGCGCCGGGCGCACACCCACAGCTCGACGACGCTGACCAGCAGGCCCTCGCAGCGCCATCCGGCTCTGCGACCAGCAGCACCACGGCGTCGTCCGCACGCACCGACCCCGGGCAGATCCAGCCGTCACCCACTGCGAGCGCAGCAACAAGCTCTCGCGTGTGGCCTCGCTCCCAGACGAACGTGAGCGCCTCCCCGTTTGGCGGCGCGGGGAGCTCGACCGCCGCGGCGTCTTCCGGTGGGGCGGCTTCGGGCTTCGCCACCACAGGAGCGGTCACCCTCGCCGCGCACATCGCCAGCACCGGGCGCACGAATTGGGCCTGCCAGACGCTCGCCTCCAGGAAAGCGCGCAGCCCGCTCTCGTCGCGCTCCAACAGCGAGCGCAGGCGATCCGCCCACCGGGTGTCCACGAGCGGGGCCACCGTCGCCGCTGCCCGAATGGTCCGGACGCGCCCGGCCTCCGCATGGGCCGCTTGAGCAGCCTCCCGCCAGGCGGCGCCGAACCGCTCGATGCGCCAGCCGATCTCGAGACGCTCCTCAGCGCATGGATCCGCCGCCTTGGGCTTGCCCTTCTCGTCCGGCACGGGCTCGCCGAGCATCACCCAACGCGCCTGCAGGCGAGAGGCCGCCGCGCGCGTCGCATCGGCCCCGCCGAGCAGGCTCGACAAACGCTGCTCCCCCTCTTGGAGCTCGGGCGCGCCCGGCGCAAGGTCGGCGGGCCGCGACGCCTCGACCGGGTTCACGAGCAGCGCGAGCAGAAGCACGGGCGCGCTGTATCCAGGCGGGAGGGCATCGCCCCGGCGCCCAACCCTTAGCGCTTGACGAAGAGCGCTCGGACGCTCTGGATCAGCTGATCCGCGGTGTAGGGTTTTTGCAAGAAGCCGGCCAGGCCTCGCCCGGCAAATCGGCTGGTCGCGTCCTGCTCGTTGTACCCGCTCGACAGCAGGACTTGTATGCCGGGATCCAGACGTCGAAGCTCTCGGAAAGCCTCCTCTCCGCCCATCTTGGGCATCGTCATGTCCAGCAACACCCCGCCGACCTTGACCGGGCTCGCCTGAAATTGGGCGATGGCGCTGAGCCCGTCGCACGCCGTGATCACCCCAAACCCGGCCCCCTCCAGGACGTCCGCCGCGAACTGGCAGATCTGCACCTCGTCATCGACCACCAACACCAAGCCCTGGCCCTGGGTGCCCGGGGTCCGGGCCTCAGGCACTGGGCGAACCCGCCCGTCCGCGACGGCAGGGAACAGGATCTTGATGGTCGTCCCGATGTGGGGCTCGCTGTACACCCGGATCGCGCCCCGATGGCCCCGCACGATGCCCAGCGTCGCGGAGAGACCGAGCCCGTGACCCCGCGGTTTGGTCGTGAAGAACGGATCAAACATCTGATTCTGGGTGTCCGGCGCCATTCCGATGCCGGTGTCGCTCACTTCGATCCAAACGTACGGTCCCTCCGGCAGGTCCTCGTCGAGCCACGCCCGAGCGAGGTAGGCGCGATCCGCGTAGACCATCCCTGTGGCCAGCGTGATGCTCCCGGGCGCGTCGCCCAGCGCGTCGGAGGCGTTGGTGATCAGGTTGATGAGGATCTGGCGAATCTGAGAGCTGTCCGCCTCACACCTGGGAAGATCCGGGGCGAGCTCGAACTTCAGCACAGCCTTCTTGGAGATCGACACCCGAAAAAGCGTGCCCATCTCCTGCACGATGCGCGAAAGGTCGAGGGGCTCGATCACGAACCGGCCTTTGCCCGAATACGCGAGGAGCTGACGGGTCAGATCGGCAGCCGTCTGCGCCGACTGCTCCACGCGCTCCACAGCCTGCCGCGCAGGATCGCCTTCGCCGAGGCGCAGGAGCGCCAAGCTCGCGTTCCCCAGGATCACCGTCAACAGGTTGTTGAAGTCGTGCGCGATCCCACCGGCGAGCAGCCCGAGCATCTCAAGCTTCTGGCCGCGCTCCAGCCGCGCGCGGAAGCGCTCGGCTTCCACCCGGCGACGCTCCGTCACGTCCAGCGCCACGCCGATCAGGCCCTCAGATCCCGTCACACCCAGCCGGTCGAGCCTGGCCTCAAAAGTCTTTCCCAACGCCCGAAACTCGTAGGTCTGCGGTGCCCCGCCGAGCGCGAGGCGATGCAACTCCAGCGTGTCCTGGCCGGGACCGGCCGGCTGAAGCCAGACCTCCACGCTGTCGCCGAGCACCCGCTCCGCGGTGAGGCCGAGCTGGGTGACCAGGCCGCCGGCCGTCGAGGTGAACCGGAGCGCCTCGTCCGTTGTCCACATCGCGCCCGGAAAGTGCTCCAACAACGCCCGCAGTCTCGCCTCGGACACACGCAGGTCGAAATCGGCCCGGAGCAGATCATCGTGCGCGCGGGCGAGCTCCTCAGTGCGCTCGGTCAGCCGCTCCCGCGCCAGCTTGGTCTCCGTGATGTCTTCGGAGATGCCCAGCAGGAAGATGGCTTTTCCCTGGTCATCGAGCACCGGGATCTTCTTGGTGTGCAGGTACCGCACGCCGCGGGCCGTGTGGATGGGCTCCTCGGGGATGTCCAGCACGCCGCCGTGCTGCAGCACCTCGCGGTCCTTCTCCAGGAAAAAGTTCGCCTCGGCCTCGGGGAAAAAGTCCCGGTCACTCTTTCCGAGCAACTGCTCGCGTTGGTAGCCTAAGATCCCCTCGCCCGCGGCGTTGAACCGTACAAACTTCAGCTCCTCGGCGTCTTTCACGAAAACCATATCCGGCAGGTTCTCGACGATCGACTCCAAGAACCGCTCGCTGTTCCTCAGTGCGGCATTCTCCGCCTCTAACACAGCGATACGAGCCTCAAGCTCCTGCGTGGTCTTCATGTCGCGAGGGGAACACCGGATCCCGGCGTCGGCAGGCTGTCCAACAAGGTCTCCAGGGTGTGCGTGGCGATGCCGTATCGCGCCTTGATCGCCGACGCCTCCGCGCGTCTGCCCCCGAGATCACGATCCTCCCCGTCGCGCATCCCGACGATCATCACGTTGCGGTGCGTGTGGGCGTCCGAGATGAACTCGATCACGCGGGTTCGGTACCCGCGTGCCTCCAACAAGAGGCCCCTCAACGCATCCGTCAGCATCTGCGAATAGCGATCGCGGAAGGTGTCGTGCTTGAACAAGGCGCGTTCTTCCAGGGGAGGCTTGAACTGTGGGCGTAGCTCCTTTTGACAGCAAGGCACGACCATCACGATCCCGGCGCCGGCCCGCACCCCCTTGAACATCGCCACGTCCGTGGCCGTGTCGCAGGCGTGAAGCGCGATGAGGATGTCGGCCTCTCCCGGTTCGTAGTCCTCGACGGTCGAGCACTCAAATCGGAGACCCGTCACGCTGTGCTTTCGGGCGACATCGTTGCACAACGCCATCAGCTCGGCGTTGCGGTCCACGCCGATCACCTCGGTAGGGATACCCAGGTGTTGATTGCAATATTGGTGGATCGCGAACGTGAGGTAGCCCTTCCCGCAGCCCATGTCCACGACCCGGAGCCGAGGCTTCCGGCGGATCGCCGAGCCCTCGGTGAGATCATCCAGGATCTTCAGGATGTTCTGGAGCTGCCGGTACTTGTCCGCCTTGTCGTTGTGCACGCGGCCCGCAGCGCCGACGATGCCGAGCGCCACGAGCCAAGGCGCCGTCTCCGGATCCAGCACGTAGCGCTTGGGGCGGTCATGCTCCAAGCTTGGCGGGGCGGTGAACGTTGGCTTGTGCCGCAACAGCTTGGGATCCCCGTGCTTGTTCGTGCGCAGCTCGAGATCCCCGGTCGTCGTGAACACGTGGGCGTTCTGGAAGCGGGTCATCAACTCCGCCAGGACAAGGGGCGCGTCCGAGATCGGGTGATTCTCGGTGATGTCCTTGTTGGCGTGGCGCAGGAGCACGGTGATGTGCGGCTGATCGCGAAGTTGGACGGGCCGAATCTGCGCCTGATCCGGCCCAGGAAGCCCCCGCCGAGGCTTGCTCAGCGTGAGCTTGACGAGCGTGCCGGCGGTGAGGGCGGCGGTGATCTCGGAGAGCAGGATCGTGACGGGGGTGGGCACGGGGGGGCCTATTTCTGCCGAAACCCGCCCATCTCATTATTGAAGATCCACGCGACGACCTCGCCAATCTCAAACCCCGTGGCCATGAAACTCTCGATGCTCGCCGCCGCAGAGCCAAGCTCTCGCAAGGTTGCCCGACCCTTCAACATCTTCCGGAATCGAGCCTGCCAATGCGCGATGTTCTCGGCCCGCAGATCAATCCAGCCCTTGCGCGCCCACGCGTCCACCCGCGCGAGATCGCCCAACGGGACGGTGTCGTTGTGGCCGACCACCTCGGGGACGTTGATGCGAGGTCCCCGCAAGAGCGTGCGCCCGTCCGGCATCAGGATGGGGATCCCAATCGAAGGCGCGGTACGGATGATGCCGCTCGGCTCCAACGCGTCCGCGCAACGTTGAGCGAGCTTGGCGGGATCGGGCTCTGCGGTCACGCCGTCCAACGTGCCGCATGCACGGCGGAGAAGCTCGGCTTCAAAGAGCAGCTTCGACAGCTCTGGCGGCCCGAGCCGGCCGAGGGCGACAGACGTGATCCCGCATTCTTTTTCGACGGCGTCCAAATCCGAGAGCGCGACGTTTCGGACGAGCCCGGCCTTGTAGCTTGGGTCCATGACCGAGCCGTCGAGCGCGGAGATGGTGTCCTGGCCGGTGTTTGCGCCCCGGATCTCGAGCACGACGGTGTGTGCGATCTCCTCGGGCGTGACGTACTCCATCTGCCCCAAGGCTGTGATGGCGGCGAACTCCCCGCGGGTGAACACGCCATTTTCGCCGGTATCCACGACCGGGACACGGAGTCGGCCAGACTTCTCATACCCGGCGGAATCGTCGCGGAGCCCAAGCGTTCCGCTGGTCAGATCCTGGGATTTGGGCGCGTACAGATCGGAATTGTCGAACCGGTCCTTGGCCTCCATGACCTGGACGGCGCGGTAGCCGATCATCGCGGCGGGCTTGACCTCCTTCACAATAGGCGCGTTCGGCGTGCGGGCCAGCAGGAACAAGAGCCCGGTGTGCCCAAAAGCCGCTTCGTTCTTGGCGAGCAGCTTCTTGGACGGGCGGTCTTCGCTGTGCGTGTACGGGATGTTCAGGCCCATGCCGCCGGTGCCGGTCGTGCCGACCTTCACGTACACGGAGGTCGTGTATTCGGTGGTGGCGCGCTGCAGGAAGAGGACGTGCCGGATGAGCTGGGGCACCGACTGAGAGAGCAGGAAGCCCTCGAGATCGTTCACGCCCTTGCTGTCAAAACCCTTGTCGCTGATCCAGCTGCGGACACGGGCGGCGCCGTCGAAAACGTCCTGGTAGCTGAAGCCTGTCGCGGTGTTGACG